>NZ_JAUNHK010000037.1:0-17633 GCF_030523985.1 Deinococcus sp.
GAGACGGCCTATTTCCGGGGTGCCCTGGCGCTGCACGCCCTCCGCAAGCAGGTCGGAGACGCCGCTTTCCGGGCTTTCCTCCAGGAATATATGCAGACTTTCAGTAATCGGGCTGTCACCACTGCCGCCCTGCTGGAACTGGTGCGCTCTCGCCTGGGCCAGGGTGCCGAAGCGACGTTGCGCCAGTGGGTCGAAGCAGCCGAGTTGCCACCACTGCCCTGAACTGGACTGTCAGAACAGGTAGCCCAGCCCGATTCGCGCTCCAGCTCTGGGTTCGACCCTTTCGTGAAAGTCGGTCAGCAGCCCGGCGTGGGCTTCCCCGAAGAGGTTCAGGTGCCGACTGACCGGGATTTTCAAGCCCGCTATAGCATGCGGGTAGACGGAAGGATAAATGAGCACCACATCGCTCGACGTGTTCACCAAAAAGAGGCCACCGACTCCGGCACCCAGATAGGGCTGGGCTTTCGTAAGGGTCTGGACGGGGAAGGATTTCAGGTAAGCCGCTTCCACACCCAAGCCGCCTTCTTCGCGTGAGGAGACGTAGCTCACGCCGACACGCGCGTTGTCGTACTGAAACGAAACTTGCGAGGAGGGCCAGCCGATACCGAGGCTGACTTCTGCGGCTGCGGCGAAAGTGAAAGAGGACAAAACAATCGTCGTCAGGATTTTCTTCATGTCCGCCTGCCAGCATAACCGGTGCCCAAAAGCAAAACCCCCGCACTCGGCGGGGATTTCTTCTTGGTGCGAATGCCCAGACTTGAACTGGGGACCTCACGCTTATCAGGCGTGCGCTCTAACCAGCTGAGCTACACTCGCGCCCCTCAATTGCTCTTTGCCGTTCCATTCGGTCAGGCGGGGAACAAGATAACAGTGGTGGCCTGCCCTGTCAACGGGGCCAGCAAGCTGGACACCGGGGAGGGGCGCCCTTGACCCTTCCCCAGGCCGGGCGTTACCTTCTGCCTAAGCTCCCGCAGCGGAGCCACCCACTTCAGAGCGCCCGAGAGACCTGGCTCGACGACGGCGCGGCAACCGGACCTCATCACGTCACGGTGCCAAGGCCAGCCCCCTGAGCGTGTCAACGATGAACCGCCGGGCGGGACCAAGCGGGAAGGCCACGCGGATGACGATGTTCGGTGCTCCTTCTCGATACAGCGAGAGGGGCCTTGCCGTATCTGGCGCCCCCGGATCTTTCGACCCCGAGGAGCCCACATCATGACCGATGCCACCAAACTGCACTTCGACACCCTGCAAGTCCACGCCGGGCAGCGGCCCGACCCTGTGACTGGGGCGCAGCAGACGCCCATCTACGCCACCAATTCTTACGTCTTCGAGTCGCCGGAACATGCCGCCGACCTGTTCGGTTTGCGGCAGTTCGGCAACATCTACAGCCGCATCATGAACCCCACCAACGACGTGTTCGAGCAGCGGGTAGCGGCCCTGGAAGGTGGCGTGGGCGCTCTGGCGGTGTCGAGCGGGCACGCGGCGCAACTGCTGACCATCCTGACGCTGGCGCAGGCGGGCGACAACATCGTGTCTTCGCCCAACCTGTACGGCGGCACGGTCAACCAGTTCCGCGTGACCCTCAAGCGGCTAGGCATCGAGGTGCGCTTTACGGGCAAAGACGAGCGCCCCGAAGATTTCGCCGCGCTGATAGACGAGCGCACGCGGGCCATGTACCTCGAAACCATCGGCAATCCGGCGCTCAATATTCCCGATTTCGAGGGCGTGGCGAAGGTCGCCCACGCGCAGGGCGTCGCCGTGATCGTGGACAACACTTTTGGCGCGGGCGGGTACTACTGCCAGCCGCTGCGGCACGGGGCCAACATCGTGACCCATTCGGCCAGCAAGTGGATTGGCGGGCACGGCAACGGCATCGGCGGCGTCATCGTGGACGGGGGCAACTTCGACTGGGGCAACGGGCGCTACCCGCTGATGACCGAGCCTTCGCCCAGCTACCACGGCCTGAAGTTCTGGGACACCTTCGGCGAGGGCAACGGCCTGGGGCTGCCCAATGTCGCCTTCATCACCCGCGCCCGCACCGAGGGGCTGCGCGACCTGGGCACCACCCTCGCGCCGCAGCAGGCGTGGCAGTTCCTGCAAGGGCTGGAAACCCTCAGCCTGCGGGCCGAGCGCCACGCCCAGAACGCCCTGGCGCTGGCGCGTTGGCTGGCGCAGCACCCCGACGTGCGGCGCGTGACCTACCCCGGCCTGAACAACCACCCCCACTACGACCGCGCCCAGACCTACCTGCCACGCGGGGCGGGCGCAGTGCTGACCTTCGAACTCAGCGGAGGCCGGGCAGCAGGCGAGGCGTTCATCCGCTCGGTCAAACTGGCCCAGCACGTCGCCAACGTGGGCGACACCCGCACGCTGGTCATTCACCCCGCCAGCACCACCCACAGCCAACTGGACGAAACGACCCAGACGGCAGCGGGGGTCACGCCCGGCCTGATTCGGGTGTCGGTGGGCATCGAACATATTGACGACATCCGCAAAGACTTCGCGCAGGCGCTGGCGGGCGAAGGAGAAGAGGCATGACGGCGGCCCTGGCAGAATGTTCGCCCGCCGCGCTCCCTGAGCCGGACTGTTCGGGCGAGACACAGACGGTCACGCTGTTTCGGCATCACCCCCTGCTGCTCGACTGCGGGCGCGTGCTGAACGACGTGCGGGTGGCCTTTCACACCTACGGCGAGGCGCGGGAAGAAGCCACGCTGGTGCTGCACGCCCTAACGGGCCACAGCGCCGTGCATGAGTGGTGGCCCGACTTTCTGGGCGCGGGCAAGCCGCTCGACCCCCGCCACGAATACATCGTCTGCGCCAACGTGCTGGGCGGCTGCTCGGGGACGACCAGCGCCGCCGAACTGGGCGACCCGCCGCTGACCCTGCGCGACATGGCCCGCGTGGGCCGCGCCCTGCTGGACTATCTGGGCGTGCGCCGCGTCAAGGTGGTCGGCGCGAGCATGGGCGGCATGCTGGCCTACGCCTGGCTGCTGGAATGTCCCGATCTGGTGGAGCGGGCAGTGATTATCGGCGCTCCGGCGCGGCACTCGCCCTGGGCCATCGGGCTGAATACGGCGGCCCGCAGCGCGATTCGGGCGGCTCCGGGCGGAGAAGGCCTCAAGGTCGCTCGGCAGATGGCTATGCTGAGTTACCGCAGCCCCGAGAGCTTTGCCCAGACCCAGGCAGGCGAGCGGGTGCCGGGCGTGCCGGCCATCACGTCCTACCTGCACTACCAGGGCGAGAAACTGAAGGCCCGCTTCTGCGAGCACACCTACTGCGCCCTGACCAGCGCGATGGACGCTTTTCAGCCCAGCAGCGCCAACCTGAAGGCCATCCGGGTGCCGGTGCTGGTGGTCGGCATTTCCAGCGACGTGCTGTACCCCGCCGCCGAGGTGCGGGCCTGCGCCGCCGAATTGCCCCGCGCCGAATACTGGGAACTGGACTCGGTTCACGGCCACGACGCCTTTTTGATGGACCCGCAGGACCTTCCCGAGCGGGTGGCGGACTTCCTGCACCGTTAGGACAGACTCCCAACGAAATCACAATTCTGCCCGCCCGTTCCCTCGCCTAAGCTACGGGCATGAGCATAAAAGACAACTTCACTTCTGAAGAGTGGCTGAGCATCATGACCGCCCCAGGCCGCGCCGGAGCCGCCGTGGTCGCTGCCAGCCCCAGCGGTCTGACCGGACTGGTCGCCGAGGCCCAGGCGATTGCCGCCGCAGTGCGCGCCAGTGTCAGCAGCACGCCCCGCACCCCGCTGATGGAAGCGATGGCCGCCGAACTGATGGGCACGCCGCCCGACCCCAAGGACTTGCCCAAGGAAGACACCCGCAACCTCGAAGAAGTCAAGGAGCGCAGCGTGCAGGCCGTGCGTCAGGCCGTGTGGCTGGTGAGCAGCAAGACCAGTGCCGAGGACGCCGCCGCCTACCGTCAGATGCTGCTCAAGGTGGCCGAGAACACCGCCAACGCCGCCAAGGAAGGCGGATTCCTGGGCATCGGCGGCGAGCAGGTCAACGACAAGGAACGCGCCGTCCTGGACGACCTGCGCCGCGTGATTGAGGGCGACACCAGCACGGCTGCGCCCAGCGTGGCGGCTCCCGTCACCCCCGCACCCGACGGCAGCGGCAACAGCAACTGAGTTCTGTCTTCTTTGTCCCCGGCTTCTTTGTCCCCGGCTTGCAGGTCGGGGGCTTTTGCTGCCGGGTCGCTGCGCTAGACTCAGTCCATCTGCGGAAGGTGACTGGCGCAAAGTGGGCCAAAACCACAGGGGAGCTTTCCGAATATCAGTGACCGTGCGCCTGGGTCGGACGTTTCTCGCACAGGCGGGGGCGTCCCTTCTTTCTGGAGGAACTATGGCAACAAAACGTGCCCTACTTTCGGTGAGTGACAAAACAGGCATCGTTCAGTTCGCGCAGGAGCTTCAGGCGCGAGGCTGGGAACTGCTCAGCACGGGCGGCACCTTTGCGGCCCTGCAGGAAGCGGGCCTCAGCGTGCGGCAGGTCAGCGACATCACGGGCTTTCCTGAAATGATGGATGGACGGGTCAAGACCTTGCACCCGGCGGTTCATGGCGGCATCCTGGCGCGGCGCGGCACGGCCCACATGGACGAACTGGCGGCGCAAAATTTTGGCACCATCGACCTCGTGTGCGTCAACCTCTACCCCTTCCGTGAGACGGTGGCGCGCGGCGCACCCGACGCCGACGTGATCGAAAACATCGACATCGGCGGCCCCGCCATGATTCGCTCGGCAGCCAAAAACCACGAGTCGGTGCTGATCGTGGTTGACCCCGCCGACTACGCGCTGGCGCTGCAAGACGAGATTTCGCAGGCCCAGCGCCGCTACCTCGCCGCCAAAGCCTATGCGCACACCAGCAGCTACGACGCGGCGATCAACGCCTATCTGTCGGGCCAATCCGATCAGTTGCCCACCCAACTGCCTGGGACGCTGGACTTGCACCTCACGCGCACGGCCCAGGTGCGCTACGGCGAAAACCCCCACCAGCCCGCCGCGATTTACCGCTGGGGTCAGGCGCGTGGCCCCGTGCTGGACGCGCAGGTGGTGGCGGGCAAACCGATGAGCTTCAACAACTACGCCGACGCCGACGCGGCCTGGAGCCTCTGCCAGGACCTCGCCGCGCAGGAGCAGGGCGCGGTGTGCGTGGCGGTCAAACACGCCAACCCCTGCGGCGTGGCCGTTGCGGAGAACGTGGCGGCGGCCTGGGAACGTGCCCGTGATGCCGACACCCTCAGCGTGTTCGGCGGCGTGGTGGCGGTCAGCCAGCCCGTGGATTTCGCGGCGGCTCAGAGCATGAAAGGGACCTTCCTCGAAGTGCTGATTGCGCCCGACGTGACGAGCGACGCGATTGAATGGTTCGCCGCCAAAAAGCCCGACCTACGCGTGCTGATTGCGGGTCAGGCCGAGGGCGTCAGCGTGCTGGACGTGCGGCCTCTGGCAGGCGGATTCGCCGTGCAGGAGCGCGATACCCGCCCCTGGGACGACCTCTGCCCCGAAGTCGTCACCAAGCGCCAGCCAACGGAGCAGGAGTGGCAAGACCTCCGTTTCGCCTGGGCCGTGGTCAAGGGCGCACGCTCCAACGCCGTAGCGATTTGCAAGGGCGGCGTGACCGTGGGCCTCGGCGCGGGCGCGGTCAGCCGCATCTGGGCCGCCGAGCGTGCGGTGCAGAACGCAGGCGAAAAGGCGCAGGGCGCGGTGCTGGCCTCGGAAGCCTTCTTCCCTTTTGACGACGTGGTGCGCCTCGCTGCCAGCGCGGGCGTGACGGCCATCCTGCAACCCGGCGGAGCCAAGCGCGACCCCGAAGTCATCGCCGCGTGTAACGAACTGGGCGTGAGCATGGTGTTCACGGGTTCGCGGCACTTCCGGCACTGAGGGGAGGCGTGGCAGACATGACGAACACGCAGGCCGCCCCCACCGTTCTCCTCGGCAAACCAATTGCCGACCAAGTGATGCGGGCGGTGCGGGCCGACCTGCAAAACTGGGCCGCCCTGGACCAGCCGCTTCGGCCCCGGCTGGTCAGCGTACTGGCTTCCGATGACGAGGCGTCGCAGGTCTATGTGAACAGCAAGGAGGCCCGCGCCCGCAGGCTGGGCGTGCAGTTTCAGGTGGTGAACCTCGGTGCCCAGGCGACCCAGGAAAAACTGGAACAGACGCTGCGTGACCTCTCGGCAGACCCGGAGGTTCACGGCATCGTGCTGGAACTGCCGCTGGCGAAGGGCCTGGACGCCGACGCCGCGCTGCTGCACATCGCCCACCGCAAGGACGTGGAGGGGCTGACCCCGGCCAACCTCGCCCTGATTGCCGCCGGGCGGGAGCCCGAAGCCCTGCTGCCCCCCACGCCGCGCTCTATCCGGTTTCTGCTGCGTCAGCAACTCGGTGACGACCTGCGCGGCCTCCGCATCGCCGTGGTCGGGCCAGGGCGCACGGTGGGCCGCCCGCTGCTGTTCATGCTGAACAACAAGGGCGCGACAGTCACCCTGTGCAACATGTACACCCGGAATCTGGCGGACGTGCTGGCCCAGCAAGACGCCGTGGTGGTGGCGGTCGGCAAGGCTGGGCTGCTCAGG
This sequence comes from Deinococcus sp., assembly GCF_030523985.1. Taxonomy (GTDB): domain Bacteria; phylum Deinococcota; class Deinococci; order Deinococcales; family Deinococcaceae; genus Deinococcus. The sequence continues at coordinate 6,584 of NZ_JAUNHK010000037.1, forward strand.
CCCGAACACGTCCAGCCGCATCACGTGGTGGTGGACGCCGGAATCAACGTGCAGGAGAGCGGCGACATGGTGGGAGACGCCACGCCCGACCTCGCCGTGCGTGCCCAGACCCCGGTGCCCGGCGGCGTGGGGCCGCTGACCTCGGCGCTGATGTACCAGAACCTCGTGCGGGCGGTCAAACTGCAACGCGGCGAACCTACCGACGACCTGATTCTGCTGTCCGGAGCGGCCCAGACGACCTCTCAGACGACCTGAAGGCGCTCAGCCCCCCTCTACCGGGGCGGGCTCGGCGTGCCGCGCACTCTTGTCCCAGGTTTTGCGCCCGGTGAAGTAGTGCTTGTAGGCCATCGGCAGGCTCAGGAACAGGGCGAAGCCGTACACGGGCAGGCTGGCGAGGGTAAACAGCACCCGGCCTGGCGACAGCTTGTTCTCGACCTGATAGCGGGCCACCCACTGAAGCTGCAACCCGATGTTGATGACCGTGATGATGAGGCTGGTGGTCGCGTCCAGCACAAGCCCCTCTGCGCCCATCAGCCAGCGCACCGGCTGCATCAGCAGCGAGGTGACAATCACGGCGTTCATCCACGGGCTGATGACGAAGTAGGTGAGGTCGAGCCGTGCCAGCAGCGGCATGGGCGAGCGCCAGAGCTGGGGCAGGTACGGCGCGCACTGCATGGTGCCCTGTGTCCAGCGCGCACGCTGCCGAGAAAAGCGCGGCAGGTCGGGGAGCCCCTGCTGGGTCACGGCGTGTTCCAAAAAAGCCATGCGGTTTTGCTTGCGGGCCAGTCGCATTTCCAGACCGCTGGCAAAATCTTCGCTGAGGCAGTCGGGCCAGGGGGCTACTCCCCGCGCCAGTTGCCCCGCCAGATAGCTGGCCCGCATGAACTGCCCGTTGCCGAACAGCCCCACCGAATGCCAGCGTTCGCGCAGCAGTTGCACGTGCCGCACGATAAAGAACTCCAGGTCCTGCTGCTGCTCCAGCATGCGCCCGATGACCGTCTTGGGCGTTAGCTTGACCACGCTGGGCCGAATTTTCACGCGGGCTTGGGCACCCATCACGTCAGGGTCGGCCAGAGCTTCCCGGGCTTCGGGAATGAGACCCGGCGTCACCCGTCCGTCGGCATCCACCACCACAAAAATCTCGCGGGACAGGTCGGCCTCCGCCGCTTGTCGTGAACCCAGCACCTGAGAAACGGCCCAGTTCAGAGCCTTGCCCTTGCCTTCGCGGGCCTGTGGAAAGGCGCGGCGCAGCAGGCTGACTTGCGGGTCACGTGCCCCCAGTCCGGTCACGATGGCGGCGGTGTCGTCGTCGCTGGCATCGTCGATGACCACCACTTGCGCCTCGGGCACGGTTTCGCGCAGGTTCTGCACCGTGGCGGCAATCACCTGCGCCTCGTTGAGGGCCGGAATCAGGAAAGTGAAGCGCAGCGACAGGTCAGGCGTGCGGCGACGCCGGGGCGTGGGCAGCAGCGCCGCCACGATCATCTGAGCGAAATACAGGCCCAGCATCACCAGGCCACTCAGGTCGAGGAAGGTCAGAAATCCATGCAGTAGGTTCAAGGGGGTCACTCCAGGGGCAGGCCAGCGGCCTTATAACCGCCCACTATGCACCCTGAGAGGCGTACCCGACTAGACGCCCTGACCCTCTGCACACGTCGGGCACTGCCCGTAGAGCGTCACCTCATGCGCCTCGACGATAAAGCCGCCGGGATAGACCGTGCCGCTCGGCAGCGCGACGGGGCAGGTGTGCAGCGTGAACACCTTGCCGCAGCGGGTGCAACTGAAGTGGTGGTGGTGGCCCTTGCCCGTCGCCTCATACAGTGTTTCACCGTCGAGCAACACGGGATGAATGCGGCGCTGCTCGGTCAGAAGCTTGAGGGTGCGGTAGACCGTCGCTATGCCCAGGCGGGGCAACTCGGCCCGCGCCCGTTCGTGGATATCGCCCACCGCCAGTGGCCCCGGCGCTTCTTCCAGAAGGCGGGAAATCACATCACGCTGTCGGGTGCTGCGGCTGACCGTCATACAGGCCAGGGTAGCACCGTCACGGCGAGCAAGTCCTGGCAACACGAAAAAGCCGCCCCCCGAAGGAAGCGGCCCCGAAATTCACCGAAGACTACAGGTTGGGATTGGCCTTCTGGTCTTCGCTGATGGGCGTGCCCTGGGCCTTGGCTTCGACCTTGCTGTCAGGAATCGGCACCACGCCGGGGTGAACGGGGTTGGCGGTGTAGTGAACCCCCGCCGCTGCCGACTGGGTCTGTGCAGCCGTCGCTGCCGCGTCCTGGGCCAGCGCTGCCGTGGGACGGTCCTGGGCAGGCACAGTGCTGGCGGTGCTCGCTGCCGCCACCGAGCTGGCGCGGGCGGCGGGAGTGGACTTGGTGGCCCCCTTGGGCTGACCGGCCTTGTCGAGCAGGCCGTTCGCCACCGATTCGAGCTTGGGCGCAAGCACCTTGTCGGTCAGCATCTTGACCGCCATGGTGCCGAGGGTGGCGACCAGCGCGCCGCCGAGGTCGTTCTTGCTGCCTTTTTGCTTCTGCTGGGCCTTGACGAACGCCTTCTGGTGCTTGACCGGGCTGTGGGCGTCCACATAAATCTTCTTGGAGCGGCGGAACTGACGTCCCACCAGCAGCCCCAGCACCGCACCGACAGCCGAAGCGCCGCCGAGCATCTTGAGCGGTTCTTTTTCGACCTGCACGCGCAGGCTGGCCTGTTCGGTCAGGCGGTCCACGCTGGCCTTGAGACGCTCGCGGGCTTCTTCCTGTTCGGTCAGGTAGCGGATGTCGCTGCCCTGGCCCACACGCACTTCACCAGACACCACCGGGGCGTCATGGGTGACGGTAGGCTGGGCCTGGATGGTCAGGGAACGGTCTTTGCTGTCAGCCATCTTCAGTTGCCTCCCTTGGTGGCCGTGTCGGGCACGTCCAGACCCTCGCGGCGCATGTCCTCGATGTAGGTGGGCGTGGTGCTGACGGCGATGCCCGGAGCGTCACGCAGGACGACGGGGTTTTGCAGGTTGGGGTCGTGGTCGTGACCGTGGCCTTCGAGCTTTTCGTTCAGGCGGTCGCCGTACATCTTGGCGCGTCCGTCCACGTCGCTTTCGTAGACGCGCTGGTTGCCCTGGGTCTGTGCGCCGGGCTGGGCATCGCCGTAGAAAGTGGTGGCCGGCACGCTGGCGGCGGCTCCGGCACCGGGAACGTCGTACTTGAGCGAGGTGGCAGGCACGCCGCTCTTGCCCGCGTCGGCACCCGCGCTCGCCGTGGCACCTTTGAACTCAGGCCCGTTCAGGTCCACCGGACGGCGGGGCATGCCGGTGTCCACCTCGGCGCTGAGCTTCTTGAGGCCCATGAAAATCAGGGCGCCCGTGATGGCGAGGCTGACCAGGGCAATAATCAGGGCCGCTGCCCAGGCCGCCAGACCCAGACGCATCAGACCGTAGAACACGGCCAGAATCAGGAAAATCAGGCCCAGCACCAGCGGCCCCAGCGCGGCCAGCACCAGCACGATGCCGACCCCTTTGGCCTTGGCGAGTTCGCTGACCTTCTTGGCCACGGCATTGATTTCAGACTTCACGAGAACGACGCCAGCGTCGAACACTTCGACCAGCGCGCTTCCCATACTCTTGCGTTCTTCCATTGCTTCCTCCAGGCTCTTGCCGCCCATCGCGGGCAGCTTCTTTCCTTAGCATAATGAAAGAAACGTCCGCACACCGTCACCCCAAAGGAAACGTCAATCTCTCACTCTCCAACACGACTCTGTAAGCGAGTCCGAGGTCTGGGCCTCCCCCTGTCTCTTAGACTGGCTTGAGGCCTTTGATTGTGACTGACCCGCCCCTTTCTCTCCCCGCTGCCGAGTTGCGCCAGCCCCCGGTGGCACAGGCGGTCCGGTACTGCCAGGCCATGACGCGCGAACACAGCAAAACTTTTTACCTGGGGTCGCAACTGTTCGCGCCGCAGGAGCGGGCCGCTGTCTGGGCCGTGTATGCCGCCTGCCGCAGCGGGGACGACATCGTGGATGAGGGAGAGGGTGAGGACGCGCAGGAAGCGCTGGGAGCGTGGTGGCACGCCGTCGAAGCGGCTTTTGCGGGCGAGGCGAACGGCTCCCTCTGGCCCGCGCTGGCCTGGGCGGTGGAGCGTTATCCCGTTCCCCAGTCGGCCTTTGCCGAGTTGCACGAGGGACTGAAAATGGACCTGCGCGGGCACGTCTACCGCGACATAGACGACCTGCTGCTGTACTGCCGCCGGGTGGCGGGCGTGGTGGGCTTTATGATTGCGCCCATTTGCGGCTACCGGGGGGGCGAAAGCACGCTGGAACACGCCCTGAAGCTCGGTCAGGCCATGCAACTGACCAACATCCTGCGCGACGTGGGCGAAGACCTGCGCCGGGGCCGGGTTTATCTGCCCGAGTCGCTGCTGCGCGAGTACGGCCTGGGCCGCGCCGACCTGGAACGCTACCAGGCGGGGGAGCCGCTGGGCGACAATTACCGCGCCCTGATGCGGCACCTGACGGGCCTCGCCCGCGAGTGGTACGCCGCCGGACGCGCCGGGATTCCGCTGCTGCGCGGGCGCGGGCCACTGGCTGTGCTGACTGCCGCCCACGCCTATGAAGGCATTCTGGATGACCTTCAGCGGGCCGGATTCGATAACTTCAGCCGCCGCGCCCATGTCAGCGGGCGGCAAAAGCTGCTGCTGCTGGCCCGCGCCTGCTGGCAGACACGTCAACAGGCCGCGCTCATCCGTTCCTGACCCTCCACATTTTCCTCGCTTCTTCAGAGGTTTGACCTATGACTGCTGACCCTGCTTCTCACCGCAAAACCGCCCTGATCATCGGCTCGGGCTTCGGTGGCCTGTCCCTCGCCATTCGCCTGCAAAGCCTGGGCTTCGACACCACCGTACTGGAACGGCTTGACGCCCCCGGAGGCCGCGCCTATCAGAAGCGCACACCCGACGGTTACGTGTTCGACATGGGGCCGACGGTCATTACCGTGCCACATTTCATCGAGGAATTGTTCGCACTAGAACCGGGACGCGCCCACCTCGACGCCCCCGACTACCCAGCCGAGGTGCTGAGCGGCGAGCGCGTCCGCGAGGGTGTGAGCGGCGGCCCGCGCACCAGTGAATACGTAAAGCTGGTGCCGATTCTGCCGTTTTACCGCATCGTCTTTCACGACGGCAGCTATTTCGACTACGACGGCGACCCCGACAGCACCCGCCGCCAGATTGCGGCCCTGGCCCCCGAAGACCTGGCGGGCTACGAACGCTTTCACGCCGATGCCGAGGCGATTTTCCGCCGGGGCTTTATCGAACTGGGCTACACCCACTTCGGCGACGTGCCGACCATGCTGCGCGTGGTGCCCGACCTGCTGAAGCTGGACGCGGTGCGCACGCTGTTTTCGTTTACGTCCAAATATTTCCAGTCCGACAAGATGCGGCAGGTCTTTTCCTTCGAGACGCTGCTGGTCGGCGGCAATCCGCTGAGCGTGCCCGCCATCTACGCCATGATCCACTTCGTCGAGAAAACCTGGGGCATCCACTACGCGATGGGCGGCACTGGGGCACTCGTGCGCGGGCTGGTGCAGAAATTCGAGGAACTCGGCGGGCAGATTCGTTACGGGGCCGGGGTGCAGGAGATTCTGGTGGACGGACGCCTGCCCGGACGGCGCACGGCGCGGGGCGTGCGGCTGGAAACTGGCGAGGAACTGCGGGCCGACCTCGTGGTGAGCAACGGCGACTGGGCCAACACCTACCTCAAGCGGGTGCCCAGGGCGGCGCGACTGGTCAACTCTGACCTGCGGGTGCGGGCCGCGCAGCAGAGCATGAGCCTGCTGGTCGTCTATTTCGGCTTCCGCGACGATGGCGAGGCGCTGCCGCTCAAGCACCACAACATCCTGCTGGGGCCGCGCTACGAAGCACTCCTCACGGAAATTTTCGGGAAAAAGGTGCTGGGCGAGGACTTCAGCCAGTACCTGCATGTGCCGACCCTGACCGACCCCGCGCTGGCCCCGGCAGGGCACCACGCCGCCTACACGCTGGTGCCCGTGCCGCACAACGGCAGCGGCATCGACTGGGCCACCGAAGGTCAGAAGCTGGCCGAGCGGGCGCTGGCCGACATCGAAGAACGCGGCCTGATTCCGCGCCTGCGCGAGCGCCTGACCCATTTCGAGTTCGTGACCCCCGACTATTTCGAGGGCACGCTCGACAGTTACCTGGGCAACGCCTTCGGGCCAGAGCCGCAACTCGTCCAGAGTGCCTTTTTCCGCCCCCACAACCGCAGCGAGGATGTCAGAAACCTGTACCTCGTCGGGGCCGGAGCGCAACCCGGCGCGGGCACGCCCAGCGTCATGATGTCGGCCAAGATGACGGCACGGCTGATTGCCGACGACTTCGGGATTCACCCGGACATTCGGAAGTAGGCCATGGGCCGTGGGTTTTGAGCGGCAACCCGCAGCCCACGGCCCTCAACTCAGCAGTTCGGCGTAGTCGTCGTCTTCGTCTTCCACGTCCTGCGCGTAGGGCAAGGTCATGAAGAACTCGGAACCCTGACCGCGCACCGACTCGACCCAGATGCGCCCGCCGTGCTGCTCAATGGCCATTTTGCAAAAGGCGAGGCCCATGCCCGTGTCGAAGCGCCCGTGCAGGGTCAGGCGGCTTTGTTCGAAGGCGGCGAACAGGTTGGGAATGTCCTCGGCGGGAATGCCTTCGCCCTCGTCGCGCACACTCAGCAGCACGTGACTCGGCTGCGGGCGCACGCTGACGGTCAGGCGGCTGCCGCTGAGGCTGTGCTTGAGCGCGTTGCTGATGAGGTTCGCCAGCACCCGGCGTAGAATTTCGGGGTCGGCGTCCACCGGACTCAGGTCTTTGGCGACCTGCACCGAGAGTTGCCGCTCGCGCAGGCTGCTGCCCACGTCGCCGCACGCCTGCTCGATGATTTCCTCGAACATGGGGCTGAACAGGAGTTCGCGGCGCAGGTTCATCTTACCCGCCTGAATCTTGCGAACGTCCAGCATGTTGACCGTCAGGTGCAGCAGGTGCTGGGATTCGTCGTGGCACAGCCGCAGCAGCTCACGCGACTCGCCCGAAAGCGTCGGGTCGTCCTCGACAATCTGGAGCAGGCCCATCACGGCGGCAATCGGATTTTTGAGGTCGTGGACCAGCATGTGAACCAACTGGTCGCGCACCTTTTCATCGTGTTCCCAGGTGTCGAGCCGCCCCTGCACCGTGGTCAAGCGTTCCTGAAGATGCAGCAGTTGCCCGGTGCGGCCCAGCATGTTGCGAATCTGGGCCGCCATCGCCGCTGGTGGGGTGGTGTCGGACATCAGGGCGTCGGCCCCGACGCTCAGCAGCGCCCCCAGCCCCTGTGAACCGACAGCCAGCCACTGGGTCGCCGCCAGTTCCGAACGCTGACGGAGGATGCTCAGAATTTGCGGCAGGGGCGTTCCTGTCACCCGGTCGTGCAGCACCACCACCTGCGGCACCTGAACATGGGATTCGCGCAGCAGCCGCTCGCCGTCGACCAGCCAGCGCACCTCGGCCTCACGCAATTCCGCTGCCAATGCCGAAGCCTGGGCTGCGTCCGGTGACACGACGAAGATGGTGGGAGGAGAGGAGGCGGCAGGCGGCATGACTTGAATCCAGTCTAGCCTCCCGGCGACGCGCCTTTCTGTCTGCCCTCTGAAAGGAACGCTAGTCAACTTTTAACGGAGACCGACCTGTTCAGGAAGCGGCGCGGGCCAGCAGCAGCGGGGCCAGTCCCAGCAGTTGCAGCCCCAGCGCGGGCAGCAGCGCCAGCAGACCGACCCAGACGGCACGCGGCGTCAGCCCGCGCAGCGCCCGCGCCGCCAGCACGCACTGCGCCACCGTGCCCAGCAGACTTGCCGCGATCAGGGCCAGGGCCGCCGGGGTCTGGGCTGCCGCTGCCAGGGCCGCCCGTTGCAGCAGCAGAGGCTGTCCCTGCGCCGCTGCCACCTGTCCCGCGTCCAGCGCCCAGGCCGCCGCCGGGGTCAGGAAAACCAGCGCCAGAACGAGGACATTGAGGAGAATCGGCAGGGTAAAGGTGGCCGCGAAGACCTGGGCGACTGGGACGGCAGCTGCGGGCGACGCCGCCGTTCTGGTCGCCAGCCGCCCCAGGCCCCACATGACGCCGAACGTCAATACCGTCAGAAAGACGTTGCCGAACGCGTTCCCCACATGGGTGAGCAGCGGCGGAGTGAACTGTGCGGCCTGCCCCCCGGCCCGCGCCGCCTCGGCCGCCAGATTGACGCCGGGGCGCAGCAGCAGCGCGTAGCTCAGGCCCGACAGCAGGGCCGCGAGCGCCACCGCAGGCCAGTAGTGCCAAGGCGGCACACCCGAGGCCGCCACCGCCGCGCCGAACGGCCCAGGCCGGGAAAGCACTTCGGCGGCAAGGGGCGCTTCGGGAGCGGGGGGTGGCGTGGGCCGCGAACGTGTGCGCGAGGACGAAGAAGCGGGCATGGCCGGACTCTAGAGCATGCGGCAGAAACCGGGCCGCCCTCAGGGAACGATGTTCGGCTTGCCCAGCAAGAGTTGCTGCACGGCAGGAAAGGTCAGCAGCGCCTGGGTCACCCCAAACAGCACGATGACCACGTAAGGCAGGCTCAGCCATGGACCGGGCGCGGCACGTTCGCGGGGGTCGGGGCGCGGGGTCAGCCACAGGTGCAAGACCGTCAGCACCGCCGCGCCGAACAGCAGGGCCACCAGCGCGGCGGGTAGCCGCATCGCTCCCGCGTTCAACAGTTCGGCGGTCTGGTTCGTGGTGCTCGGCAGACGGTCGAGCAGGAAAAGTCCCAGGCCGACGGCCAACGTGTTGTTCAGTGCGTGGACGATGACCGCGTCCCACAGGCTGCCCGAGTGCTGCACCAGCCGGGCCATCGCGTAGGCCAGCGGCACGATCCCGGCGATGCTCACGGGTGCGCCGTGGGCCAGCGCGAAAGCCACTGTGGTCGCCACAGCCGCCACGCCGAAACCTGCCGCCCGCTCCTGACCGCGCAGCATCAACCCGCGAAAGGCGATTTCCTCGACGACCGGAATCAGCAGCCCTGCCGTCAGCACCAGCGGCACGATGTCCCAGCCCTCCGAGCGAAACTGCGGCGCAGCGTCGGCACTGCTGGGAAACAGCAGGACATACGCCAGCGCAAACGCCCTGGACGTCAGAAACGCCAGCACGAACACCCCCAGCGCCAGACCCCAGGACGGTGGAGTGCGCCAGCGAGTATCGGCAAAGAGGGCCTGCAACGTGGGCCGAAAGGCCAGGAACGCCACCAGCACCGTCACGCCGAAGGTGACGAGCAGGGAGAGGCCCAGCGGCAAGCCCAGCCCCACACGCAGCGGTTTGCCGTCAACCGTCACCCAGATTCCGGCGCAGAAGGCCGATACCAGCAACTGGGTGGCGAGCAGGCCCAGGGCCGCACGGTTGCCTTGCAAGGCGCTGACCTGCGGCTCCTGGGCCGGGGTCGAGACGGGCGTACCGGGCAGCGGCTCAGGGGCAGGCGAGGGGGGCGGCACAGTCATTGGCGACAGGGTAGCGTGCCCCCGCCGCGTTCCGGGTCAGGTCACCCGGAGCGGAGCCAGAATCGCGTATTTGCGGCGCAGCGCCTCCAGATGCTCGGTCAGGGCGGGGCGCTGCTCCTGGGAAACCAGGGCCAAAAGTGCGCGTTCCAGGTGCGTAAACTGCGCGGGCAACACCGCGCCGTAGGGCTGCCCAGCACAGGCCGCCGCCGAACGCAGCAGTTCCTCGCTGCCCAGCCCGACCACCTGCTGCGTGCGGTTCAAGAGTTCCGTCCACAGCAATTCCTGCATGAGTTGCTGCTCGGCATCCACCGAAATCACCCGCAGCAAAGCCCAGCCGTGTTCCAGCGACTTTTGCCCCAGCGAGAGGCAAATGGAAACGGGGAGGTCGAGCTTCCCGGCCACTTCTTCCAGGGTGCGCCGACCATCGCAGAGCTTCAGCAGGCGGCGACACCAGTAACAAGGCACCTGGAGACCGGAGACCGGCTCGATCACACTGGACGCGACGACAAGGGTGGTAGAAGCAGAGAGCATGAACGGGATTCCTCCTGCGCGGGGGAACAGGGCGAAAAGAACTGAGAGACGCAGCAGCGCCTCGGCCCCCATCAACGTAGTGGACACCCTCTGACACGGCGCTTACCCGGCAAAAGGGCAAACCGCGCCCGCCCGGTGGGCTTCGTCGTGGTTTCCGGGGCCTGCCCCACCCCCATCTGGGGGCAGAAACCTCTGATTGTGGGGAGCGGAACGGGTTAGGCTGCTCGGCGTGGCACAGCAGGCAGCATCTTTGAGACAGGCAAGCCAGCGGGCAGAAGACTGGCCGCTCGACGTGGTCGTCTTCGACCTGGAAACGACGGGCCTCTCCCCCGCCAAGGACGGCATCGTCGAAATCGGGGCGCTGCGGATCGTCGGCGGGCAACTCGACGAAACCCTCAAGTTCGAAACCCTGGTGCGCCCAACCGACGCCGAGGGCCGCATTCTCCCGATTCACTGGCGTGCCCAGCAGGTTCACGGCATCAGCGACCAGATGGTGCAGTCGGCCCCCACCATCGCGCAGGTGCTTCCCGAATTTCTGGACTTCGTGGGCGACTCGGCGGTGGTGGCGCACAACATCGGGTTCGACGGGGGATTCATGCGGGCCAACGCTGCCCGCCTGGGCCTGAACTGGCGACCCGCCGCCGAACTCTGCACCGTGCAGCTTTCGCGCCGCACCTTTCCCGGCGAGCGGGCACACAACCTGACCGTGGTGGCCGAGCGCCTGGGCCTGACCTTCGCCCCCGGCGGACGCCACCGCAGTTTCGGGGACGTGCAGGTGACCGCGCAGGCCTACTTGCGAATGACCGAGCGGCTGCGCCAGGGTTAAGTACATCGCACCTCACACTTCGCATTCCCGGTTCGACGTGCTCCTTTCAATACTCGGTTCGCCCGGTTCATCTCAAGATGAGCTTCGACCTCCTTAGCGTCCGGCCTGCTCACGCGGCAAGAACACGATGGCGTTGGGCACCGGGCGGCTCCAGACCGTGTTCAGGTAGCCACCG
>NZ_JAUNHK010000037.1:17733-24585 GCF_030523985.1 Deinococcus sp.
GAACACGATGGCGTTGGGCACCGGGCGGCTCCAGACCGTGTTCAGGTAGCCACCGAGCTGTCCATAGCCGCTGGTGCTAAAGGCCGTGGCGCTGCTGCCGCTGTCGAGCCGCACGGCGTCGCTCAGGCCCGCCTGCCGAAGCGCCGAGGCGAAGGCTTCGGGGGTGCCGTACTCGAAATAGGCGATGGTGGGCTGACCACGCAGCAGGCCCAGCGCCACCTGACGGGTCGGACGCCAGATGCTCGCCCCCGTGTCGAAGCCCTCGCGCACGCCGTCCACGACCACCCGACCCGCTTGCACCAGCAGCGGCCCGGCGCTCAGGGCGTCCCGAACCTGCGGCCAGGGCGCGTCGTCGCTGCGCCAGTCGAGGGTGACGCGCAGGTTGGCCCCCACCTCCTGCGGCACGGCAAACCGCCGGGGGTCGAAAGTCAGCGCCAGGATGCCGGGCGGAGGCACGTTCGCCGCACTTCGCCTGTCCAGCACGCGGCCCGTGCCCAGACGGGTGTAGACCGTGACCAGACCGCCGCCGCCCACCGCCGTCTGCCCGTCACCCACGAAGGCGGTCAGCCATTCGGGGCGGGCCTTGGCAGACACCGAATTGACCGCCACCTCGCCAAAATCGCCGCTGACCCGGTAGCGCGGGCGGGGATAACCGAAAATCAGGCCACCGCCGGGCATCAAGCCCACCGTGCCACGTTTTTCCAGGCTGGGCGCGGTCATCAGCCCGGCACGAACGACCAGATCGACGGGCAGGGCCGAAGCCGGGTCGAAGTAGCTGGCGTTCACACCCGCCACGCCGCCTACCCCTTTGACCAGTTCTGCGACTTCGGCAAACTGGCCCCGCGCCGCGCTCACGACCTGGGCCTGAAAACGGGCCGGGTCGAAGGACAGTAGGTGCAGCACTCCCCGCTGCTGGTAGCCGACGCCGGGAGGCAGGGCTGCCGGATTCAGCGGCGGCGGCACCTGGGGCTGCTCGTGCGTGACGGTGTCGATGACGACGCGGGGTGGGTCGCTCAGGGCAAAGACCTCGCTGCGCCCACCCGCCGTGCCCAGCGTGACCCAACTGCCGCCCGCGTCTGTGCCCACCGTGAGCGCCTGACCCGAGGGCAAGTCCTGGCTGCTGGGCGACGCGCCTGCACCCGGCAGCCGCACTGTCAGCCCGCCAGAAGTTCGGGTCTGCACCTCGAATCTGGGCAGCGCCCCCCCGCTCAGTTCAAGGACCACCCGCTGCACCGACACGCTGCGGTGCTCCTCGCGGTGAACACGCACGGTGGTCAGGAACTGCCCCGCCGCAGGCACGGACGTGACCGGAAGCGGGGCAGGTACGCGGCCATCCCCCGGTGTCACCTGCGTGGTGAAGGTCGCCGGAATCGGTGGGGCGGCAGGGATGACTGGGGCGGGAGACATCGGTGCAGGCAGGTCGGGCGACGGGGGCAAGGTCTGGTCGGCGACCCGTACCGGAGCCACGAAGCCGAGTAGGTCGGCGGTGTCGGTCTGCACCGCGACCCCCAGCACCCGCAGCGCCGAGAGGGGGACATGCAGGCTTGCGCCGACCATCTGGGGGGCAGGCAGCGGCGTGTCCAGCCGCAGGCCTACCACCCGCCAGCCCAGGCCGGGGGCGTAGCGCAGCTCTCGCCCGCCGACGCGCAGGCGCAGGTCACGGGGGTCGTTGCGTACCTCTACCCCCAGCCGGGGGAGGCTCCACACGGGCAGCATTTCCCCCCCTGTCAGCACCCGCGTGGCGATGCTCGCAGGCTGCACTGCGCCGCCTATCGCCACCGGACGGGCCTGACCCATCCCCAAGAGCAGTGCCCCCAGCAGCCCTATCCCACGCAGAAAACCGAGATTCCCCAACCGCGCCGCCCTGTTCACGCAGGAAGTGTAGCGGGCTGTCCTCACGTCGCCTTCCGGTCAGAGGTTTGTGCCAGTGCCTCTCTATACTTGGCGGGAGATGATTGAACCTTCACTTGCCCTCTACGGCGACGCGTTCGCCCGGGTGGACCAGCACTTAGAAGAGTTGCTGGACGCCACCGGGGTGCGCTATTGCCTGCTGGTGGACCGCAAAGGCTTCGTGCTGTCGCACAAGGAAGCCCTGTGGGCACCGCGCCCTCCCGCGCTGGATTCCGTCGCCACCCTGGTCGCCAGCAACGCGGCGGCGACGGCGGCCCTCGCCAACATGCTGGGCGAACGCACCTTTTCCGAGCAGACCCACCAGGGCGAGAACGGAACGCTGTACGTCGAATCGGTCGGCAGCGACGCCCTGCTGACCCTGATTTTCGACACCAGCGTGGCGCTGGGCAAGGTCAAGGTCTACGCCCGCAAGACCATCGGCAAACTCGAAACCATTCTGGACGAACTGAAAGACGCGCCGCAGCCCGAATTCGGCGAGGACTTCAGCCAGGGCGCGACAGCCCTGCTCGACGACCTGCTGGGCTGACAGGCGGCACCCGGCCCCCCGCCCCGCCCGAATTCCGACTTTCTCCTTTCCTGTCACCTGGAGGTGAGCGCGTGAGTACCATCAACTTCGCTGCCCGCGAAATCAACTGCAAGATTGTGTATTACGGCCCTGGCATGTGCGGCAAGACCACCAACCTCAAGCATGTGTTCGGCAAGGTTCCCGGTCACCTGCGCGGCGAAATGGTCAGCCTCGCCACCGAAGACGAGCGCACGCTCTTTTTCGACTTCCTGCCGCTCGACCTCGGCACGGTGCAGGGCTTCAAGACCCGGTTTCACCTCTACACCGTGCCCGGACAGGTGTTCTACAACGCCAGCCGCAAACTGATTTTGCGTGGCGTGGACGGCATCATCTTCGTGGCGGATTCGGCCCCCAACCGCCTGCGGGCCAACGCCGAGAGCATGCGCAACCTACGAGAAAACCTCGCTGAACACGGCATCGACATCAACGACGTACCGATTGTCCTGCAAATCAACAAGCGTGACCTGCCCGATGCGCTCTCTACCGACATGATTCGCGCCGTTCTCGACCCGCAGCGCCGTTACCCAGTCTACGAAGCGGTGGCATCGAACGGCAGCGGCGTCTTCGAGACCCTGAAAGCCGCCAGCCGTCTGGTGCTGGAAAGACTCTCGAAGAACAAGTAAACCACACCAGCCGAAAAGAAAGCCCCTGCTTCCTGAGCAGGGGTTCGTTTTCATTCTGGTGTCGGGAACGGGACTTGAACCCGCACGAGTTGCCCCGTTCGATTTTAAGTCGAATGCGTCTACCATTCCGCCATCCCGACGCAGCGGGGGGAGTATAAAGCATAAAACCCTGCTCCAGCGTCACAAAAGCAGTTTTTACTCATACTCACAGCATTTCTGACTGTCTGCGTAGTCTACCGACGTTACCTCACAGGGGGAAGCTCATGCAGATAGCAGAAGCACTAGAAGAATTCTTGTCAGAGCATAAAGCCAGAGGGAGTAGGCCAAAAACAATCCGGTACTACAGCAAAACACTGGCAATTGTCTTACGGCCCGTTCTGGAACACTCCCTAGACTCATTGACCGTTTTCACAGTCAATAAGCTGCTACAGGCAGTGGCAGAGCGCAACCTAAAGCCAGCCACCCTAGCCAGCTACGACAGGGCTTTACGGGGCTTCTGTAGCTGGCTTGTCGGTGTAGAACTGCTGGCGAAGAATCCCATGCAGGGTAAGAAGCGGCCTAAGCTGCGCTGGGAGCCTAAGGCAGTTCTCACAGGGGAAGAAATTCAAAAGCTATTTGCCGTTGCTAAGGCAGATAAGCGGTACAGGGATAGAAACGTAGCCATTCTGTATCTGTTATTGGGCTGTGGCTTACGGGCTGGAGAAGTTGCAAAGTTGAAACTCACAGATATTGACTGGCAGACCGGAATAATCGAAGTCAATGGCAAAGTGGGCTATGGGAAAGTTCCAGTTACAAAACAATGCTTACAAGCAATGCGGCGATATGTTACACACAGCCGGAAGGCACAATCTAGCTGTCAATGGCTATTTGTGTATGACGGTAGGGGAATTGAATCTCACACCGTCAGCAAACTCATTGCCAGAATGGGTAGACGGGCCGGACTGGACAGAAACATTGGGCCGCATCTGCTCCGGCACTCAATGGCTAGTGAGTTTATTGCTAATGGAGGGGATGCTTTCACACTGCGTAGACTGATTCGGCATTCATCCCTGTTCACAACGTCCCTTTATGTGTCTAATTCCACAGCCAATCTTAGAGATAAACTGGAAATCTACGGGCCATTGAAAGGTGTCTGAAATAAATAAATATTAAGTGTGGGCAATCTGCCGTAAATTTAATTCAGACGGCATTGTGGAGCATTCTGTGGGGATACTGGCCCTTTAATACAGAGAGGGATGGATAGAAGTTAGGTCATACAAAAAGTGCCAGCCACCTGTGAAAGCCTCACAGCGTAGCTGGCATTTGTTTTATGCTTTGATTGTATCTAGTCTTCCGTATCTCCCATCCAAGAATTCCACGGGCAAATAAATAACTCTATCTCCTCTCTGACCTACTGTACTTTCCGAAAAATCCCCAATTGAATATTTACCATTGTTCTTAACTAGGTCGGCTCTCAGCTTATCCAAGTCTAACCACATTAATTTCAATGTGTTTTCCGAACAACCTAAATGTTTTTGAACGGGCGTTAACTTATTATATTTTACATAAACTTGCACACTATTTGTTGCTGCATCTTTCATAAGCAATTGAGGCGTTCCATAGCCTGTAAAAAGTGCTAGGCAAACCTCATTATTCCGTAGTGCAGCATCCCACTTAATGTCAATTCGCATATCTTCGATTTCCACATCCCATCCACCGTCAGAAATGCCGTCTGTACCTGTATAAAGCTGGCGTTCTACCTTCTCTCTATCCCATTTAACCGATTCAGGGAGGTATGTACGGCATAAATAGTTTTCAACTAACACTGTTTCAGTTATGCCACCTTTCAGGTATCTCCCGCCGAATCCCGCAATATCTTCACATAGGCCCATGCCAAAGCAAAATGCCGGGAGAATTTTTTTCAATCCGTCTAGATTATCTTCCTTAATTTGTTTGGGAATTCGCATCTGCCCACACCCACCCTGTCTTAGCTAAGCTTTCTACATCCACTCTATTTAATCTGTACTTCGTACCGATAAACACAGCGGGTAGAATCTTCTCACCAATAAGCTTGTAAAGTGTGGGCTTGCTAATGCCTAACAGTTTACAGGCTTCCGAAATCTGGATATATAATTTGTCCATAAAAACCTCCATAGGTACTTACTATATCACAAACTTTACAGGCTTAACTTACTTCACAATATTTGTTATATACTAGTATTAAATATGAATAATGTCCCCAGTGGTTGACTGGGTAGGTAGTAGATAGCAGTTAATAACTACTGTCTATTGCCGGGTTAGCCTTCTTCGGTCACTCCGTAACCTCAGTCGGCCCCGGCACTATTAACTATGGACTCAGAACAATTAATTATCTATCGGAGGTTTCCAGATGAATAACTACAATAGATTCAACAATCCAAAAACAGCACTAGAAATTATGTTTAACTCAGCAGTAGCCAGATATAAGAGAAAAGATAATGCAGGCGCAGCTAACACAATCTACAACGCATCCAGAAATCTAATACCTAAGAATAAAGATGGCTCCAATGGTATCAATCTTTACAAACTACAGCCACTGCATGGAACTATTGAAGATGCAATAAAAGCGCATTCAGAAGGTAAGACAATACTCACACTGCGTATTCTTAAACACATACAGCTAGAGTTCCATTATGGTAGATACAGGGCTTAGAATATTGTGTTAAGCTACTACTAGTTTTACTAGATACCAATTATCTAGAATTGTAGAATATACTGTTAACTTATAAATTCAACTTAGTCAATATAACTGTGAAATCACAGGCTATATACACATGGAATACGACTTTATATTAGAAATACCCCACATAGAACAACAATCTATGTGGGGTATTTTCTACTATCTGTAGTTCTAGTATACTAATTCCACTAGTTTCATCTGCAATCTAAATTGCATGAGCAGTTTTATTTAATAGAACCATGTGGCGCATATTGGGGCAGGGGGTCAATCAACCTAGAAACATTAATTTTCCCTCACATGCAGCACCTAAACATGCCAATTGCGGGCTACATAAACTACCTTTAGCATCTAACAAATAATTCTGTGAGCAATCCGCTATGGCAAATAATTATTTATTTTTGCATGTCCGCTAGCTCTGCCCACAGTTCGGCATTATGCCCTGCATTGTAAGCAGCGGATAACTGTCCCATTGCAGACGCTAGAACAGTACGCTCTACTCCGTCAGTTTTACATATGAAGTAAACAGCCTGAATTCTATATTGCATCCCTTCTTTTAGGGAGATTAGCGCAGAATATAGGTACTGCTCTTTATAACTCTTGGGCCTATTATTTGAAAAGTAGTTATACGCTTTATTGGAAAGAAAAGACTTCATATATGAATCTCTTTTAGATTCCATTGAAGAACACTGTTCGGTTAGCTCAACGTATTTACCCGTCTGGATTGCATAAAATACCCTGTCGTTCAAATCTTTTACTTCGTTCCGTAAAGAGATGCTGTCGTCTACGATATCGCTGACTTTCGGCAACCCCTGTGCCTGTGCCGACTGCCACAGCAGCCCACACAACCCCACAGCAAACGCTATTGCATTCTTACGCATGGACAGATTATAGGGGGCAGTGTTCCCCTATAGGTAGAACACACTCCCTATGCCTCTGACAGCCACTAGGTGGGGCAACAGACCCCATTGTGGGAGAAATACCGGGGCCAATAAATATTTAAGTATCTGATTAGCGGCCCAGCACCCAGCATCAGGACAGCTACACTGGAGTCATGA
>NZ_JAUNHK010000167.1 GCF_030523985.1 Deinococcus sp.
ACCCTGCGCCTGATTGCCGGACTGGAAACCCCGGACAGCGGCTCTATCGTCATCGCGGGCCGCGAGGTGACGCAACCGCTCGTGCCCCCGGAAGGGCGGGGCGTGGGGCTGGTCTTTCAGGACTACGCGCTGTTTCCGCACCTGAGCGTGCTGGGCAACGTGCTGTTCGGGCTGCGGCACTTGCCCCGTGCCGAGCGGCTGGCGCGGGCACAGGAGACGCTGGCGCTGGTCGGCCTGACCGTGTTCGAAAAGCGGATGCCGCATCAGCTCTCGGGCGGGCAGCAGCAGCGCGTGGCCTTGGCGCGGGCGCTGGCTCCCCGTCCGGCC
The DNA here is from genome assembly GCF_030523985.1 of Deinococcus sp. GTDB lineage: Bacteria > Deinococcota > Deinococci > Deinococcales > Deinococcaceae > Deinococcus. The sequence goes on from NZ_JAUNHK010000167.1 coordinate 328, forward strand.
CTCTTGCTGCTCGACGAGCCGTTTTCCAACCTGGACGCCCAACTGCGCCAGACCACCCGGCAGGAAATCCGCGCCATTTTGCGCCGCAGCGGGATGAGCGCCATTCTGGTGACGCACGACCAGGAAGAAGCCCTGGCCTTCAGCGACCGGGTGGCGGTGATGCGTTCGGGCCGCGCCGAGCAGTTCGGAACGCCCGAGGAGGTCTACGCCCGGCCCGGCACAGTCTTTGTCGCCAACTTTCTGGGCGGCAGCAATCTGGTGTCGGGGACGGCGCAGGGCGAGTGGGCCGAAACGCCGCTGGGCCGTGTGCGGCTGACCCAGGCGGCCCAGGGTCCGGTGATGGTCAGCCTGCGCCCCGAACAACTGGCGTTTGATACGTCGGGCACGCCTGCCACGGTCGTCAGCCGTGAATTTGGCGGACGCGACACCCGCTACGTGCTGCGGCTGGCGGCGGGGCAGGACGTGGTGCTGCACACGCTGGCCCCGCAGACCCTGCCGGAAGGAGCGCAGGTGTTCCTGAGTCTGCGTGGGGAAGGCCATGTGGTCGGGCAGGACACGGGTCGGCTGGCCTGAACTTCTGGCCCACCGTTACGGTCACGCGCCCCGCCGCCGCCCTAGACTGTCCTGATGCTGCCCGCCCGCTCGCCCTATGCCCGCCTGGAACTGTTCCTGCGCGACATTCTGGGTGGGGGGGCCACGCTGCTGCACGAGGAAGAAGTGCGAGGCGCACAGACGGTCAGCGCCGCCAGTCTGGGCTGGTCGCCCGCCGTGCAGCGCGGCTTTGGCTTTCCCGAGGTCTACGCGCACCAGGCCGAAACCTACCGCCTGATGCACGCGGGCCAGAACGTGATTATCACCACGCCCACTGCCAGCGGCAAAACGGGCGCGTTCTTCCCAGCGGTGTTCGAGCGGCTGGAGCAAAAGCCAGAAGCCACGGCACTGTTTGTCTATCCGTTGGTGGCCCTCGGGCAAGACCAGCGCGACAAGCTGCGGGCCTTTCGGCAGGCGGGCGGCTTCGGGTGGGACATCGCCGCTTTTCAGGGAAATGCCCAGACGAGCGACATTTTTCGGCCCGAAGTCCGCATGGTGACCGCCACGCCCGACAAGCTGCACTGGTCGCTGGACAAGCCCGCCGTGCGCGATTTCTTGCGGCGGCTGGAATTCGTGGTGCTGGACGAGGCCCACACCTACCGGGGCGGCTTCGGGTCGGAAGTGGCGGGGATGCTGCGCCGACTCCTTGACCTTGCCCGCGCTCTGGGAGCCAAACCGCAGATTGTCATGAGTACCGCCACCATCGGCAACCCTGCCGAGTTTGCGCGGGAACTGGTCGGCATTGAGGCCGCGCAGGTGAGCGAATCGGGCGCGGCGCGGCACGGCAAACGCTATTACCTCGCCGACCACAGAGGCCAGCCCCGCCGCTTCTGGGACAGCGTGGTGAGTGCCAGCCTGCACCACAACCTCAAAGTCCTGGCTTTTTTTCGGGGGCGTTCGCGGGCAGCGCGGCTGTATTCCACCTACCGCGCCCAGCCGAGGTACGCACCGCACGTCCACCTCTACATGGCGGGAACGGGGGACCGCGAGGGCCGCCTCAGCGAGTTTCGGCGGGCCAGCAGCGGGGTGATGTTCGCCACCAACGCGCTGGAAGCGGGCGTGGACATCGGTGACTTGGAAGTGGTCATCATCGACGGCTACCCCGGCTCGCGCATGGCCTTTCGGCAGATGGCGGGGCGGGCGGGCCGCATCGCGCCGGGGCTGGTGCTGTACCTGCCCGCACTGAACGAACAGGGCGTGCCGCAGCCCGTAGACGCCTTTTACTCCAACATCGGCAACTTCCGCGAGCTGCTGACGGGGCCGCTGGAAAAGGCGGTGGTGGAGGCGGGAAATCCGTATCTGGCCCCCAGGCATCAGGCGCGGCGCAACGCCGAATTTCGGGCGGCAGGGTTGCCTGCGCTGCCCGAGCCGGGGCCGAATTACTGGAACCTGCGCGGCGAGGGCAGCGCCACCTTTGCCGTCGCCGAGGAAAAAGACTGGCAGGAAAAGGGCCTGCGGGTGTTTGACGCCCCGCTGGAATCGCCCAGCCACCACTACGCCCTGACCGAGAAACACGAGGGCGCGGTGTTCACGCTGGACGGGCAGGGCTACCGCGTGCTGCGTTGGGAAGAAACGGGGCGCGGCACGGTCATCGTGGTGGAAAAGCACGCGGCGGGCGACCTGTTTACGCGGGGGCTGTATTCCACCTCGGTGCAGACGGTCAAAATGGGCGAATGGGTGCGGCGCGGCCCGCTGGCCTACCGACACGGCGAAATCGTGGTGCGGCGCAAATACTCGGGCTACACGGTCATGCGCCAGGTCTTCGAGCGCGTCTGTACGGGCTGTGACCGTGAACCGGGGCCATTCGAGCGGGTCTGCGCCAGTTGCGGCGGGCGCATTCAGGACCGGATGCAGGACCAGAAACTCAGCGAACACCTCTACGAAGAACCCGTGGAACTGCCGCCCTTTCGCACCTCGGCGCTGGAAGTCGGCCTGAACCCCGCCAGCAGCGAGCGGCCCTACGCCGTAGCGCACACGCTCAAGCACCTGCTGCTCAAGCTGATTCCCGAGCGGGTGGCCTGCGACGAGGGCGACCTGGCAGGGGCTTTTCGGGAGGGCCGCGACACCTATTTTTTCCTGTACGACGACTGGCGTGGTGGCCTGGGCGTCTCGCGCCGCGCCTTCGAGCAGATGGACGACCTGTTGCGGCGGGCGCATGTGCTGGCGACCAAAACCTGCTGTACCTCGCCCCTGGGCTGCTACGAGTGCATCGCGGTCAGCCGCTGCTTTGCGCCGTATTTCGCCAGCGGTGAGCGCCGCCCCACCGACAAACAGGCCACCGCGCTCTTTTTGCAGGAATTGCTGGGGATTCAGCCTGCCCCCGCCGAAGCTGCCGAAGTCATTCCCGACGAAGCGCCCGCCTTGCCGAACGACTGGGCGCTGCAAGCCCGCGAACTGCTCGACCTGCACGGCCTCTCGCTCCCCGAAGTCAGCGCCCGTCTCGGCATTCCCAGCCGTGAGATTCAGCGGGCGGTCAGTTCCACGGCCCCGCTGCGGCTCTCGCACGCCAAATTTGGCGAAGGCATCCTGACCCAGGGCTCCGGGCAGGGCGACGCCCGCGAGGTGCTGGTTTATTTTCCGGGTCACGGCTACAAGCGCCTGCTGGTCAAATTCGC
>NZ_JAUNHK010000168.1 GCF_030523985.1 Deinococcus sp.
TCACCTGCAACTGCGCCCTTACCGGAGACCCCAAGACCCATGACCCAAACCGCCCGCCCCCTGCTTCAACTGGAACACTACCTTCAGCCCCAGACTGGCGAACGCGCCCGCCTCAGCTTCGACGGGCAGACCACGAGGCTGGAACGCGGAGGGCAAGTTACGCCGCAGACTCCACCCGCTTTCGACGAAGCCGCCGAGCGGGAAAAACTGCGCGAGCAGATGGAGCAGAGCGCCAGCGCCCCCGAATTCCGGATGTGGCGCGAAATGCTGATAGGGCGGCTGGGCTCACGCGAGGCCGCCCGGCAGGAGTTTCTGCGCCTGGGGCTGCCGCAAAAGCTGTGGGACGAACTCGATACCTTTGACCGGCGCATGGGCCGCACGCCGAGTGACGCGCCCAACATCGTGCCGCCGGACTACAGTTCCGTCCTGGTCACGGCAGAGGAAGTCGAAAACTCGCTCCTGTGGAACCCGCCCGCTGAACTGCGCCGCCGCTTTGCGGGCATCTGGGCCGCAGAAATGAACATCGTGCCGCCTGGGGCTGACACGGGTCTGTGGGAGCGGTCGCTGGCGCTGGCCCGTGAGGGGTTTATTCGCCTGACGCCGCGCCGCCCCGACGGGACTGTGTGGCTGCCGCCCGCACTGGAGCCGCACCGCGCCCAACTTCAAGGGCTGGAGCAGCCTGTGGTGCGCCCCTATCCCAAAGCAGGCCAGCCTGCCCCCTGGGACAGTAAATTCGGCGGCGTGCCCTACCGTCCCAGCGGCAGCGCATGGCCCCTGGACGCGCACGGCGCACCGCTGCCCTTTTTGGCGCAAATCAACCTGGCGCAGGCCAACGCGGAGGGGCACCTGCCCGACCTGCCACGGCGCGGGCTGCTGCAATTTTTCGTCAGCCACGCGGGGGAGCGGGTACTGTACTGGCCCGACCCCGTGCAGAATGAAGCCACGCTGACCCGCGAAGTGCCCGAATTGGAGGACTATCAGGAAGCGATGTTCAGCCCGCCCGAGCAGGCGATGGGCTTCGTGCCCGACAGCGAAATTCCGTCCAGTCTGGATGACCGCCTGAGCTTTGCGCGGCCCACGGACGAATCCGACCAGCGGGCCGAGTACAACAGCAAACTTCAGGCCAATGGGCACCGCCTGCGCGGGTATCCGATGGTCATCAACAGCTTTCATCCCGCCGCCGAGAACGTGCAACTGCTCTTCCAGTTCGACGGCGACGACTTCGGCGGGCAACTGTTCGGACAAAACGGGGGGCTGGGCGGCTGGCTGGGCTTTTTCATTCGCCCAAGTGACCTTGCAAAACTGGACTTCTCGCGGGTGTGGGCAGAGATGGACGCCTTTTGAACGTTGAACCATCCTGCTACATTCTGTGAATGACCCCACAAAATTTGGAGGCGGGCACTCAGCCGCGCTGGAAAGTCATTGGGCCAGGTCTCTTGGTCGCCGCCACCGGCGTCGGGGCTGCCGACCTCGTCGCCACGCTGGTCGCGGGCAGCAAATACGGCTACGCGCTGCTGTGGACCGTGCTGCTCGGCTGCATCCTCAAAATCGTGCTGGTCGAGGGTGCGGGGCGCTACTCGCTGGCGACGGGCAAGACCATCTTCGAGGGCTGGCAGTCGCTGGGCCGCTGGGCCACCATTTATTTCGGCATCTACATCGTCATCTGGGGCTTCGTGTACGGCGCCGCCGCCATGTCGGGCACAGGCATTCCGCTGCACGCGCTGATGCCGGGGCTGAGCGTGGAAGCCTGGGGGATTCTGTCGGCCCTTGTCGGACTGGCGCTGGTGTGGTTCGGGCGCTACGAGGTTTTCGAGAAGTTCATGGCCGTGCTGGTCGGCCTGATGTTCGTGGCGATGGTGGGGGCCGCCATCCTGACCGTGCCGAACCTGGGCGAGATTCTGCGTGGCCTGATCCCGACCATCCCCGATGGCGGCGTCGTGAACGTGCTGAGCCTCGCCGGAGGGGTCGGCGGCACCATCACCCTGGCGGCCTACGGGTACTGGCTGCGCGAAAAGGGCTGGAGCACGCCGCGCTACATGAACGTGATGCGTCTGGACAACAACGTGGCCTATATCGTGACCGGGATTTTCGTTCTCTCGACCCTGATTGTGGGCGCCGAGCTGCTGTATTCCGCCAAAATTGCCGTCGAGAGTGGCGAAAAGGGCCTGCTCGACCTCTCGGACATCCTGGGTCAGCGTTACGGGGGCTGGGCCAAGTATGTCTTCCTGGTGGGCTTTGCCGCCGCCGCCTATTCCTCGCTGCTGGGCGTGTGGAACGGCGTTTCGCTGATGTTCGCCGACTTCGTGGGCCGCACGCGGGGTCTGGCGTCGGGCCACCCCGACACCCGCGTGGGGGGCAAATACTACAAGTGGTACATCCTGTGGCTGACCTTCCCCCCCATGCTGCTGATGTTTCTGGGCAAGCCCGTGGGCCTGATTCTCGCTTACGGCGTGCTAGGCTCGCTCTTTATGCCCTTTCTCGCCATCACGCTGCTGCTGATTCTCAACAGTAACCGCGTGCCCGCCGAGTGGCGCAACAAGCCCGGCACCAACGTGATGCTGGGCCTGTGCGTGGTCATCTTCAGCTACCTCGCCGTCACCGAACTCGCCAAGCAAATCGGCAAGGTGCTGGGCGGCTGATACGCCAACGGCCAAAAGCGACTCCCCCAGCTCGGATGGCCTGGGGGAGTCGCTTTTTATGTTTTATGTCGAGCCGGGTATCACTTGACCAGGCAGCTCATGTCCTCGACTTCACGGATGAAGTTGCCCTGAGCGTCGAACACACGGGCCGTCGCCAGCACTGCGGTGGCGGGGTGGACGTAGGGACGGGCCTTGTCGGTGAAGGTGCGGTCTGCCACGGTCTGCGAGGGCGGCTGGGCCTCGGTCCAGAAGTCCCCGACGTAGAGCGGCACATCGTCGTCCACTGTGCCGGTCTGGTCGCAGGCAGGGTCGATGCTGATGAGGTAGACGCCGTCCATATAGCTGCCGTCGGGAGCACCTTCCAGGGCGATGCTGGCGATACTTTTCGTCCAGTTCGCGTTGTATTTCAGATGGACGGAGAGGCCGGTATACGCGAAAGGGTCTTTTGGAGCAGTGACAGGTGGCGTCGGCACATTCACTGGGGGCGCCGATTCGCAGACGCTCAAATTGAAGTCGGTATTGGGCGTCTGCGGCCCTTCGGTGATGGGCATGTGGAAGCTGAAAGTGCCGTTGTATTTCAGGCCCCCGCTGGCCGAGGCGCACAGGGGTTCGCTCAGACTGTTCGTGGCATCGTTTGTCCGCAGAGTATCGGTCTGGGGCAGCACGCCGCCTTCCGAGGGGGGCCGGAAGCTGAGCACCCGAAAGCTGCTGCTCTTGGCGAGGAAAGTGCCGCCCTGGGTGGCGAGCTGTACCAGCGCCCCGCCCTCGGCGTAGTGAGGGTAGTTGTAGGTCCAAACCGTATTGGC
>NZ_JAUNHK010000169.1:0-2236 GCF_030523985.1 Deinococcus sp.
TTTCTGGAACGCCTGCGCCAGAATCCGCCGCGCCTGTACGTGGATGGGCAAGAAATCACCGACCCCACCACGCACCCCGCCACCAGAAACATGTGCGAGTCACTAGCGGGCCTCTACGACCTGCAACTTGACCCCGAACTGCGCGACATTCTGACCTATGAGGAAGGCGGCAAACGCTATGCCCGCTCGTTCATGGTGCCGCGCACGAAGGAAGACTTGCGGCTCATTGCTGAATCTCACCGCATCCGCGCCAATTATGGGCTGGGCTTTCTGGGCCGCGCCCCGGATTACATGAACGCCAACGTGATGGCGGCGGGCGCGGGGGCCGAGTATTTCAACTCGTGCAGCGCAGCGATTCCCGGCGACCCGAAGCGCGATTTTGCCGCCAACATGCGCCGCTATTACGAGTTCATCCGCGACAATGACCTGTGCCTGACGCACGCGCTGACCAACCCGCAGGTCAACCGCGCCAAGCTGGCGTCCGAACTGCCCGACCCCTACATCGCGCTGGGGATCGTGGAGGAAACCGAGGAAGGCGTCATTGTGCGCGGCGCTCGCATGATGGCGACCCTGCCGATTGCCGACGAAATCCTGATTTTCCCCAGTACGGTGCTGAAGGAAAACGCCGACAAGAGCCGCTACGCGATGGGCTTCGGCATTCCCACCAACACGCCCGGCCTGAGCTTCCAGTGCCGCGAACCGATTGACGCGGGCCGTGACCCCGAAGACCACCCGCTGAGCAGCCGCTTCGACGAGCAGGACGCCTTCGTGATTTTCGACGACGTGCTGGTGCCCTGGGAGCGCGTCTTCCTGCTGTACGACGTGGAACTTGCCAACAAGGCCTACGCGGGCACCGACGCCGTGCTGCACATGGCCTATCAGGTGGTCAACCTGAAAATTGCCAAGACCGAAGCGTTTCTGGGCACCGCGCAGAGCATCGTCAACGCGATTGGCAGCGGGCAGTTTCAGCACGTGCAGAGCAAAGTCGCGGAAATCATCATCATGCTGGAAATCATGAAGGCGCTGGAAGTCGCTGCCCGTGAGCAGGCCCAGGTCAACGAGTACGGCGTGATGACCCCTGCCCGCGCTCCCCTCGACGCTGCCCGCAACTACTACCCCGCCAACCACGCCCGCCTGCCCGAGCTGCTGCAACTGCTGGGTGCCTCGGGAATCATCATGATGCCCAGCAAAGCTGACCGCGAAGGCCCGCTGGGGCCGCAAATCGCCAAGTACCTGCAAACGGGCAATGCCAGCGCCGAAGACCGCCTCAAGCTGTTCCGCCTCGCCTGGGACATGTCCATGAGCAGCTTTGCGGGTCGCCAGGAACTCTATGAACGCTTCTTCTTCGGTGACCCCGTGCGGATGCACTCGGCGCTGTACGAGGTGTACGACAGCAGCGAGGCGGTGGCGCGGATTGGGGAGTTTTTGAAGCGTAGATAGTTGATGGTCGATGGTTGATGGAAACGGCTTTTCCACCGACCATTTCGTCAATCAAAATCGGAAATTTGATGGTTGGAGGCGCATTTCTCCATCAACCATCACCTATCAACCATCAACATTTGCCGGAGGCAACCATGAAACCCGACATCATCCGCATCGCCCAGGCCACCTTTACCGTTTCCAGCCTGGAAGCCAGCAAAGAGTTTTACGTTGACCTGCTGGGCATGAACGTCTTGCACGAAGAAAACGACGCCCTCTACCTGCGCGGCGTGGAAGACCGCGAGTGGACGCTGAAGCTGGAGAAATGCAAGGACGGCGAAACGCCCCGCGTGCGGCACCTGGGCTACCGCGTGCGCTGCGGCGAGTGCCTGGACAGCCTCGTGGAGCTGGCCGAGCAGCAGGGTCTCCCCCACCGGTGGGAAGAAGAACTCGACCGCCCCAAAATGCTGCGCCTGCAAGACCCGTTCGGCATTCCGGTGGCCTTCTACCACGAGGTCAAAACCTACCCTTGGCTCTTGCAGGAATACCACCAGCACCGGGGGCCGGGGTTGCAGCGCGTAGACCACTGCAACGTGCGTGTGCCCGACGTCAAGGCCACACTGGACTGGTACGGCCAGGAACTGGGCTTCCGCGTCAGCGAGTACACCGTGGACGAACAGGGCGACTACTGGGCGGCCTGGATTCAGCGCCGGGGCGGCGTGCACGATTTTGCGCTCACCAACGGCGCTGGCCCCTGCCTGCACCACTGGGCCTACTGGATGCCCGACGCCATGAGCATCATCAAGACCTGCGACAT
>NZ_JAUNHK010000169.1:2336-3412 GCF_030523985.1 Deinococcus sp.
CTGGGGCTGGTCGCCACCGACCTGGGCAACTACCGCGAGGCCGCCAGTTTCTACCGCCAGAGTCTGAAATTGGCCCGCGAGCACCGCGACCTGGCGGGAATCGCCCGAACCCTCAACAACATGGCGCTGATGTGGTCGCGCCTGGGCCAGACCGAGCGGGCACTGGACGACCTGTCGCAGGCACAGGAACTGTTTTTGCGGGTTCAGCATCCGGTGCACACCTTCGTGGTGGCCTTCAACCTCATCTGGGCCTTGATTCAGCTCCGGCACTACGAGCGGGCGTCCACCATCTGCACCATCTACCTCTCGCTGGCCGAAGAGCACGACCTGCCCGGCCGTTTTCTCGAAATCCTCTGTGCCCAGGCTGCCTGCCAAGCGGGATTGGGCCGCCGCAAAGAGGCCCTACGCACCATCGCCGAGGCTCAGCGTATCGAGCGCGAGCACCCCGAGTACGGCGGTGACACCACCAACGCCCTGCTGCTGGGGCTGGCGTGCGCCGACCTGGGAGACACCGAGCGGGCCATCCACTTTCTTCAGCAGGCCGTGCAGTACGCCCTGAATCCCGTCAACCTCGACATGCTGGCCCAGGCCCACCTCGCCCTGTCGCGCCTGCACCACCAGCAGGGCGACCACGCCGCCGCCTACGACCATTCCTGGGCCTATTTCTCGGTGCGCGAACAGATGTTTCCGCTGAGCCTGATGACCGACACCGACGACCTGGGCTGAACCGGGCCACCCTGGCCCCCCAAAGGAGCAACCATGAAAACCGCCAACTTTATCGCCAACGGGCGCACCCTGAAGGGCGAACTGAGAAGGGACGGCTTGCTGTACGACGCAGCGGGCGTGGCCCACCACCCGGACGACGTGCAGTTCCTGCTGCCGCTGAGGCCCGGCAAAGTCATCGCGCTGGCGCTGAATTATGGCGACCATGTGAAGGAACTGGGCTTCTCCGCGCCGCCCGAACCCGTGATGTTCCTCAAGCCCAACACCAGCCTGCTGCCGCACCGGGGCACCGTCATTTATCCGCGCGGCGCGAAGTACATGCACTACGAGTGCGAACTCGGCATCGTCATCGG
>NZ_JAUNHK010000170.1 GCF_030523985.1 Deinococcus sp.
GAACTGGGCGGCTATGCGGGGGCGTCCGGCCCACAGCCCGTCTTCACGAATGATGCGCGACACGGCTGCCGAACAGCTTTCGCCACCGTGCAAGGCGGCGTGGGCGCAGCAAAACCCCTTATGGCGCGAGAGTCGCCGCTGATAAAAGCGAATGGCGCGGAGGACGGCCCGGTCAAGGAAGGACATGGTTCCAAGGGTAGAGGGCGGGGAAACGTTTCAAGCTCCATTCGTAGCGGGTAAGTCTTTACCTTCGTGCAGGCAAGGAAATGAGAAAAGGCGGCAGCCCCCGAAGGAACCGCCGCCCAATCAGGCCAGACGCTTACTGCGAAGTGGTGACCTTGGTGGCGTCGATGGTGTCACCGTTGATCGCGCCCTCAACGGCGATGTTCGCACCGTTGCGGTCTGCGCCGAAGAACTCGTCAGCGGTGGTGGCGATGCCAGCGAACTCGGTGGTGTCGCTCAGATTGATCTTGTAGTTCTTGTCGTTCTCGTTGAGTTCGAAGGTTCGGGCCGTACCGTCAAAGTTCATGACGGTACCTTCCAGACCGTCGCCCGCCGCCATGTCCACTTCTTCGCTCACGTTGGCCTGGTCGTCGTTGGCCAGGGTGCTGTCGGGCTCAGTGGTGGTTTCGGTGGTCGTGGTCTCAGTCGTCGTGGTAGTGGTCGTCGCGCCGTCAGTGCTGGTGGTCGTGGTGCTCTCCGTCTTGGGAGCGCAGGAGGCCAGCAGACCAGCGGTCAGCAGCAGCAGAAAGATATTTTTCATATGCGGCATGATGGAGAGTGACTCCAGAGATAACGTGAACCGATTTACAAAAGCCCTTTAGATTTCTGGCGATGCAGGGGCTTCAATTCATGGCGGTAAGGACAGTTCAGAGCCGGAAATTGAACCCTTCCCCCTCCACGTCCACGACCACCGCGCCGCCCCCGCGCAGCCGCCCAAACAGCAACTCATCTGCCAGCGGGCGCTTCAGCTTTTGCTCTATCACGCGGGCCAGCGGCCTTGCTCCCAACTGCGGGTCGTAGCCCAGTTCGGCAAGGCGGGCGCGGGCAGCGGGCGTGAGAGTCAGGGACACGTTTTTCTCGGACAGTTGCGCGGAAAGCTCCGCCACGAATTTGTCCACCACATGCGCCATCACGTCCCGCGAGAGGGGGGCAAACGAAATCACCGCGTCCAGACGGTTGCGGAATTCGGGCGAGAAGGTGCGCTTGACTGCTTCGGCTTCCTCACCCGCACGACTTTCACGCCCGAAGCCCAGCGCGGGACGGCTGGCGTCGGCGGCTCCTGCGTTGGTGGTGAAAATGATGATCAGGCCGCGCCCGTCCACCTTTTTGCCCGCGTGGTCGGTCAGGGTGCCGTAGTCCATCAGTTGCAGGAAAATGTTGAAGAGGTCGGGATGCGCCTTTTCAATCTCGTCCAGCAGCAAAACGGCGTGCGGATTTTTGGCGACGGCATCAGTCAGCAGGCCGCCCTGGTCAAAGCCGACGTAGCCAGGAGGCGCACCAATCAGGCGGGCGACGGTGTGGGCCTCGCCGTACTCGGACATGTCGAAGCGGATGAGTTCCACGCCGAGGCGCGAGGCTAGGGCGCGGGCCAGTTCGGTTTTGCCCACGCCTGTCGGCCCCGCGAACAAAAAAGCGCCCTGCGGCTTTTGCGGGTCGCGTAACCCTGCGCGGGCCAGTTTGACGGCGCTGCTGACAGCCTCCACCGCCCCCTGCTGCCCAAACACTTTGGCGCTGAGGTCGCTTTCCAGTGTCGCCAGCGAGCCGATTTCCTCGGCCTTCACCGCCCCCACAGGCACGCGGGCCATTCGCGCCACGGTGCTTTCAATGTCGGGTACGCCAATTTCGCCGCCTTTGCCTGCGCTAGAGCGGGCCGCTCCCGCCTCGTCCAGCACGTCAATGGCCTTGTCGGGCAAAAAGCGGTCGCGCAGGTAGCGGCTGCTCAAGCTCACGGCGGCTTGCAGTGCGTCGGGGGTGTAGGAAACGCCGTGGTGCTGGGCATATTTGGGCGCGAGGCCCGTGAGGATTTGCAGCGCGTCGGCCTCGGAAGGTTCGGGCACGTCCACCGTCTGAAAACGCCGCCACAGGGCGCGGTCTTTTTCCAAGTGGCGAACTTCGGCGGGGGTGGTGGCTCCCAGAAGCCTCAGTTTTCCGCGTGCCAGCGCGGGCTTGAGCAGATTCGCCGCGTCCATGCTGCCGCCCTCAGTGGCCCCCGCGCCGACGATGGTATGAAGCTCGTCTACGAACAGCACCGCGTTTTCACCGTCCAGCGCGTGCAATACCGCCTTGAGCCGCTGCTCGAAGTCGCCCCGATAGCGCGTGCCTGCCAGCAGTGCGCCCAAGTCCAGCGCATACACGTCGGCATTTTTCAGGAAGCCTGGGGCTTGACCATCGGCAATGCGCTGCGCCAAAGCCTCCGCCAGCGCCGTTTTGCCCACGCCGGGTTCGCCCACCAGCACGGGGTTGTTTTTGCCGCGCCGCGCCAGGATGTGAACCATGCGCTCTAGCTCTGCCTCGCGGCCTATCACGGGGTCGAACTCGCCGTTTTTGGCGGCCTGGGTGAGGTTCTGGGTGTAGGATTCCAGCGGGTTCTCTTCAGCGGGTGCGTCGGGGGCGGTCAGGTCGCCGTCCACGCCTGCCACGCGCCGCTCACGGCTTTTGCCTGCTACTTTCGCCACCCCGTGTGACACATAATTCAGCACGTCCAGTCGCGTGACCCCCTGTGCCTCCAGCGCGGCGCGGGCGGGGCTGTCGTCTTCTTCCAGCAGTTCTATGAGCACCCGTGCGCCGTCGGCCTGCGCGTTGTTTTTGCTGCCTGGCCCCTTGCCGCTGGCGTGCAGTTGCAACACCGCGCCTCGAATTACGCGGTGAACGCCGAGCGTGAAGTCGGGTTCGGTGTCGTCCAGCACGTCCAATTCGTCCAGGCCGCCCTGCAAGTCTTCGCGCAGTTTGTCCAAATTCACGCCCAGCGCCGTGAGCGCCTCCTGCGCCTGCGCGTCGTCCAGCAGCGCCAGAAGCAGGTGCTCTTGCGTGACATATTCGTGTCCGGCGTCACGGGCGAGGTCGGCGGCGCGTTGGATGGTGAGGTGGAGTTGGTCGGAAATCATGGCAGTGTCTGGAGGCTAACGGTTCGGACGGCACACAATGCAACCTGAGCCGACAATGTGCCCTCTCAGGACAGACCAGCGGGGGCGTTTAACCATGCTGGACGAAAAGTGTCATTTGACAAAGTGTTTTTGTCTTTCTCTGAGAGACGTAATCTTTGTCACCTTTGGCGATAACTTTGAACATCTAGTCTTAATGAAAGCTCATAAAAAGCTGTTACCCGTCGGCCAAGCCGCGTCGCGCCTTCATGCCGCTCATAGGAGAAAACGATGAAACGCATTTCCCTTACC
>NZ_JAUNHK010000171.1 GCF_030523985.1 Deinococcus sp.
TCGTCCACGTTGACCTTGACCACGCGCACCTTGCCGGGCAGGTCACGGGCGAGGTCTTCCAGAATCGGCCCCATCACGCGGCAGGGGCCGCACCAGGGTGCCCAGAAGTCCACGATGACCGGCACGCTCGCCTGAATGTCCTGCTCGAAGGTCGCGTCGGTGCCGTCGTGCAGCCAGGGCAGCGCCGCGCCGCATTTGGCACAGCTCGGCACCTGACCTGCGGGCACCGGACCCACGCGGTTCTTGGTTTGGCACTGGAGGCAGGTCAAAACGTCACTCATGACCCCATAATATACCCCCATCAGGTATAGTCTCCCTTCATGATTGCTCCCCTTCCCCTTGCCGAGGCAGGGACCGCTGCCGACAATGAGTCTATGACCTCTCCTACCCTGCTCGGCCCCGAAGAAGAAAAGCTGCTCAAGCGGCTGCGCCGGATTGAGGGACAGGTGCGCGGCATCCAGAAGATGATCGAGGAAGGCCGCGAGTGTCACGACATCCTGACCCAGTTCGCGGCGGTCCGCAGTGCACTGGACACGGCGGGCGAGGGGCTGCTGGAGCAGTATGCCCTGGGCTGCCGCGCCCGCCCCGGCGAGGCCATTACTCCGCAGGACGTGGTGCGGGCCGTGAAACTGCTGCGCCGTTAGGTGGTGGGGTGGCGCGCTAGCCTGGGCGCATGAGCGACCACAGCCGCACCTACACCTGGACCGACCCGGCCTTCGACCCGGAAAAAGTCAAGCACCTGTCGGGCCTGGAATACCTTCAGGCCATCGCCCGTGGCGAGCTGCCCGCCGCCCCCATCGGCGCGACACTGGGCATGGAGCCCCCCCGCCCGGAAGACGTTCAGGAAGGCCGGGTGGTGTTCCGGCTGCGGCCCCAGGGATTTCACTACAACCCCATCGGCAGCGTGCACGGCGGCGTCTATGCCACGATTCTCGATTCGGCGGTGGCCTGCGCCATCCACAGCACCCTGCCAGCCGGGGCGACCTACACCACCCTGGAACTCAAGGTGAATTACCTGCGCCCGCTGCTGGAGGGGGGGCCGGAAGTGCAGGCCATCGGCGAGGTGATTCACGTTACCCGGCAGACCGGACTGGCCGAGGGCCGCATCGTGGACGAAAACGGCAAAATCTATGCCCACGCCACGACCACCTGCCTGATTCGCCGCCCGGCGCGGCACTGATACGGGACTGAACTATTCTTCGGAGATGTCGGAAAAGCACCGCCATCTCCTTCGCGCCGTTCAGTCCCGTATTTTCTTCTCCTCACTTCGTTCGGAAAAATAGCTTGGATGCCCAAACTATTTTTCGAAGCCATATGATACGGCGCAATCACCCGCCAACTACGCGGCTAGAGCCCATAGCTGTAGAACCCCAGCACCAGCACCTCGGCCACCACGATCAGCAGGCCATAGATGTCGCCGCTGAGGCCGCCGCCCAGCCGCCGCGCCGCCCAGGCCGCCACCAGGGTCACGCCCAGCAGCGCGACCAGCGCGGCGAGCCACGCGTTCGGCAACAGCAGCGCGGGCAGGGCGAACAGGAAAGCCAGCCCCCAGCGCCCCTGCCGCGACTGCGCCCCCAGCGACTCGGGCCGGGCGGCGGGGTAGGCGTTCATGGGCATCAGGACGACCATGCGGGCGACCACCGCCGCCACCAGGGGAGCGTACCAGGGCAGGCCCGCCGCTAGCAGGCTCCAGAACAGCAGCAGCGCCAGCACGCCCGTCGCCAGCCCGAAGGCCCCCACGTGTACATCCTTGAGGATGTCGAGCCGTTGTTCGGGAGTTTTCATGGCGAACAGGGCGTCGGCGCTGTCCACCAATCCGTCGAAGTGCAGCATGCCAGTCAGCAGCAACCACAGCGCCACCGCCAGGGCAGCCACCACCCCGCCCGGCAACGGCAACGCCAGCCACAACACGCCCGCCACCACGCCCCCGACCACGTACCCGGCCAGCGGGTAGTAGACGCTCGCCCTGGCCCAGTCGCTCGCCTCCGGTGGCCCGTCATTCCGCAGGCGCGGCAAGGGCAGCGTGGTCAGGAAGGTCAGCGCGAGGTGCAGCGCCCGGACTTCCTGCCGCCGTTTCCAGCCGTGTGGGGGCGTAGGGGCAGAGGACTGGGGAGCTGCTGGCGAGGCCGCCGGGTCAGGAAACACCATGACGACCGGGGGTACCCGGGGCGGCGAGACCCTGGTGTTGGTTCGCTGCGCAGGCACCGGGGAAGGTTCGGAAGGCCGAGGCGGACGGGTCATGCGCTGCCTCCGGGGACAGCGGCCTCCGCGAAGGTTCGCATCTCGCGCAGGGTGGCGGCGGCCCCGCGCAACAGGGGGAGCGCCAGCACGCCGCCTGTGCCCTCACCTAGCCGCAGGCCGAGCTGGAACATGGGTTTGAGGCCCAGGTGCGCCAGTTGTGCCGCGTGACCGCGTTCGGCACACTCGCCTGCCGGGAACAGGTAGTCGCGCAGCGCGGGCGCGAGGGCCACACCGACCAGCGCCGCCGAGCCTTCCACGAAGCCGTCCAGCACCACGGTGCGGCGGCGGGCGGCGGCCCCCAGCATCATGCCCAGCATCGCCGCGATTTCGTAGCCGCCGAACTCGGTCAGCACGTCCAGCGGCCCAGTCACGTCGGTGCGGGCCAGCGCCTCGCGGACAACCGCAACCTTGTGGGCCAGCCGCTCGTCGTCTACCCCGGTGCCGCGCCCGGTCACGTCGGCGGGGTCAAGGCCCAGCAGCCGGGCGGTCAGCGCCGCTGCCGGGGTGGTGTTGCCGATGCCCATTTCGCCGGGAACCACGAAATCGGCCCCCTCGTCTATGGCCCGCTGTGCCAGCGCCGCCCCCGCCAGAATCAAGTGCAGGGTTTCCTCGCGGGTCATCGCCGCTTCTACGCGCAGGTTGCGGGTGCCCGGGCGCACGGCGGCGCGGAACAGGGCCGGGTGCTGGGGCAGTTCGGCACCGACTCCGGCGTCCAGCACATAGACTTTGGCGTCCAGAGCGCGGGCCAGGGCGTTGACGGCGGCCCCACCAGGGCCAGCGGGCGTGTCGGCCAGAAAGTTCGCCACCATCGCCGGGGTGACTTCGGGCGGATAGGCGCTGACCCCCTCCGCCGCGACGCCGTGGTCACCCGCCGCCACCAGCACCGCTGCCCCCTGAGGCGCGGGCCGCTCGGTGCCGAACACCCCGGCCAGACGCACCGACAGCACTTCCAGTTCGCCCAGGGCACCCGCAGGCTTGGTAAGTTGCGCCTGACGCTCGGCGGCGCGGGCCATCGCTCCAGCATCAGCGGGCTGAATCCGGGCGAGCAATTCACTCAATTGATCGGAGGGCTTAGGAGCGACAGACTCGGGAGAAGTAGACATAACAGTGGTTGCAGCCTAGAGCATTTGACG
>NZ_JAUNHK010000038.1:0-5396 GCF_030523985.1 Deinococcus sp.
GAGCACATTCGGGCGCTTTCCTCGGATGTGCGGAGTAAAGCCCAGTCCCGTATCACTCTTTCTTTTCCACCCACTGCGCGTAGGTCTGCCGCGTCAGCTCGAAGGTGTCCCGCGTATGCGTGTACGTTCCGCGCCCACCCATGCGGCCTACGAGGTCGAGGGCGGCGGTATCCACGTCATGCTTTTCGGCGTCGAGCACGGCGTCTTCACGCAGCCACAGGCCGAGGACTTCGCCGAGGATGATGCGGGTGCGGCCAATCAGAACCGTCTGCACCTCGCGGCATTCCAGCGCGGCGGGGGCGTCCTGCACGTGGGGCACCTGCACCTGCTGACCGGGCGCGAGCCGGAGGCCGAGGGCCTGCGCCTCGTCCATGCCGTGTGGGAAATCGGTGGCGGTGAGGTTCATCGCTTCGGCCAGGGCCGCGCTGACCAGACTGACCGTGAATTCACTTCCGGGTTTGACATTGAGCGCGGTGTCTTTCGGCGTGCCGTCGGGCCGGTCACCGGGAGCGAAGGCGACGACGGGCGGCTCGGACCCCATCAGCCCGAAAAAGGAGTAGGGCGCGAGGTTGAACCCCCCCTCGCCCTGCGTGCCGACCCACGCGATGGGGCGGGTAACCACCGTCGCCGTCAGCAACTTGTAGCGGGCCGACTGCGGCAGCGCGGTCAGGTCGAAATGGGCATGGGACATGGAAGCAGGGTAGCGGTCTGGTCTACGCTGTGGGCGTGAGTGCTCCGACGAGTTACCGTGACGCCTATGCCCAGCTTTCCCGGATTGCCGCCGAACTGGAGACGGGCGAGGCCGACCTGGACCGGGTCTTGCCGCTGCTCGAAGAAGCCCGCGCCGCCTACGCCGAGTGCCGCAGCCGTATCGAGGCGGTGCGGGCGGTCCTGAGCGGCGAGTGGGGCGAGGCGGAGGACAGCAGTGAGGGCGACGGCCCCGACCTTTGACCCCTGACACAAAAGAGAAAGGCCCCCCCGGTCAGGGAGAGGGCCTTTCGCATGTCGTCCCGCGTGGACTCAGAATTCTTTGACGACGCTTTCTTTCTGCCAGTTGTAGCGGTAGTTCAGGAATTCGAAGGGGAACCCGGCTTTGATGCCGACGTAGCCGTCTGCGCCCAGCGCCACGTTGCCGCTCTGCCCGAAGGTGTAGGCCACCTTGACGTAGGGGTTGATGCCGAGTTCCGGCCCGGCGATACCGTAGAAAATCACGCTGGCGTCGTTGGTGAAGCGGGCTTTGGCGGCGATGCTGCCCGTGAGGTTGGGCGTGATTTGCGGCTCGACCGCGAAGGTATCGAGTTTGTTCCACTCAGGGCGCACGTATTCGGCACCGAGCGCCATGTGCTGCGCCACGCCGATGCTGAAGGGCTGGTCGACCTTCACCTGACCGCTCAGGTCGAAGCCCAGCCTGTAGGCGGGCGTCACCACAACGGGCAGTGGCCCCAGCATGAAGACCAGCGGGGCGTACCCCACCGAAACCAGGGGCAGGCTGACCGGCGTCTCGGCACTCAGGGTCAGTCCGGTGGCGGAGCGCATGGTGGCGTTGTTTTCGCCGTCCACCCGCACGGTGAAGTAGGTCACGGCGAGTCGCTTGGTCGTTTTGCCCTCGACCGGCACCTGCTCAATCTTGAGGTCGATCGTCAGGCTGTTGCGGAACTGGTAGCAGGCCCGCAGGTCGGTGCTGACCTGAATGGGGCTCTGGGCCGAGACGGGGAGCGGCACAGGCAAGCACTTTTCCTGACCGGTGCCCACAGTCCACGTCGCCTGCGGTCCGAGGTCGGTTTGCGGCAGGGGAATGTTGTAAAAGCCGTTGCCCGACTGGGCACCCTGGGCCGACAGCACCTGCTGTGCGTAGATGGGCCGCGAGGTGTTCACCTGCTGGGTGAGGTGGTACTCGCCGGGCTGGATGGCGCCGCTGTTCAGGGCGTCCTCCAAGGTGGCGGGGGCCGTCTCCACCCGGATGGTGTCGCCTGCGACCTCCACGTCGGTCACGCGGCGCAGCAGACCGTAGGGCGCGGCAGGGGTGGGCGCACTCGCCAGAATGGTTCCGTCAGTGAGGCTCTGCACGTCGTCCACTTGCGTGGCGCTCAGCTTCTGACCCCGCAGGGGAAGCGCGTCCGGGACGCTGAAGACGATGGTGCCGTCACTGCCGAGCGACTTGATGGTCTGGTTGGCGAAAGGGGTCAGCACCTTGAGCGGGCCGGACGTGGGGGCGGCGGGCTGAGCAGGCACCGGAGCGTCGGTGTTTCCGCAGCTGCTCAGGGCCAGCGTGGTGGCGAGAAGCAGACCAAAAGAGGACTTTCTCATACGGCCATCCTTTCCATGCAAACAAGTGAACCGAGGACGACACGGGGGCAGCAAGCAGAGGTCGGCTTGCGGGTCAGGCCCCAAACTTCTCCCCCCGCCCTGGCAGCCTCGCTGCGCCGCTGCCAGGTGATGAACTTATACACCCGGCGACCCCAGCACAATTCCGTAAAAAGTCACGTCGCGCCCAGACAATTCTGTCAGGACCAGGGAGACACCTCGCCCGCCGATGGACCTCCGGGGGCCGCACGGATGCCGCAGCTCCTCCGGTCTGTGGTCGACAAGTGACGAAAAAGGTTCCCGGGCACTATGCTCGGCGTCATGACCGATGGTTCGGTAGCCGCTTCCGCCACCCCCGAAGAACAGTTTCCCCACGTCAACCCGCACGTGTACCGCTTCGTGGTGGACGTGACCTTCTTGCCCGTCCTGCTGGCAGGCATGCGCCTCGACATTCACGGGCGCGAGAATGTGCCGCCGCCCGGCACGCCGCTGGTGGTCGCCGCCAATCACCAGTCGCTGCTCGACCCCTTCCTGATTGCCCGCGCCCTGCCACCGGGCCGCTTCCTGCAATTCATGGCCAAGCGCGAGCTGTTCGTTCCGGTCATCGGGGACATCATCCGCGCCGGGGGCAGCTTTCCGGTGGACCGCGACGGCAGCGACGTGAAAGCCATTCGCACCAGCCTGCGGATTTTGAAGGCGAACGGCACGGTGGGGATTTTTCCGCAGGGCACGCGTGGCGGACAGGAGATTCATGGCGGGGCGGCCCTGATTGCCGCGCGGGGCCGGGCACCTATCCTGCCCGCAGGCATCAGCCGCGACGGGAAGCGCTGGGTCATCCGCTTCGGTGAGCCCATTGCCGCCAGGGGCGGTATCAAGGCCAACACCGAAGAACTGGCCCGACAACTTCAGGTGCTGTCACAGCCGCTCGGACACCGGGTCGGCTGACGGGTCGGCTCCGGCCCCTATACTCTGTTCCAGCAGGCCCAGGGAAAGTCCGGTTTCAGTCCGGCACTGTCGCGCAACGGTTTTCAGTCCGAACACCTGACCTGCTCTCGCTCGCCTACGGGCCAGCGTGCGGCCTGACCTCTCGCGGAAGGAGGAAACGCCCGTCCTGAGCGTTGGACGCGCCTTTTCTGCTGACCGCTGCCCACTTTGTTCGGGGGCGGTTTTTTTCGTTGCCCCGCCAGGAGAACCCATGCGTACCTTTCCCGCCCTGCTGCTGACCCTGAGCGCCGCGCTCGCCACCTCTGCCAGCGCTGCCCGCTATCCCCTCACCCTCACCGACGACCTCGGGCGCAAGGTGACGGTCAAGGCCGAGCCTGCCCGCATCATCAGCGTGCTGCCGAGCAACACCGAAACCCTGTGCGCCATCGGAGCCTGCGCCAAGTTGGTCGGCGTGGACGACTACAGCGACTTTCCCGCGCAGGTCACCAAGTTGCCCAAAGTGGGCGGCCTCTACGACCCCAACGTGGAAAAAATCGTGAGTCTCAGGCCCGACCTCGTCATCGTCAGCAAGTACGGCAAGCTGACCGAGCAACTGGACAAACTGGGCGTGCCCACGCTGGCGGTCAACCCCGAAAGCTACGCCGACGTGTTCAGCAAAACCACGCTGCTGGGCCGCGTCGTCAACCGTGAGGCGCAGGCCAAGGCGCTCAATATTCAAATGGGGCGCGAGATTGCCAAGGTCGAAATTCTGACCAAAAATGCCGTTCGCAAGCCCACCACCTACTTCGAGATTGACCCCACGCCGTACTCCATCGGCCCCAACTCGTTCATGGGCACGTTGCTGACCAAGGCGGGCGCGAGAAACGTGATTCCGGCGTCCCTGGGCGACTTTCCCAAGGTAGACCCCGAACTGATCGTGAAGCAGAACCCGCAACTGATTCTGGGCACCGACCTCAAGACGGCGGCGGCGCGGCCCGGCTGGAAGTCCATCACCGCCGTGAGGACAGGCAAGGTCATCGAGATTCCCAAGGAACTGAACACCATTCTGGGACGCCCCGGCCCCCGACTGCCGCAGGCGCTGCGCGGCCTGGCGAAAATCGTTCACCCCGAACTGTTCCGGTGAGCGTGGCGGCGACGGCTCCGGCGGTGCGGCGTTCACGGGCGTATCTGGCGTCCGGCACCGCCCTGCTGCTGGGGCTTTTGCTGGTCGCGGTGGTGCTGGGGACGGGCCTGGGCAGCGTGAACATCGCCCCCGGCGCGGTGCTCTCGGCGCTGTGGAAGGGCGTGAGCGGGCAGGCGTTGCAGGGCGACGCGGTCATCATCTGGCAGATTCGGCTGCCCCGCGTGGTCATGGGCGTGCTGGTCGGCGCGGCGCTGAGCGTGTGCGGCGGGGCCTTTCAGGGCGTGTTTCGCAATCCGCTGTCCGACCCCTACCTGCTGGGCGTGGCGAGTGGCGCGGGGCTGGGCGCGACGGTGGCGCTCACGCTGGGCTGGTCACACCAGTTCGTGCCGCTCTCGGCGCTGGTCACTGCCCTGGCCGCCGTGACCGTCACGCTGCTGCTGGCCCGCGAAGGCCGCCGCTTCCCGCCCACGCGCCTGATTCTGTCGGGCGTGGTGGTCGGCAGCGTGCTGAGTGCGGCGACCACCGCCCTGATGCTGCGCGGCGAAGACCGGGCGCGGGAAGTGCTGGCCTACACGCTGGGCGACCTCAGTTTCTCCGGCTGGCGCGACGTGCTCACCGTGCTGCCCTACGTCGGGCTGGGCTGCGGGGCGCTGCTGCTGCTGGCCCGCGCCCTCGACACCCTGCAACTCGGTGACCTGACCGCCCGTTCGCTGGGCGTGCCCGTCGAGCGGCTGCGGCTGCTGGTGGTGCTGTTCGCCAGCCTCGCCACGGCGGGCGCGGTGGCGTATGTGGGCATCATCGGGTTTGTCGGCCTGATTGTGCCGCATCTGGTGCGGCTGGCGTTCGGCGCGGGCCACCGCACGCTGCTGCCGCTGTCGGGACTGCTGGGCGGGGCGCTGCTGGTGCTGGCCGACCTGCTGGCCCGCACCACGCCGCTTTCGCAGGTCGGTATCGTGACCACGCTGCTGGGCGGGCCGTTTTTCCTGTGGCTGCTGAGGCGGGAAAATGGCTAGGACGCAGAGGG
>NZ_JAUNHK010000038.1:5496-23354 GCF_030523985.1 Deinococcus sp.
GCGGGCCGTTTTTCCTGTGGCTGCTGAGGCGGGAAAATGGCTAGGACGCAGAGGGCGGAGGGTGGAGGGCAGAGGGCGGAGGGCCGACAGCGTGGGGTGCTGCTGGAGGCCAAGGGGCTGGAAGTCAGGGCGGGCCGGACATTGGCGGTGCGCGGGGTAGATGCTGAGTTTTGGGCTGGAGAACTGACCGCCATCATCGGGCCGAACGGGGCGGGCAAAAGCACGCTGCTCCGCGCCCTGCTGGGCCTGAGTCCGCTGGACGGGGGAGAGGTCTGTCTGGCGGGCCGTCCGCTGGGCGAGTGGAGCCGGGCCGAGCGGTCGCGGCGGCTGGCGTATCTGGCGCAGTCCGAGGGGTTGCCGCCCGAAACGCGGGTGCGCGACGTGGTGGCGCTGGGCCGGGGGGCGGGCGAGTGGCGCTGGGGCCTGATTCCCACCCGGCCCTGGTCGCAGGCCGACGAGGACGCCATCAACGCCGCGCTGGAACGCACCGACACCCGGCAGTTCGAGGCACGGCGCGTCACCGAACTCTCGGGCGGGGAGCGGCAGCGGGTGGCGCTGGCCCGCGCTCTGGCGTCAGAGCCGCAGATGCTGCTGCTGGACGAACCGACCAACCACCTCGACCTCGCCTACGCCCTCGACCTGATGCGTTCGCTGCGGCGAGAGGTGGCGGCGGGGCTGGGCGTGGTGGCCGTGCTGCACGACCTGAATCTGGCGGCCCGTGCCGACTGTGTGCTGCTGCTGCACCAGGGGCAGGTCATGGCGGCTGGCACGCCGGGCGAGGTGCTGACGCCAAGGAACATCGCGGCGGCCTACGGCGTGCGGGCCGAAGTTGTCGAGCAAAGCGGGCGGCTGGTGGTGCTGCCTGTAGACTGAGGGATTCCTATATGACTCAACCCAAATACTTTTCCACCAACGGCCACCTGTTGCTGTGCCAGGGCCAAAGCTGCCAGCAGCGCGACTCGGTGCTGCTGTACAAAGCCCTCTGGAACTGGCTGGAGCGCGAAGGGCTGGCCTACTACAAGGCGGGCGGCACGGTGCGCCTGACCCAGAGCGGCTGTCTGGGTGCGTGCAAGTACGGCCCGACCCTGTGCGTCTACCGCGAAAGGGAGGGCCAGCTTGAGCAGGCGTGGTACGCGGGCCTGGATTTCCCCGCAGCTAAAGCAGTGGCCCAGGCCGTGCAAGACGGTGCAGATTTGCCTGTGACCGGGCGCTATGGCCCGCCGCAGCCCTGACCCTCACGACTTCTCAGCGTTTTGAGAGGAAAATCACACCCCTTGACCGTATCCTGATTTAAGATTTTCTTAATTTCAAATCAGGATACGGTCAGCTTCGCCGCTGTCAGGCGATGAATGGGGGGAATATGCGCCGATTTCTTTGGTGGTTGGGTCGTCACGAACATAGGAATGCGGTGCGGGCGCCGCGCAAAGCGACGTCGGTGGACATTTACGACCTGCTGAGGGCACTGGGCAGCGACGAATGAAGGTCGCCCACCCCGCGCTCTCGGGCAACCCTCGCCGTCCTGCCGACGTACTGGCGACATGAGCAGAATCGACGGACGTATCGGCGGACTGACCTCCGGCTATGACCTGCACGCCGACTGGGACGGGCAAAAGCTGGCCGGGCGTATCGGCGGCAACATCCAGGGCAAAGACATTCACCTTACCCGCCGGGGCAACGAAGTTTCCGGGCGCGTGGGCGGCGTGGTGGCGGGCTTCGACGTTCACGGTCAGGCCAGCCTCAGCAGCGTGGACGTGCGGCTGGGCGGGCAGGTTGAAGGCGATTCGCTGCGGCTCGACCTTCGCCAGGGCGACGTGCAGGGACGCTTTTCCGGGCGGATCAGCGGCAAGGACGTGCGCCTCGAAGAACGCGGCGGGCGGGTCAGCGGGCGCATCGGCGGCGTGGTGGACGGCAAAGACGTGAACCTCAAAGCCGAGGGTGTCCCGCTGGAACTCGCGGCGCTGGCCGTCGTCTGCGCGTTCAAGGTGCTGGAGGACGACCAGGCGAGCTCGGCATCCAGCAGCGCCAGCGCCAGCTAAAGAGGTCGAAGTTCATCGCCATGAGTTGTGGGCCATGAGCTCTGAACAGCCTCCTCATGGCTCATGGCCCAGAGCTCAAAGCCAGTCGGCACAGGAGGCTTGATACCGACTTTGCACGTTGCCGATAAACCCCGCGCTCTGCGGCACATTCCCGCGCCGGGGAGCGTGGTACGTTTCGCCCATGACGGTCAAGCCCAGAACCCTCGGTGAACTGTTGCAAACCCCGGCCTACGCGGGCCGCAAACCTTTCGACGGTCAGGTGCGCCTGGTGCAGGACGAGGTGCGCGAAAACCTGACGCGCAAGCTCCGCGCAGGAGAGGAGCTGTTCCCCGGCGTGGTGGGCTACGACGACACTGTGATTCCCCAACTGGTGAACGCGCTGCTCGCCCGCCAGAACTTCATCCTGCTGGGGCTGCGCGGTCAGGCCAAGAGCCGGATTCTGCGGGCTATCACGGGCCTGCTGGACGAAGAAGTGCCCGTCATTGACGGCGTGGACATGCCCGACGACCCCCTCAACCCGATTGGCGCGGAAGGCAAGCACCTGCTCGAAGCGCACGGGCTGGAGTTGCCGATTCGCTGGCTGCCCCGTGCCGACCGCTACGTGGAAAAACTGGCGACCCCCGACGTCACCGTGGCCGACCTCATCGGTGACGTGGACCCCATCAAGGCCGCCCGCCTGGGCACGTCCTTAGGCGACGTGCGTTCCATGCACTTCGGGCTGCTGCCCCGCGCCAACCGGGGGATTTTTGCCGTCAACGAACTGGCCGACCTCGCGCCCAAGGTGCAGGTGGCGCTGTTCAACATCCTGCAAGAGGGCGACGTGCAGATTAAGGGCTACCCCATTCGCCTCGAACTCGACGTGATGCTGGTGTTCTCCGCCAACCCCGAGGACTACACCGCACGCGGCAAAATCGTGACGCCGCTCAAAGACCGCATCGGCTCGGAAATCCGCACCCACTACCCCACCGACGTGCGCCTCGGCATGGACATCACCGCGCAGGAAGCCGTCAAAGACAGCAGCGTGACGGTGCCGCCTTTCATCGCCGAACTGATTGAAGACATCGCCTTCCAAGCGCGTGAAGACGGGCGCATCGACAAGCTCTCGGGCGTGTCGCAGCGCCTGCCGATTTCGCTGATGGAACTCGCCTGCGCCAACGCCGAGCGCCGCAGCCTCGTTTCCGGTGACGCCCCGGTGGTGCGCGTGGCCGACGTGTACGCGGGCCTCCCCGCCATCACGGGCAAGATGGAACTGGAATACGAAGGCGAACTCAAGGGCGCCGACAATGTCGCCAAGGACCTGATTCGCAAGGCGGCGGGCGCGGCCTATGCCCGGAGCTACGGCAGCGCCGACACCCGTGAGCTGGAAAAGTGGTTCGACCAGGGCAACGTGTTCCGCTTCCCGCAGGGCGGCGACAGCAGCGCGGCCTTCAAGGCGACGGGCGAAGTCCCCGGCCTGAGCGATTTCGCCGCGCAGGTGGCAGGGAGTAGCGACGACGCCGTGCGCGTGTCTGCCGCCGAATTCATCCTCGAAGGGCTGTATGGACGCCGCAAACTGTCGCGGGCCGAGGAACTGTACGCCGCCCCCGAACCCGAAACGAAGCGCGAACGCGGCGGACGCTGGAACTGATTGCGCCTGGAGCGCGGTGGAAGGGTCCAAAAGTCCAATATTCTAAGGAAAAGAAGCGTAAGCCTTGTGCCTACGCTTCTTTTCTATCCATATCGGAAACCAGCCAAAAAACCCCTCTACCCAGGGGAGAGGGGCGTTGCGAAAGCAACGGGGTGAGGGGTCTTTCCCGCCCTCAGAGCTGGTTATACGGCTGGCTGAAGGTATCGCACTGGTTGGGGTTGCCCGTCTGGAAACCCTTCATGAACCAGTTCATGCGCTGCTGGCTGGTGCCGTGGGTGAAGGAATCGGGCACCACGCGCCCCTGCCCCTGCTTTTGCAGGGTGTCGTCCCCGATGGCGGCGGCGGTGTTGATGGCCTCGCGGATATCGTCCTGGGTCAGGTTCGCCATGTCAGAGCCCTTGACGCTGTTGCCCCACACGCCTGCGAAGCAGTCGGCCTGAAGCTCCAGCCGCACGCCGTAGGAGTTGGCTTCGGCTTCGGTGCGGGCGCTGCGCTGCTTGCGCTCGACCTGCTCGGCGAGGCCCAGTTCGTTCTGGACGTGGTGGCCGACCTCGTGGGCAATCACGTAGGAGTAGGCGAAGTCGCCGCCGCCGCCGAGCCTGCGGTCCATCGTGGCGAAAAAGCTGGTGTCGAGGTACACCTTGGAATCGAGCGGGCAGTAGAAGGGGCCCGTCGCGGAGCTGGCCTGACCACACGCGCTCTGCACGTACTGGTTGAACAGCACCAGCGTGGGCTTGGTGTACTGGCGGCCCGACTGCTGGAAAATCTGCGTCCAGGTGCGGTCCGTGCTCGCCACGATGCGGTCCACGAACTGATATTCGGTGTCCTGCTGGTCGGGCGCGGTCTGGGTGGGTTGCGTCTGGGTCTGCACGGGGGGCTGCTGTCCGCCGCCAGTGATGATGCCGGGGTCGATCCCGAAGAACATGGCAATCAGGGCCAGGATCAGGCCGCCGATACCGCCGCCTACCGCGAGGCCGCCTCCGGGCAGGCCGCCGCCTCCGCGTCTGTCTTCGATGTTGCCGCCGCCGGGTAAGTTTTTCCAATCCATGTTTCGGACTCCTGTGGGTGTGGTCTGGTGCCGCCGTCTGCCGTCTGGCGGGCAGGTCGTGGTGCAGGCAGTTGCCGCCTATGCTAACGGGCAAACCCCCCCGGAACCTTTAACGTGGGTTATTCCGCCCGGTGGGGGCAGCCCCCAGACATCCGCACGAAGCGCGGCGACTCCTCGCGGCCCCGGTAACTGCGGCTCCACAGCGGCGTGGTGGCGGGCGACAGCGGCGGAATCAGCCAGGACCATTTGCCGCGCACCTCGCGCCCGGCGCGGGCCTCGCGCTCCTCGAAGCGGACGTGGTGCGCCGTGACCGTGTGGTGGTCGGCCAGTTTGACCCCGGCCCGGTCAAAGGAATGCAGCACCGCCACGTTCAGCTCGACCAGTGCCCGGTCCCGCCAGAGCGTGCGCTCCCGCTGGGTGTCCAGGCCCAGGGCGCGGGCGACAGCGGGCAGGGCGTCGTAACGGTCAGTGTCAGCCAGGTCGCGGGCGGCAATCTCGGTCTGCACGTACCAGCCGTTGAAGGCGCAGGGCAACCGCAGCCCGCCCAGGTCCAGCCGCATGTCGCTGATGACGGGCAGGGCGTGCCAGCGCAGCGCCAGTTCATCCACGCCGGGGCAGTCGGGGTGGGTGATGGCGACTTCCTGCACGGCGTCGGGCGGCAGGTCAAAGAGCCGCGTCTGTCCGCCGACCTCGATCAGCAGCGGCAAGACCTCGAAACGTGCGCCGCTCGGTTGCCAGCCGTACCGGGCGAGATGCGCCACGAATTCGGCATTCAGCGGGTCGTCGGCGTAGCGGATGAGTTGCGGATTATGCAGCCGCACGCCGGGGCCGAACACACTGATGACGGGCCGGATGTGCCCCCCGCAAAAGGCGTCGTGCAGATGCTCCAGCAGGGCCGCGTAGACCAATTCTGGCGTGTCCAGCCCGCGCAGGTCGCGCACCTCCAGCGCCTCCCAGTACAGTCGCCCCACACAGCGCGTCGAATTGCGCCACGCCACCTTGGCCGCCCAGGTCAGTTCGGCGGGTGTGGGCATCCACCCCCCTGCCGCCCCCGCCAACCGCGCCGCCAGCCCCGGCGTCCCCGTCTCGGCGTGGTAACGGGTCAGAAAGTCAGCGACTTCAGGGGGCAGCGGCGCAGGCATCCCCCCACCTTACCGAGCGGAAAGCCGGGGAATGTCCCCTGCTCTATTGAGGGGAGGGGCCGAAGGCTCCAAAACCGACCGCCACCAAAAACCGAGAAACGCAGAATTCCAGGGCCGTCGGGCGCGAAGCGCACGGGCCACACACGAACAGAGAAACGGCAGCGTCCAGCCCCCGTGCAACCGAGAAACACCGTCAGGCCAGCGAACTCATCGCCATGTGCACAGCGCCAGCGTCAAAGCCCCTGTCCCCCCTGGGGATAGGGGTTGGGGGTTGGGGCAAAAAGCTGAAGCCTCAGCCCCCAACCTCCCCCTGCAACGTCAGCACCAACCGCCGCGCCCCACCATCGTCCCGGTGTTCGCACAGATAAATCCCCTGCCACGTCCCCAGCGCCAGCCGCCCCGCGCTGACAGGCAGCGTGAGCGACGGCCCCAACACGCTCGCCTTGATGTGGGCGGGCATGTCGTCCCGGCCTTCCAGGGTGTGCTCGAACGCAGGCCAGCCGTCGGGTACGGCGTGGTTGAAATACCGCTCGAAATCACGCCGCACGTCCGGCGAGGCGTTTTCGTTGACCGTCAAACTGGCCGAGGTGTGCTGAATCCAGACGTGCAACAGGCCCACGCGCACCTTGGCGAGTTCGGGCACGGCGGCCACGACTTCGCGGGTGATGAGGTGAAAGCCGCGCCGCTGCGGGGGCAGGGTCAGGTGATGCTGGGTCCACATAGGGAAAGGGTAAGGCGTGGAGGGTAGAGGGCAGAGGGTGAGAGTGTCCCTCTACCCTTCACCCTCCACGCTCTACCCTTTGTCCCATGCGCCGTTTTCTCACGCCTGTGCTGTTGACTCTGGGCATGTCCCTGCCCGCTGCCGAGGCCGCTTCGACCCTTGCCCTGCCGGTGCAGGTGCCGCTCTCAGGCGTGCAGCAGGCCGTCAACGCGCAGGTGCCGCAGCAGTTTGCCCAGATAGACCAGACCCAGAGCCTCCTCGGCGGGGCCGTGCAGGTGCGGATTCGCGGCACCGTGACCCGCAGCGCCCAGGTCAGCGTGAAGGCCGAGGGCGACGCGCTCCTTCTCAGCGTGCCCATCCGTGCCGCTTTCCGCGCCGAACCGGGCGGCATGATGGCGGCGCTGGCCCGCGACTTTGGCGGGGCCGCCACCGTCACCCTGCGCCTGACACCGTATGTCACCCCGCAGTGGGAAGTCGGGGTCAAAGTGGCCGCCGAGCACCACTGGACCGACCCGCTGGCAGTCGACCTGGGCAAAGGCATGAAATTCAGCGTGCAGTCGCTGGCCGACACGCAGGTGCGGGAGCAACTGGGCAAGCTGAGCGCACAGCTTGAGCGGCAGGTGCGCGAGGGGGCCAATCTGCGGCAGCGCGCCGAAACGCTCTGGGCCAGGGCGCAGCGTCCCTGGGCGCTTCCCACGTCCGAACCCGCCTATGCGCTGGTGCGTCCGCTGGGCCTGAGCGTGACCCCGCCGCGCCTCACCCCCGACGCCCTCAAGCTGGACGTGGGGGCCGTGCTTGACCTGCAAGCGACGTTGGGCCAGCCGCCCGCCCAGCTGCCGCAGGGGACCGTGCCGCTGCCGCCGCTCAAGGTCGGACCCGTCGGGACGCCGGGAATCGAACTGGCCGTGCCCCTCCGCCTGCCTTACCCCGAACTTTCGGCCCTCGCCACCCGCTACGCGCAGCAGCAGACGTTGACCCTGGACGTGCCGGGCAAGCCGGTGCTCCGGGTCACGGGCGTGCAGGTGAAGCCCCTGGGCACGCGGCTTGGGGTCACGGTCAGGACGCGGCTGGACGGGCCACTCGGCCTGAGCTTGCAGGCCACCACCGACGTGACCGGAACCCCCGCCCTTTCCGGTGAGGGCCGTGTCCTCTCGCTGCGCGACGTGCAGGTGCAGACCCGCCGCGAGGGACTGACAGGCAAGGCCGTGTCCTGGCTGGCCGACGCCCGCGCCCAGGCGTTCGTGGCGAAGGCCGCCCGCTTCGACCTCGGCCCGCTGCTCACCCGCGCCGGAGCGCAGGCGCAGGCGCGGCTGCCCTTCACCCCGCTCCCCGGTATCCAGGTCAGCGGCACGGTGGGGACGCTCAGGGTGCAGTCGGTTCAGGTGCAACCCGCCGCCCTCGTCGTCACCGCCCAGGCTGGGGGCAAGTTACAGGCGCAGGTAGACGCGGGGGCGCTGCTGGCACGCTGACGCGGAGGGTCAAACTGCTTTATCAAAGCCATCTGCCATCTGCTATCAGCCCTTTGCCCTTCAAACCCCCTTGCCCCGGCGCAGCGGCAGCGGCTTGGGAATCCAGGCCCGCTCGCGGATGACCGCTTCCAGTTCTTCGCGGCTCAGGTTTCGCACCTTGCGCTCGGCACACACACCGTCCTGAATGGCCTGCTCCGCCACGCGCACCGCCACATGAATGCTGAGTTCGCGCAGTTCGCTGATGGGCGGGTAGACGAGGTGGGGATGGTGCTGGGTGGTGTATTCCGCCAGGGTCAGGGCGGCGGCCATCACCATGTTGTCGGTGATTTCGCGGGCGCGGCTGACCACGGCCCCGAAGCCCAGCCCCGGAAAAATGAAGGCGTTGTTGCCCTGCCCCACAGGAATGGCCTGATCGCCGTGCGGCACGTCGGGGAAGGGGCTGCCCGTGGCGATAATCGCGCCCCCCGCCGTCCACTCGACCAGGTCGCGGGGCTGGGCCTCGACGTGGCTCGACGGGTTGGAGAGCGGAAAGACGATGGGCCGGGGCGTGTGCCTGAGCATCGCCCGGACGTCGGCCTCGCGGAACAGGCCCGCCACCCCGGTAAAGCCGAGCAGCGCCGTGGCCCCCGAATTCACGATGACCTCGTGCAGCGTGGGGTACTCGCCCTCGAACGTCCAGCCGTGCAGGTCGCTGCGGCGGCGCACGAAGCTCATCTGCTGCACTTCGAGGTCGGGCTGGCCTTCCATCAGCAGGCCGTAGCGATCCACGACAAACACGCGCCCACTCGCTTCCTCGTAGCTCAGGCCCTCGGCCTCCAGCCCCTGCCGGATGGCGCTCGCCACCCCGATTCCGGCGGCCCCGGCCCCGACCACCACGAACACTTGGTCGGTCAGGAATTCGCCCTTCATGCGCGAGGCCCGCAGCAGTCCGGCGAGCGCCATCGCGCCCGTGCCCTGGATGTCGTCGTTGAAGCTGGGAATGACCTTGCGGTAACGCTCCAGCACCCGGAAAGCCGTGCCCCGCGAGAAGTCTTCCCACTGAATGATGGCCTTGGGATACCGCGCCGCCACCGCCTCGACGAAGGCGTCCAGAAATTCGTCGTACTGCGCCCCCTGCCAGCGCGGGTGGTGGACGCCCAGGTACAGCGGGTCGTCGATCAAATCCTGGCGGTTGGTGCCCACGTCCAGTTCCACGGGCAGGGTCTTGTCGGGGCCGACGCCGCCCGCCGCCGTGTAGAGGCTGAGTTTGCCGATGCTGATCGCCATGCCCCCAAAGCCCTGGTCCCCGATGCCCAGAATCGCGCTCGAATCGGTGGCGACGATCATGCGCACGTCGTTGACCGAAACGTTGTCGAGCATGTCCTCCACCCGGTCTATGTCCTGGGTGCTGACGGTAAAGCCGCGTGGGTAGCGGTAGTTGTTGGAGTACGACTTGACCGCCTCGCCCACCGTGGGGGTGTAGATGATCGGCAGCATTTCTTCGAGGTGGTCTTCCAGAATGGCGTAGAACAGCACCTCGTTGCGGTCTTGCAGCGCCCGCAGATACTCGTGCTTGGCGAGGTCGCTAGGCGAGTCGAGGTAGCGCAGGTAGGTGCGCTCCTTTTGCTCCTCGAACGAACTGACGTGCGGCGGAATCAGTCCTTCCAGGCCTAGTTCGCGGCGCTCTTCCTCGGTAAAGCCCGTGGTCTTGTTGAGCAGCGGGTTTTGCAGCAGGGCGAGGCCAGTGACCTTGACCTCGATGTAACGCTGACCGTCTTCGTCGCGCTTGACATCGTAGTAGCGGGAAACAGGAGGAGACTTGGGCATAGCCCGGTCAGCATACCCGCGCCGCCCCCGCTGCCCGCCCGAAACGCGCCCCGCCTGGGCCGAGTGCAATTTTTGGGGAAGTCCGAATGACTGGAGGTCGTATACTGCCCCTTATGGTGTGGGAAAGGGTGCGCCAGCCCGCATGAGGCGCTTCAAGTGATGGTTTCCTGGTTCAGCGTGGACCCCGCTCCGCTGCATGACCTGCACATCTGGCAGGAGCGGGTGCGGCTGATGGTCAAACCCCGGCGCTACGAACATGTGCTGCGGGTCGCCGAGCTCGCCCGGCAGATTGCCCAGGCCAGTGGGCTGAGCCACGAACAGGTGGCGCAGGCGTACGCGGCGGGCATCCTGCACGACATCGCCCGCGACCTGCCCGACCACGAACTGCTGCGCCTGGCCCCGCCGGAGTGCGACATCGACTGGGCGCATCCGTTGGCGCTGCACGGGCGGGCGGCCCGCACCCTGCTGGAACGCTGGGGTTATCCGCACACCGAAGTGTTGGACGCCGTCGAAGACCACACCACCGGGCCGCGTCACGGCTGCGCCAGTGTGGTCGCCGCCTGCGTCTACATTGCCGACGTGTCCGAACCGGGGCGCGGGGTCAATGCCGACATCCGTGAACTGGCCCTGCGTGACCGTGACGCGGCGCTGCGGCAGGCCATCAATTCCAAGGTCACTTATCTTCAGGGACGCGGCATTCAGGTGCATCCGCGCACGCTGGCGACTTACCACGCCCTTCAGCACCCGCCCCGGCTGGTTTTGGGGCCGGTCCGCGAGGAAGCCAGAGTCAGGCCAGAAGCCCAGAGTCAGGTCAAAAACTCAGTCAGGCCAGAAACTCATCCGGAAGGAAGACACTGAGTGGACTTGAAGCCGAACTCCTTTTCCACTCCTCCCACCAGCTCGCCTGCCCCGCCGCCTGCCCCCGACCCTCACCGTACCGCCAGACGGCGGCGGGCGTGGCAGGTCTTCGGGCTGTCGCTGTCGGCCCTGTCGCTGGGCAGCTACGCCCTGCTGACTTCGGGCCGTGGCGCGGCCCCGCTGGTGGCGGGCGAAGTGCCGCAGGTGACGCTGCTGCTCGCTGGGCGCGACGTGGTGTACTGCTACTACCGCCAGCCCTGTAAAGACCAGAACCAGCGCGAAAACCTCTACGAAGGCTCCATGGCGAACACCGATACCCTGATGCTGGTCAAGGTATCCAACTCGGGCATCAACGTCCTGAATATTCCCCGCGACACCAACGTGGGCGAGTACGACTACCAAAAAACCGCCGCCGAACAGAAAATCAACGGCAAATACTGGTCAGGCGGCCCCGAGGCGCTGACCCGCGCCGTGGAGGACATCACGGGCGAAAAGGTGGACTCTTATGTGATTGTCCGCACCGATTACGTCGAGCGGGTGATAGACGCGCTGGGCGGTCTGGACGTGACCGTGCCCGAACCCGGCATCGAGTGGGTGGACCAGGCGGCGGGCGTCAACCTCAACCTCGCGCCGGGCAAGCACCACCTGGAGGGCCAGGAGGCTGTGTGGTTCCTGCGCGTTCGCAAGGGCTTCGGGGACGATTACGGGCGCATCGACCACCAGAAACAGGCCCTGACCCAACTGGCCGGCAAGCTCAAGACCCCGCAAGGACTCGCCGCGTTGCCGACCATCCTGGGGGGCGTGGGCGACGGCGTGGAAACCGACGTAGACCCCGCGCTGCTGACCCAGTTGGTGCCGCACCTGTCCAGCCTCAAGTTGCGTTTTGCCACCCTGCCCACCGACCCCATTCCCGGCAGTTACAACTTGGCGGTCAACCCCGAGCGGCTGGCCCAGGTCTGGGGGCCGGACGACGCGGCGCTGGGCGTCGAGGAACCCCAGGTGCGGGTCAAGATCTGGGACGCCAGCGGCGCGGGCCTGGGGCCGAGGCTGGTGCGGGCGCTGCGGGTGCTGGGCTACCGCGAAACCGAGGTGCAGACCCTGCCGACCAGCCGCGAAGCCAGTCAGGTGCTGACCGGGCCGGACGTGGCCGCCGCCAGTCACCTCGCCGACACGCTGAACCTGCCCCGGCTGCAAGGTGAACGCTTCCCAGTCGCGGCAGGCGAAGTCGGTATTCTGCTGGGAAGTGACGCTGCCCAGAGCCTCGCCGCGCTGGTTCCGGCCTATCCTAGAGTCAAGTCAGCGGCAGGCACGCTTCAGCCGTCCTCGCCGCCCGCGCCCTGAGCGCCGCTTTTTTCACCCTCACCCATTTTTTCTGGAGACTGCATGCAACTGGAACCCCAAATCAAAACCCAACTTCAGGCCATCGTGGAGGCCGCCCGCGAACGCCGCGCCGAAGACGTGGTCGCCCTCGACCTGACCGACGTGAGCAGCAGCCTGGAATACTTCGTGATCTGCACCGCCACTGCCGGACTGCAACTCAACGCCGTGCAGGAAAACATCCGCGAGAAGGCCCAGGAAGCCGGCCTGCCGCGCCCCA
Organism: Deinococcus sp.; assembly: GCF_030523985.1. GTDB lineage: Bacteria > Deinococcota > Deinococci > Deinococcales > Deinococcaceae > Deinococcus. Next base: position 17,801 of record NZ_JAUNHK010000038.1, read on the forward strand.
GCGTCGAAGGCCCCAGCGAGCGCTGGCTGCTGCTGGCCTTCGGTGGCTCCATCGTGGTCCACATCATGACCAAGGACGCCCGCGAGTACTACGACCTCGAAGGGCTGTGGAGCGACGCCAAAGTCCTGGATTTCTGACCCGTACCCCCGTGACCCATAGCCTCGCGGTCTAGAACCGCCGGGCGAACTGGAAAATTTCAGAGCACTGTGACCATCGTTCGCTGTGATTTTTCCGACAAGCGGTGCCACACTGTGGGGCATGGGAGATGCGTCTCGCTTCCTTCGCTGGTCTGTCGCCGCCGCCGCAGGTGCGGGGCTGAGCCTGTTTCTGCTGATGCTGGTGCTGCCGGGCACCGTGCAGACCCTGGCGCAAAAGCAGACCCTCCTGTTGGCCTTTTTGCTCGTCGTGGTGGCCTATGTGTGCATCGCGGCGGGTTTTGCATTGATGGGGGCGCTGAGTGCCCGGTCGTTTGCGCTCTCGCCGCTGGGGGTGCGGCCCCAGACCGGCCCCTACCGCTTCAGCGTGGCGCTGGGCGTGACGGGCGGGCTGCTGGTGATTCCCACGCTGCTGCTCAGTGCGCTGGGCGTGGTGTCCACCAACGGCGCGTTCGTGCCGACCCTGAAACAGTGGCAACCGCTGGCGCTGCTGCTGGTGGCGGGCGTATACGGCCTGCTCAGCGGCACGCTGCTGGGCTTTTTGCTGCTGCGGGCGTCTCAGGCGTGGCGTGTGGCGCTGGCGGCGACCGCTGGGGCCATACTGGGCGGCGGCGTGGTGATGGCGCTGTTTCATCTGTTGCCCGTCGCCACCCTCATTCAAACTCGGGTCGGCATCGTGGCGCTGCTGGTCGTCGGGCTGGTCATCTTGCACCTGGGCTGGAGCTGGGCGGTGGGTGCGGCGCTGGCGGGGGTGGCACGGCGCTGGGCCGGGCGGCCTGACCACCCCAACGCCTCGGCGCGGCAGGTCTGGGTGGTGGCGACCCTGGGCCTGCTGGCGCTGCTCAGTGTCAGCAGCACGACCCGCGCTGTGGGCGAGTTCATGACCTCCAGGCCCGTGGACACTTCACCGCTGGCCCTTCCCAAACCCGCCAACCTGCCAGGGTGCCCCCCGCCCGCACCGGGGCTGCTGCGCCGCGCCTGGGACGTGTACACCCGTGGCGGGCGTCCCGACCTTTCCTGCGGCAACCGGGTGGTCGAGCTGCTGGACATGCCAGGCAGCGATGACATGCGGCATATCGCTTTTCAGGATGTGGGCGACATGGTGGCGCAGGCCCGGCGCGAGGTGCTGTTTACCACCATGGAGTATTCCAGCGGGCCGCGAAGCCCTGGGCGTACCCTGACCGACGCCTTGGCGCGGCTGTACGCCAAAGTCAAGGCCGACCCCGCCGCCTATCCGGGGGGCATGCAGGTGGCGCTGACGCTGGGCAACTATCCGGTGCTCAGCCTGTTCGAGTGGGGCGCGCAGGTCTGGAACCTGCTGGACGACCTGAAGGCCTCGGGCGTGCCGCTCAGTGACCCGGCGGTGGGCTGGCAGGTGCGGCTGGGCAACTACGCCGGAACCTATCCGCACAGCCACGTCAAACTGCTGGTGATTGACGGTGAGCGGCTGGTCACGGCGGGCTTCAACTACTCCTTCGTCCACTATCCGCCCACCCCGGACGACAAGCGGCGCAAGGGGCTCTTTGACCTCGCGCTGGTGACGGACGGACCTGCGGCGCAAGACGGCATAGCGGTCTTCGACGACCTGTGGGAACGCAGCAAGCAGGTCAGTTGTGATCAGGGTGAAGACCGGAAACACTGCGAGTTGACCAAGTCCACTCCGCTCAGACATGCCGAAGTGGTGCACCAGACACGGCGGCTGACCGCGCAAAACGACGTTCGCGTGATGAGCCTGTACCGCCGCCAGGGAGAAACGCAGGCCAACGACGCGCTGCTGGCCCTGATGAACGGCACCCAGACCCGCCTCGACCTGATGCACGTCAACTTCAGCATGAACATCACCTGCATGGTGGCGCTGCTCAATCCGACCATGTGTACCGGGCGCGACCAGTTGCCTTACCTGACCGCCGTGCTGGACGCCCTGCGGCGCGGCGTTCCCGTGCGGCTGCTGACCGACCCCACCCTGCAAATCGGCGCGCTGGAAAACCGCATCGCCGTGGGCTACATCCGCCACGTGATGGAGCGCGAAGGTTTGCCGCTCGAACGGTTTCAGGTGCGCCTGTTCCCGGTGCCGGTCCATGCCAAAGCCACCCTGACCGACGACGTGCTGACCGTCGGCAGCCTCAACATGCACTATTCCTCGTGGACACAGGGACCAATCGGCCTGAACGAAGCGGTGGCGACCACCAACGACTCTGCCACGCTCAGCCAATTTCGCCAGATGTACGACGCGGCCTGGGCCCAGGCCGAGCCGCTGGAACTGCCCTCGCCGTAGGTGGCGTGTAGGGTGGCCTCCTTCCGGTACGGCTAAGCTGAAGACGTGACGACCATCCACGACCTGCGCTCGACCTTTCCCCGTGCCGGGCGGCTGGACTGGATTGGCCTGCGCGAGGGCCGCCGCCTGCCAGTGCTGAGCGTGCCGCAAGTGCAGGCGCATCCCCTCGTCGGGCTGCTGGGCGACCACGGCAAGACGGCCCCGCCGCGCCTGACCGCCCTGAGCGGAGAACCCGGCGAAGCGGTGACGCCCGCCCATGCCCCGGCCATTCCCGGTGGCCCCGGCAGGCGGCAGGTCACGCTGATTCAGGCCGAGCACCTGCCCGTGATTGCCGCACTCGTCGGCCTGGAATCGGTGGCCCCCGAACAGCTGCGGCGCAACCTGCTGGTCAGCGGGATTCCGCTGCTGGCGCTCAAGGATCGGCGTTTTCAGATCGGTGAAGTCGTGCTGGAAGGCACGGGCGAGTGCCACCCCTGTTCGCGGATGGAAGAAACGCTGGGGCCGGGCGGCTACAACGCGGTGCGCGGGCACGGCGGCCTCACGGCGCGGGTGATTCGCGGCGGGACACTGCGGGTGGGCGACGCGGTGAAGCCCTGGCAGGAGGGGCCTTGATTCGCCTGCCCACCACCGAAGGAGGCGCGGCCCTCGCGCAAACGGCGTTAACCTGACGCGGTGAGTTCGTCGCGTCCTCCTTCCCGCTTGCCGCGCACGGTCAAAGGCGTTTTCGGCCTGACCCGTCTGATTGTCGAACTCGGCGTGTTCAGTTCGGCGGTGTTCAGCCTCGCCCTGTTCGTGGCGGCCATTTTTCAGGCGTACCGCACCATTTCCCAGGCCATGCGGCACCTGGGCGAAGACGGTACCGCCAAGCACCTGATGGTCGCCGCCGTGGAGCAGGCCGACCTGCTGCTGGTGGGCATGGCCCTGCTGACGATGAGTTTCGGCATGCAGGCGCTGTTCATCGGGCGAATCGAAAACGTGCCCGCGTGGCTGCACATCCACAGTTTCGACGACCTCAAGAAGAAGCTCATCGGCATCGTGGTGGTCGCGCTCGGCGTCAATTTCTTTTCGGTGGCGCTGGAGTGGAAGGGCGGCAACGACCTGCTGGTCTACGGGCTGGCGCTCGCCGCCATGATCGTGGCCCTGAGCGGCTACAGCCTGATTCTGTCGCGTCCCAATCGGCAGGAGGAGCGAGATGACGCGCCCCACGCTTGACGCCCGCCTCGAAGCGGTGCTGGAACTGATTCGGGCGAAAACCCACGCTGACATCGGCACCGACCACGCCCGCCTCCCCGTGCGGCTGGTGCGTGAGGGCCGGGTGGGGCACTGTGTCGCTGTCGAACTCAACGACGGCCCCTTCGCTCTGGCGCAGCGCATGGTGGCCCGCGCCCGGTTGACTGGGCAGATAGACGTGCGCCAGGGCGACGGCTTTGGGCCACTGGCGGCGGGCGAGGTCGAGAGCGCCAGCATCACGGGCATGGGGGCCTACACCATTCGCGGGATTCTGGAACGGGCGGGTGACAAGCTGCCGCCTACGCTGGTGCTGCAACCCAACGACTCCCCGCGCTGGCTGCGGCTGTGGGCGCGGGAGCGGGGCTACCACATCACCGCCGAGCGGCTGCTGCCCGGCTACTGGGCCTATCCGGTGCTGCGCCTGGAACACGCCGAGGGCACGGACCCCGCCTACGCGGGCCTGCCGGACGCCGCCGCGCTGCGCTACGGCCCGCTGCTGCTGCGCGAGGGCGGCGAGCTGCTGCGTGCCCAGATAGAAGCCGACCGCGAACGGCTCACCCCCGTCGCTGCCCCGGGCCGCGAGTCCTGGCAGGAACTGGCCGAAGCGCGGGAAGCCCTGGAGCTGCTGCCGAAAACCAAATAAGAAATCCGCCCTTCTCGGACGGTGATAGAAATAGAATAGGGCGGTATTCAGGGAATGTCAAGCCTATGCAGTGGCCTGCTGGTGGCCGGGAATGCTTGCCCCGGTTCCCCGCAGGCCGCCGGAAACTTACAGCCCCCGCAATGCCGTCTCGATGCTCCAGAACTCGGTGCTGACCGTCATGTAGAGGGTGCGGCCTTCCGGCCCGCCGAAGCACAGGTTGCTCACCGTCTGCGGGGTCAGGATGCGCCCGAGTTCCTCGCCCTCAGCGGTCAGTACATGCACGCCGTCGCCCGCGCTGGCCCAGATGCGGCCTTCTTCGTCTACCCGCAGGCCGTCGGTTTTGCCCGGCGACACGCTGAAGTGGACGCCCTGATACTCGGCGTGTTCGCCTTGCACGCGGTAGCGGTGGGTCTGGTTGTCGCCCGTATCGGCCACCAGCAACTCGCCCGTGCGCGTGAAGGCGAGGCCGTTGGGCTTGACCCGGTCACGAATCGGCGCACTCAACGTGCCGTCCGGCGCGACGCGAAAGACCCAGCGGCCCGGCAGTTCCATCTCGCCGCCGTAGCCTTCTTCGGGCTTGTCTATGCCGTAGGTGGGGTCGGAAAACCACAGGCTGCCGTCGGGCGCGAGGCACACGTCGTTGGGGCTGTTGAGCTTTTGGCCCTCGAAGGAATCGGCCAGCACTTCCCACTCGCCGCCCGGTTCGCGCTGGCGTTCCAATCGGCGGTGCCCGTGCGAGCAGGCCACGAGGTGCCCCTGCGCGTCCAGGCAATGCCCGTTCTGGTGGTGGCTGGGGTTCATTTCGGGGGCCAGTTGCCCGTCGTCGGTCCAGGCCCAGGTGCGGTTCTGGCGCACGTCGCTGAAAATCACCGCGCTGCGCGAGGGCACGTACACCGGTCCCTCGGCCCAGGTGAAGCCGTCTGCGAGCTGTCGCGCCTCGGCACCGGCAGGAAAGAGGCTCAGGAATTCGGGGCGGGTGGCCTGGAGGGTCATGGGGGCAGGGTAAAGGGTTGTGGCAGCAGGGGAAAAGGGAGAAACGTTCAGCGTTGGGGAATCGGCTCGGCCCGTCGCCACACCCCGCCCCGGCGTTCCAGCGTCACGAAGCGCCCGTTCCCAATGCGTTCGGCGTAGGGAATCGGGTAGCCCGGCTGCGGGACCAGCGGCAGCTTCAGCAACTCGCGAAGCAGCGTGCGGAGGGCGATGGAGTGCGAAAAGGCGATGACGCGCCCGCCGGGAAGCTCGGACAGCCAG
>NZ_JAUNHK010000172.1:0-1845 GCF_030523985.1 Deinococcus sp.
AACTGAGCGAGGATTACCGCCGCATCAAGCTGACGATTGACCCGCCGATGATGGGTTGCACGGGCGGGGAGTTCGTGCGGGTGAAGTGAGTCTGATAGGGGACTTCACCCTTTGGTCGCCTCTTCGAGCTCATTCCACCACTTGCCCATCATCACCTGCTTGGTTGGAGTCTGTAGCTCAGCCTGGGCAGCCGCCACGGTCGTGTGAATTCCAGCCAGATACGGCCCGAGAATACGGGCACTCATCGTGCTCAAGACTTCGGCCAGTTGCATCGGGACGTGTCTTGAGCGTCCCAGCGCCGTCAGCACCAGCGTCGGCTTGTCTTGCAGTCCGGTTGAAGACACCACCCAGTCGAGCGCGTTTTTGAACGCTCCGGGGATGCCATGCGCGTATTCGGGGCAAGCGACGACGACGGCGTCCGCCTGTTCCAGTGCCAGCCGGAAGACTTTGACGCTTTCCGGCTCAGGCTTTTCATGGTCGGGATTGAAGATAGGAATGGCATTCAGACCATCGAAAAACTGTACTTCCGCTGCCGCAGGAGCCTGCTCTGCGAAGGCACGAAGTAGCGCCCGATTGACCGATTCGGCCCGAAGGCTGCCGCACAGAAGAAGAACGCGCATAGGGATTTAAGTTAGCAGTGGAACGCAAAAATGGGCCATGTTTCCATTGCACGAAGACAAGCGGTAAGGCCAATGAAAAAAGCCGGAGCCTCAGCCCCAGCTTCTTTTTCCATCCTCTATCGCCTCTCGCTTATCAGTTCAGGCTGCCCGTCTCGAACATGAACCCACCGTCGCCATAATCCACGTTCAGCACACTGCCGTCAGCCACCTTACCGCTCAGAATTTCGCGGGCCAGCGGCGTTTCGATGTACTGGCTGATCGTGCGCCGCAGCGGACGCGCTCCGTAGGCGGGGTCGTAGCCCAGTTCCGCCAGCTTGTCCTTGGCGGCGTCGCTGAGGTGCAGGGTCACGCGGCGCTCGGCAAGGCGTTTGCGGAGGCTCTGCATCTGAATGTCCACGATTTTGTGGAGGTCGGCAGCGGTCAGCGCGTCGAACACGATGATGTCGTCCACGCGGTTCAGGAACTCGGGGCGGAACTCGCCGCGCAACTCCTCCAGCACCGCCGACTTGATGGCCTCGGCGTCCTGCCCACGCGCCTGCATGTCGAGAATCAGCGGGCTGCCGATGTTGCTGGTCATGATGATGAGGGTGTTGCGGAAATCCACCGTGCGGCCCTGCCCATCGGTCAAGCGTCCGTCGTCCAGTACCTGCAGCAGCACGTTGAACACGTCGGGGTGCGCCTTTTCGATTTCGTCGAACAGGATGACCGCGTAGGGGCGGCGTCGCACGGCCTCGGTCAGCTGGCCGCCTTCCTCGAAGCCGACATATCCGGGAGGGGCACCGATCAGGCGGGCGACCGTGTGCTTCTCCATGTACTCCGACATGTCGATGCGCACCATCGCATCGGGGCTGTCGAACAGGAACTCGGCCAGAGCTTTGGCAAGTTCGGTTTTGCCCACGCCGCTCGGCCCCAGGAACATGAACGAACCGAGGGGACGGTTGGGGTCGTTCAGGCCCGCACGGGCGCGGCGAATGGCGTCCGACACGCTCACGATGGCGCGGTCTTGCCCAATCACGCGCTGGTGAAGCTGTTCTTCCAGACGCAGCAGTTTTTCGCGCTCGCCTTCCATCAGCTTGCTCACAGGAATGCCTGTCCAGCGGCTCACCACGCTGGCAATGTCTTCTTCGGCGACTTCCATGTGGGCAAACTCGGCGGTCTTGAGCTTGCGCTCCAGCTCCTGCACGTCTTTTTCCAGCGCGGGCAGTTCGCCGTATTCCAGGCGGGC
>NZ_JAUNHK010000172.1:1945-3304 GCF_030523985.1 Deinococcus sp.
CCGCGCAGGATGGAGATGGTGTCTTCCACGCTCGGCTCGTCCACGAACACGGGCTGAAAACGCCGTTCCAGCGCCGCGTCCTTTTCAATTTCGCGGTATTCGTCCAGTGTGGTCGCGCCAATCAGGTGCAGTTCGCCGCGTGCCAGCGCAGGCTTGAGCATGTTGCCCGCGTCGGGGCTGCCCTCGGTTTTGCCCGCGCCGACGATGGTGTGAATCTCGTCCACGAACAGGATGATTTCGCCCGCCGACTTGACGACTTCGTCAATAACCCCTTTGAGGCGTTCCTCGAACTCGCCCCGGAACTTGGCCCCCGCCAGCAGGCTGCCCATTTCCAGCGACACGATTTTTTTGTTCCGCAGACCTTCGGGCACGTCGCCTTTCACGATTCGCATGGCGAGGCCCTCGGCAATGGCGGTTTTGCCCACCCCAGGCTCACCAATCAGCACAGGGTTGTTTTTGGAACGGCGCAGCAAAATCTGCATGGCGCGGCGGATTTCCTCGTCACGGCCTATCACGGGGTCAAATTTGCCGTCGCGGGCGCGTTGCGTGAGGTCGGTGCCGTATTTGTTCAGCGCATCGAATTGTTGTTCGGATGTCTTGTTGGTCACGGTTTTCCCCTTGCGTTGTTCGGTAATGGCGCGGTTGAGGCTGACTTCATCGGGCAGGCCGCGCCCACGGTACTCGCCCCGCAGCGCCAGCAGCAGCGTATCCGCCGCCACAAAACTGTCGCCCAGTTGGTTCGCAATCGTGTCGGCCTTGGCAAAAGCGCGGCTGAGGGCGGGGTCTAGGTACAGTTGCCCGTCGCCGCCCTGAATCTTGGGCAACTTGGCAATTTCGGCATCCAGCGCGGCGCGAATCTGGGCGAGGTTGCCGCCTGCCAAAGTCAGGGCGCGGGCGGCGGTGTCGTTGTCGGTGAGGGTTCGCAGCACATGAAAGTGTGTGAGGTTCTGGTTTTTATTCTGCTGGGCGAGTTGCTGCGCCGCATTGATGGCGACAGCACTGGCCTCGGTAAAGCGTTCGGGATTCAAGGTTGCACCTCCGGTGCGCAGAAAGCTGAAGGCAGATGGCGAAAGGCTAGTCGCAGTTCATCAGCCTTCTGCTATCTGCCATTTGCCTTCTGCATCATCATGGCCCCTAGTATTAAACTTGAGCGTGGTCATGTCAAGTTTATTGAGGGTTTAGGAAAGTAGCTGAGGTGACGTTAGGTCACTGCCCTTCTCCCACCGCCACCAGCACATAGCGCCAGCCTTTGCCCGTGCCTGTCTCACACACTTTTTCACCCTCCCACACACACTCTGCTGCGCTGGAGTGGCCCAGTTGTCCCCGCTCGGCTTTGAAAAAAGGCCAGAGGCGACCCAC
>NZ_JAUNHK010000173.1 GCF_030523985.1 Deinococcus sp.
TCCAGCGTGTCGCCCACATTCAGCCGCACGAACAGGCTGTGCAGGTCGTGGTAGCCGTTCTCGCGCACGCCCAGCACGGAGAGACCGAGGTTGATTTTGGCAGGAGCGAAATAGGGTGATGGTAGATGGTTGATGGTTGATGGTGAGGCGCTTGGACGTTTAGACGTTTCCACGTTTAGACCCTCCTCATGGACTGACCACCAATGCCGCTACGTCCGCACCCAGGCGGCGAAAATCTTTCGGGTTGAGGGTCACAATAGCCCCCGCCTCAGCATTCAGCGCGGCTTGAGCAATCAGCGCGTCAAAAATCACGCTGCCCGACAGGTGATGTTCGGCGCAGCGGGTCAGGGCGGCGTGGTAGTCGGCGGCGGTGAGGGGAACTTGGTGATAACCCGCCAGCAAATCAGTCAGGGCTTGCTGCGCCTCAGCGGGCGGCATTCGCAGTTGGGGATGGCCCGTCAACACCTTGAAGACTTCTGCCAGACTGTGGGCGCTGACGTACACCTCGCCCTGTTCGGCCTCATCCAGTTGCTGAGTGGCCCACTGGTGACTCGGATGAGCGGCAAACAGTGCGGCGATCAGCACGCTGGAATCGGGCAGGGTGCGCTTTACCACCGCATCAACCTGTCCATTCGCTCGTCGGGCGTTTCACTCACGGGGTCATTGCCTATCAGCGCCGCTTCAAGCAAATGAATGACGGGGCGACCCCTTTCATCCTTGCTGATGACATATCTGGGCGTTTCCGGCACGATGTGCAGACCACCATCCTGCACACTGATTTCAATGTTGCTCTCCGGCTGCAAATGCAGCGCCTCACGCACCTTTTTGGGAATGACGATGCGGCCTAACTTGTCTATTTTTCCCTTGACCGTAAAGGCGTCCTGCGTCATGGTAAAAATGTAGCATTTTGGCAAAATGGGTGGCCCGTCTAGGGTCTAAAGTGGCAAGGTGGGAAGGTCAGGGTCGCATTTTTCCTTACCGCTTTTCCACCTTTGACCTTTCCACGTTCCCACCCGCGCCAGCCACCGCTTCCGCCAACGCCAAATCCCCCGCTGTCGTCACCTTGAACAGCCTCGCGTCCCCGCGCACCAGCCGCACCGCGTGGCCCAGCCGTGCCACCAGTCCCGCGTCATCGGTGGCGGCAAAGCCCTCGGCCCTGGCCTGCGCGTGGGCTTCCCGCAGCAGCGTGCGGCGAAAGCCCTGCGGCGTCTGAACGGCCCAGAGGTGTTCGCGGCTGACCGCCTCGCCCCAGAGGGGTGGATGGTCAATGGTTGAGGGTTGAGGGTCAGACCGCACCAACGAGTCCGCCACGGGCAGGGCCACCGTCGCCGCGCCTGCCTCCAGCACGGCGGCTTGCACCTCGCGGATAATTTCGGCGCTCAGGAAGGGGCGGGCCGCGTCGTGAATCAGCACATACTCGGCCTCTGTGGCATAAAGCAGTTTTTCCACACTCTCCTGCCGCGTTTCGCCGCCCGTGATGCTGCGAACACCTGCGGGGACATCGGCGGGCAGTTCCAGTCCGTCTGGGAGGGCCACCACCACTTCCGTTACATGCGGTGCCAACGCCTGGGCCGCCCACGCCAGCAGCGAGCGCCCGCCCACGGTGACGGCGGCTTTGGGGCCTTTGCCCAATCGGGTGCCCGAGCCAGCGGCGGGGATGAGGGCGGCAAAAGACGACTGATGATTGGCGGCTACTGGAGAAGGCACGGGTGGACATAGTTTAGAGGTTGAAAATCCTCTTTCTCCTCCGGTTTGGCCTCGCGCTAGGCTGGGGGACGCAGCAGCGCAAATCCACCGAAAGGAGTGACGGCATGAACGACCATCTGGAAGCCCTCACCAAAGAAAAGGCAGAGTTCGAAGCCATCCGCCACCGCATCCACCAGCATCCCGAACTCGGATTCGAAGAGGAGCAGACCAGCAAACTGGTGGCCGACCTCCTGGAAAGCTGGGGCTACGAAGTCCACCGTGGCCTGGCCGGGACGGGCGTGGTCGGCACCCTCAGGGCCGGTGACGGCAAAAAAGTCGTCGGCATTCGCGCCGACATGGACGCCTTGCCTATCGTCGAGCAAGGAGATAAACCCTGGAAAAGCGCAGTGGAAGGCAAGTTTCACGGCTGCGGGCATGACGGGCACACCACCTCGTTGCTGGCTGCCGCCAAACGCCTGGCCGAAACCAGGAACTTCAGCGGCACCGTGCACCTCATCTTCCAGCCCGCCGAAGAATTGCTGTACGGCGGCAGGGTGATGCTGGACGACGGCCTGTTCGACCAGTTCCCCTGCGACGCCATCTTCGCCTTCCACAACGGCCCAGGCGCTCCGACGGGCCTGTTTCTTTTCCGCGAAGGCGTTTCCATGGCCGCCTCCGACACCGTCAAAGTCCACATCAAGGGCAAAAGCAGTCACGGCGCGATGCCAGAACACGGCATAGATGCCAATGTGATCGCCAGCCATATCGTGGTGGCCTTGCAAACCATCGTTTCTCGCAATGTCAGCCCCCTGGACGCAGCGGTGATTACCGTGGGGAGCATTCACGGCGGGCAAGCGCCCAACGTGGTCAACGAAGAAACGACCTTGCAGCTGACGGTCAGAACGCTGAAGCCTGAAGTGAGGGACTTGGTCATCCAAAGAATGAGGGACGTGGTTGACCTCCAGGCCCGCAGCTTCGGTGCCAGTGCGACGATGGAAATCACCAATTCCTGCCCCAGCTTGGTCAACGGTTCCGAGGCGACGCAGTTCGCCGTTCGCGTGGCCCAGGAGTTCGCCGGAGCCGAGAAGGTCGTGACCGAGATGCCCGTCATGATGGGCAGTGAGGATTTCGCCTTCATGCTGAACGCCCAGCCCAACGGATGCTATTTCTTCTTAGGCAACGGGACGGATTGCGCCATGCTGCATAACCCGCTGTACGACTTCAACGACGAAATCCTTCCGGTGGCGGCTGCCTACTGGTGCACGCTGGTCGAGCGCTATCTGACGAGCGAGTAGCCTCCCGTTTCCAGCCGATTTGCTGTAGACCGCAGCCCAAAAAGCAACCGGGCTGCGGTTTCCTCGTGGACATTCAGGTGTTTTCTCCCCACCGCTTCATCCCGCCTGCCTCCAGTCCAAACTGGTCGAGCACGCGCACCGTCACGAAATGCAGCAGTTCGTTCACACTGTCCGGCGCGTGGTAAAAGCCGGGGCTGGCGCTCATCAGGGTGGCCCCCGCGTCATGGGCCGCCAGCATATTCACCAGCATCGGTCTGGGCATGGGGTCTTCGCGCAGCACCAGCACCAG
>NZ_JAUNHK010000039.1:0-1989 GCF_030523985.1 Deinococcus sp.
CCGCCCAGGCGGTCGAGCAGGTTGTGGGGGCGCAGTCGGCGGGCCGTTTCGGCTTTCCAGTCGGCTTCACGGGCGTTGCGCAGGGCATGAAGCGCACCGGGGTGGTCCTCGGCGGCGGCGCGTTCCAGTAGGTGCCGGGCATAGTCGAGGCTCTGTTGCAGCGGCTGGGTGTTGACCGGGCGCAGCACGCCGTCTTCTCCGACTTCCAGATTCCCGGCCCGCAGTTGCTGGGCCAGTTCGTAGCGGGCGTCGTTGTGACCGGTGTCGGCGGCCCGCAGCAGGTAGCGGTAGCGCTGCCGGGCGTCCAGGCTGAACTGCTCGCGGTACGGCGCAAAATTCTGGTAGACCCGCCAGCACATCTCCGGGCTGCTCAGTTCGGCAGCGTGCAGGGCGTCGGTGCGCTTGGTGCGGCTGTCGGTCAGCGCCGCCCGCAGGCCCAGCCCTTCTTCCTGAAGGTAGACGATGGTTTCGGCGGCCTCGCGGCTGCCCTCGTCGCGGGCGCGGCGCAGCAGTGGCAACGGGTCGGGCAGTTGCCACTGGCGGTTGAGCAACGTCAGGCGGCCCAGCGCCACCGCCGCCGCCCAGGTGCCCGACGCGGCCCAGCGGCTAAGCAGCAGCGCCACCCTCGGCAGCAGCGGCTCCAGAAAGCGGTCACTGTTGTAGAGCGCCCAGTAGAAGGTGCTTTGGGGCCGCAGCGCCGGGTTCTGCTCGGCGGCGTGCAGGTAGCGTTCCAGGGCGTCCTGACGTTCGGCGTCGGGGGCCACGGCGCGGGTCAGCGCCACGAACAGGTACTCGCTGTGTGGCTCGTACATCTCGGCAGCGAGGCGGGCACGGTTGACCCCTTCACCCAGGTCGTTCAGGAAGTGCAGGGCGTGGTGCGACACGCGGGCGTGGTAGTCGGCCCACAGGCGGTGGATGTCGCCCGCGCCGAGCTGCCCCCCGGCCTCCTGCTGGCGCACGAAGGCGAACATGTGTTCGTCGCTGCCGCCCCACTCGGGCCGCAGGTGGTCGAGCATCAGCTGGCGCAGTTCCAGGCTGCGCGGGTTCTTGGCGAGCGGGCGCGAGAACCACTCGGGGTAGCGCTGCTCCTGCACGTCTTCCAGGGTCATCTGGCACCCGGCGAGGTTGCGGGCGCGGCCAATCAGCAGCCAGGCGGTCAGCGGGTTGCGGGCCAGGTTGACGGCGTGCCGGGCGCAGGTGTCGGCCTGTTCCAGAAAGTGGAGCGTGCCGCGCCAGCCCAGGTCGGTGACGCGGCTGACCGGTTCGTCGCCGCGCATGGCCCAGGCCCGCGACAGCAGCCAGTGCCCGAGCGCGGTGTAGGCCTCGTAAGATTCGGGATAGCTCTGAACCCAGGCGTTGAGCGGCTCGTTGAGGGCCGGGTCGGGCCGCCAGAAAACCCCGAAGGCCGCGTGCAGTTCGGCTTCGCTGAGCTGACCGCGCTCGAACTGGGCCTGAAGGCCCTCGTACATCTGCTGCAGTTCGGCGTATCTGGCCCCTTTCAAGTCGCTCAGGGGGTCGGTCTCGGCGGCGCGGGAAACAGTCATGCGTTCCCTATCTTATACCCACCTTCACAATCTGGCGGCGTCCCGCAAGCGCGGGAGAGGGTGCCTGGATCGCTCTGGAAACAGCAGGAAAGATGCCCCCCGCTGTCCTCATGCAGGCGGGCTAAACTCGGCTCATGTACAGACCTCCCCACAACGGCGGCTCGCGGTGGGCCGCGCGAACGGTGCTGGCCGCGACCTGCGCCGCGCTGCTGGCGGGCTGCGGCTCGGTGTCCACCGGGAACGCGGGTACCGGCACCCTCGGCACCACCACCACGTCCAAAGCCGACGTGATGACCTTTCGGCCCACCAGTTTGCCCGTCGCCTATCTGGGCGAGTCGTACCGCGCCCTGGTCGGCGTGACGGGCGGCGTCGGCCCCTACGGGTATCGCCTGAGTGCGGGCACGCTGCCGCCGGGCCTCAAGTTCTCCGGCGCGGCCATCAGCGG
>NZ_JAUNHK010000039.1:2089-5892 GCF_030523985.1 Deinococcus sp.
TCAGCGGCACCCCCACCAAGTCGGGCAGCTACACCTTTTCTATCGAGGCCACCGATGCCAACCTGAGTACCCGCGTGCAGGAATTCACCCTCAACGTGGACGCGCTGCCGCCTCTCTCCCTGCAACCCACCCTGCCCCCGAGCGACATTCGCGGCGAGACCCGCATTCCGCTGACCATCAAAGCCCCGCGCAACGTGCGGGCGACCCGTTTGAGCTGGGACCTCGGCAAGGACGTGGAAGTGACCCGCGTGCAGCCGGGCGACCCCAGCAGCCTCCTGTTCTGGCGGCAAAGCGGCACGGTGCTGACGCTGGACATCGGGTTCCGCACGGTGCCGCGTGCCGACGCCCGCATCGCCCTGATTACGGTCAAGCCCAAGAAGGCGGTGCGCCTCAAGACCGATAGCCTGGGTTACGAAGCGCGGGACGGCGCGGGCACCCTGCTGGCCGAGAAAAAGCGCCCCGGCACCGAGGAGCCGCCCGCCGACAAGAAGGACGACACGAAGGAGAGCGCCCAGCAAGGCGCTGCCCCAGCGCAGCCCGGCACGACGACGGACGCCAAATCGGACAAGACTCCGGCGGCCACCCCTCCCATCGGCCCCACCCAACCCGCCGACGTGACGACCAGCCCCCTGCCCTCTCCGGCACTGCCCACCCCCGAAGCCCCGCCAAGCACGCCCCCCGCGACTGGAGGCAACAGCAAATGAAAGGTCTGAACATTCTCGCGGCGGCCGCGTTGCTGGTTCCGGGCGCGGCCCAGGCCACCTCGGTTGCCCCACTGACGCTGGAGCAGCAGGCCCGCAAGGCCGAGGTCATCGTGCGCGTCACCCTCGGCACCGCGCAGACCGTCAAGGAAGGAGACGTGCCCTACCTCGTCTATCCGCTGGAGGTCAAGGAAGTCATCGCGGGCGACGTGGCGAGCCTGCCGCAGTTTGAGGGCAAACCCGCGCTGTATTTCCTGCAGGGCGTGCAGGATTTGCCCAAACTGAGCGCCCAGCAGGACGCCCTGGCGCTGCTGTATACGCGGCGACTCGACAGCCCGGTCGTGGGCTTCAATCAGGGCTGGTATTCCATTGAGGACGGCAAGGTGAAAGCAGGCGACGCGGAAAAGCCCATCACCGACCCGGCGGCCCTGCGTGACGCGCTGCGGGCGGCCCGGGGGAACAAATGAAGCGGGCGTTTGTCCTCATGGCGCTGCTGCTCGGCGCGGCGAATGCGGTCGAGGTCAAGCTGCGGCCCCAGGGTGACGCGCTGACCCAGGCGGTACGCGTGGCCCTCGCCGAGCTGTCCACCAAAGATTTGCCCGTGACCCTGAACACGGGCGGCGGCCCCACCCTCACGCTAGGTGGCGTGGGTGTGAGTGCCGCGCCCTTCAATCCCGATGTGGCGGCCCGCGTGGTCGTGGTGGACGGCGAACGGCGCATCGAATTCAATCCGCAGGGGCCGCTGCCGCTGGCCGACGCGGTGCGGGCCGAACTGGGGCGGGAACTGAACATCAAGACCTGGACGCCCGCCGGGGCCGCCGCCCGCTTCAGCGGCGCCGACCTGAATGGCGACGGGGCCGTGAATCTGGCCGACCTCGCCCTGCTGATGGAAAACCTGGGCAAGGAAGGAGCGGTGACGGGCGACCTCAACGCCGACCGCAAGGTGGACGACGCCGACCTCAAATTGTTCGGCAAGCAGTACCAGTTGCCTTGAGCAGGGCACCAAGAAGGCCCGAAAGCGATGTGTCTTCCGGGCCGTTCGCGTCGAGTTTCGGGTTTTACAGGTCGAGGGGGTCAGGGCTTTGGGTGGCGATTTTGGCCTGTTCCTTCTCGTTGTCCTGAATGGTCTTCTGCTTGCCTTCGCCGCCCAGACCGGGGTTGACGTTTTCCGGGGTGGCGCTGGGCAGGTCGTCGCTGGCGTTGCTGTCGATGTGGGCGAGATCTCCGGGATCGGTCATGGGCCAATTATGCCGCCCAGCCCACCCCCCGACAGGCGGCATGAAGGCTTGCTTTAGGGCTGCGCGGGGCCAAAAGGCAGCGTGCCCGGCAACTCGGCCTCGCCCCGCAGCCAGCTCAGCAGCGCCGCGCGGGCCTCGGGGCGAAAGCCGTAGGTCAGCACGGCGGGTGCGTCCACGTCCAGCACGGCGTAGGGGTTGTAGAGCGCCAGATGGAGGTCGGGCCGCAGCCCCCGCAGAGCGCCTTGGCGCTGGCGTGAAGTGGTCGCCAGCAGCACCGGCCCCCGCGCCCGCAACGCCGCCCAGTCGAGCGTGGACAGTTCGGTGTACTCATCGAAGGCGTGCAGCTCCACGTCGTAGACCTGTCCCAGTTCGCGGGCGAGGGTCTCGGCACCAGCGGCGGCTTCACTCACGTTCTCTCGCTGCGGCAGGCGATGGGCGACCAGTTGCACCCGCGTGCCGGGGGCGGGGGGCTGGGGCAAATTCCACGCGGTCAGGCCCCGCGCCCAGGCGCCCGTCAGCAGCGGCGCGTCGGTCTGCGGGTCGAGGGCTGAGTCGGCCTGCGCCGGAAAGCGCCGCGCCAGCGCGTGCAGCCGTTCCAGCTTGGCCTCCACTTCGGCGGCACTCGCGGGGTCTTGCAGGTATTCGCGCACCGCGTCCAGCGTCTGCTGCTGCACCTCGCGGCGGCCCAGCGCCATCACCAGGTCGGCCCCCGCCCGCAGCGCCTGCACCGCCGCTTCGCCGCGCCCATAGTTCGCGTCTATCGCCTGCATCCCCATGCTGTCGGTCACGATGACGCCCTCATAATCCCAGTTCCGGCGCAGCAGCCCAGTCAAAATCTCGGGAGAGAGGGTCGCGGGCCGCTCAGCATCCAGAGCGTCATAGACGATATGCGCGGTCATCAGGGCAGGCGTGTCGGGCAGCAGGTCACGGAAGGGCGCGAGTTCGCCCGCCTCCAGTTCGGCGCGGCTCCCCTGCACGCGGGGCAGCGCGAGGTGGCTGTCCTGATGCGTGTCGCCGTGACCGGGAAAGTGCTTGACACAGGGGGCGACCCCTTCGCGCACATGCCCCGCCAGCGCCGCTCGCCCGTGTCGCGTCACCCGCGCCGCGTCCGCGCCATACGCCCGGTCCCCAATCACCGGGTTGGCCGGGTTCACGTTGATGTCCAGCACCGGGGCAAAATTCCAGTTGACGCCCACCGAGCGCAGTTGCCGGGCCAGGGCGGCGTTCACTTCCTCGGTCAGTTGCGCGTCGTCGCTGGCTCCCAGACTCATCGCACTCGGCGCAAAGGGCCAGAAATCGGGCCGCACGATGGCCCCGCCTTCGTGGTCAAGGGCGATCAGGGCGTGTTCTCCCATCACTTCGCGCAGGTCGGCGCACAACTGGCGCAGTTGCTCGGCACTCTGCACGTTCTTGCCGAACAGACACACCGCCGTGATGCCGCCCTGCCGCAGGTACTGCGCCGTTTCGTCGTCCAGCACGGGGCCGGGGATGTCGATCATCAGGAGCTGGCCGGGAAGGGGAGACATAAGGGCCAGTGTAGAGGCTGGGCGCATCTGGTCTACCCTGTGCTTATGCCCTCTGCTCTCGACCGCCTCGGTTCCCCGCTTATCGTCAGCGTGCAGGCCGACGACGGCAGCCCCCTGCGCGAAACCTCGCATATCGTCGCGCTCAGCCGCGCCGCGCTGCTGGGAGGAGCGGGTGGGCTGCGGCTGCGCTCCGCCGCCGACATCCAGGCCGTGCGCCCGCTGACCGGGTTGCCCATCATCGGCCTGACCAAGCAGACCCACCCCGGCACCGCCGTCTACATCACCGCCACGCCCGGCGAGGTGCGCGAGGTGGCGCGGGCGGGGGCCGATCTGGTGGC
>NZ_JAUNHK010000039.1:5992-21457 GCF_030523985.1 Deinococcus sp.
ACCGGGGCGCGGGCGGTGGTCGTCGGCAGCGCCATCACCCGGCCCGACCATGTGACACGCTGGTTTGCCGAGGCACTCGCCTGAGCGTGGGCGGCCCCCTTTCACCCACCGGGGCGCTGTTCACCCACTGGGGCACCGTGTCACGCTAGAGTCAGCCCGTGAAAAAACTAGTTCTGACGGCTGCGCTGCTCGCTGTTTCGGCGGCTTCGGCGCAAAAAACCCAGCTCGAATTCTGGACGATCAGCCTCGCGCCGCTGTTCAACGACGAGATGAACCGGCTGGTGAGGCAGTACGAGAAGGAAAACCCCAATGTCGAACTCAAGTGGGTGGACGTGCCCGCCAACGCGATGGAGCAGAAACTCCTCGCCGCTGTCGCCGCCGGACGCCCGCCCGCCGCCGTCAACCTGAGTTCGGACATGGCCGTCAAGCTGGTGCAGCAGGGCGCATTGGAGCCGCTGACCCTCAGCGCCGCCCAGCAGAAGGTGTATTTCCCCAACACGCTCTCGACCTTTACCTTCGGCGGCAAGGTCATGGGCGTGCCGTGGTACTGGTCGCCCAAGGTGGTTGCCTACAACACCGAGATTTTCAAGAAGGCGGGCCTCAGCACCACCAACCCCCCGCGCACCATCCAGACCATGATGGCCGCCGCCAAGCAGATCAAGGACAAGACCGGGCTGTACGGCTTCATGCCCAACATCAACGGCATCAACTTCATCTACCTGTTCCAGGAAGCGGGCCTGCCCGTCATCAAGAACGGCAAGGCGGTCTTCAACAGCCCCGAACACGTCAAGCTGGTGCAGCAGTATGTGGACCTCTACAAGAAGGGCTACATCCCCGAAGACACCATGCGCCGGGGCTACACCGCCGCCACCGAACTGTACGCCTCGGGCAAACTCGCCATGCTGATTACCGGGCCGCAGTTCATCCTGCGCGTGCAAAACGACAACAAGGACGTGTTCGCCAAGACCCAGGTCGCGCCCTACCCCATCAACATCGCGGGCAACGTGATTCACACGGGGCTGATGGGCTTTACCGTGCCCAAGGGCCAGAAGGACAAGGCAGCCGCGCAAAAACTCGCGCTGTTCCTGACCAACGACGCCAACCAGCTCGCCTTTTCCAAGGTGACCAAGACCACCTTCCCCAGCACCGTCAAGGCCAGCACCGACAAGTTCTTCAAGACGGGCGGCAGCGACGCGGTCAGCCAGGGCCGACTGGTGGCCGCCAGCGAACTAAAGAAGGCCAAAGACCTGACGCTGGTCTACCCCGACGCCTCCAAGCTGAACAAGGTCTTCAAGGACAATATCGAAGCGGCGATGGCGGGCCAGAAGACCGTCAAGGCCGCCCTCGACGAAATCGTGCGGGCCTGGAACGCCAGCCTTTAACCCCCAACTCAAAGGAGAGCGCCCCGCAACGATTATCGGCGGGGCGCTTTCTCCTTTGGTCAGCTTCAGCGGTTCTCGAACAGTGTCCGGTAAGCGCCGTAGCCCTGGGCTTCGAGTTCAGCCAGCGGCACGAAGCGCAGCGCCGCCGAGTTGATGCAGTAGCGCAGGCCGCCCCGGTCACGCGGGCCGTCGGGGAAGACGTGACCGAGGTGGGAGTCGGCTTGGGCCGAGCGAACCTCGGTGCGGGCATAGCCGATTTTGTAGTCGGTGTTCTCGCGCAGGGTCACGTCGGGAATGGGTTGGGTGAAGCTGGGCCAGCCGCACCCCGCGTCATACTTGTCCAGGCTGGAAAACAGCGGCTCGCCCGACACCACGTCCACGTAGATGCCGTCCTCGGTGTGGTCCCAGTACTCGCCGGTGAAGGCCCGCTCGGTGCCTTCATGCTGCGTCACTTGGTACTGAATGGGCGTGAGCTTTTCGCGCAGTTCGGCGTCGCTGGGCTTCTGGAAGGGGAGCTTTTCGGTCATGCGGCCAGTGTAGGGTGGCCCTGTGGCGCAGACCGTAACGCCTCTTGCAGCGCATGCCCTCCACGATTGAGCCACCGGGGCGCTAAAGTTGGAACAGTTGACGTTCTGTTGCTCCGTTCCTTCCCCGATTCACGAACGAGGTTGTCCTGATGTTGCGCCGCCTGCTGTCCCCCTTGCTGCTGCTGTCTCTGGCCCTGCTGCCCTCGTGCGATTTCGGGGAGACGCCCGCACCGCCTGCTGAGGAGCAGACCGAACAGTCGCCCGCTTTGCCCCCTGAAGTGGCGACGGCCCTGCGGAGCGAAACCCAGTCTGGTGACGCCCAGCCGGGTCTGCGGGCTACCGCTCAGCACTGCCCCACCGAACTTGCCGCCCCCTACGACGCGGCTCGCCTGAGCATGGGGCTGTACTGGTACGCGCCGGGCGTGCCCGATTCGCCGGGGGGTGTGGGCTGTCTGGCACGGGCCGATGGCGGCCACATTCCCGGTTACTACGACCCGGCCAAACCCGTTTTGATTTTCGTTCACGGCTGGCAGCCGGGGCTGGTGGCACAGGGCTGGGTGCCCGGCACGACCCTCAGCACCCGGCGCGAGAATTTCTGGTTTGGTGCCGGTGGGCTGAACGTCGCTGACCTGTGGCTGCAAAAAGGCTGGAACATCGGCTTTTTCCACTGGTCGCAACTGGCCGACGAGAAACACTCGCTGGGGATGCCTTTCAATGCCCAGGCCAAAATCTGGACGACCACCTACGGCTTTGCCGGAAACGAGCGGGTGGGCATGCGCTGGAAGACCCCGGCGGGCTACAGCACCGAAGGCATGCCGCGCCAACCCGCTGGGGAGCTGTTCTATGCGGCCTACAAGTCGGCCCTGAGCCAGTGGAACTACCGCGGCCCGGAACCCGTGCGGCTGATGGGACACAGTCTGGGCGCCCAGATGGTGCTGTCACTGGCGGAGCAGGCGGCGCACGACCCGGCGCTGCCCCCCCGCTTGCAGCCGCGCCGCCTGATTCTGGCTGACCCCTACTGGACGCCAGCCCTGCCCCGCGCCGGACACGACTACGCCTATCTGTCCCCCGATCCCAATCCGGCAGACCGCAGCGCCCGCATCGCCGCCGAGTTGCTGGGCCGGGGCACGGTCATCGAATGGCTCAAGTCCAGTCCGCTGCTCGACCTGGGGGGAGACCACAACCCTGGACTGGCGTCGCAGGTGACCCGCGTAGACCTCCTCCCCGACTACCTGACCGGGGGGCGTCCACTGTTCAGCAAGTTGGGGGAGAAACACATGGTCGCGCCGCGCTGGTATCTCTGGAGCTTGACCCAGGCGCCGCACGCACCGGGCAGTGCTGCCAGACCCCTAGAGCCGCCGCGTTGATGGAGCAGCACACGGTTTACGTCCAAGTCACTGGACAGGTGTCGGCACCGCCGGACGACGACACGTTCAGCGACGTGGGACGCTGAAGGAGTTCGGGTCAGTACAGGTTCAGTCCCAGCCCCAACCCCAGCAGCCTTTCATCCTGGCCGTGCTTGCCGACGAGCTGGACACCTACATCCGGCGTGGCGCTCGGTAGGGCCAGCGTCGGTGCACCCAGCAGACTGAAGGGAGCCGTCAGGCGCAAGACGGCGCGGCGCAGGGGAAGGCGACCCCCGGTCAGCTCGACTTCTTCATGCCCTCTCAGTGGCGGCGGCGTCGGCACGGCGGGCGCGAGCAGCACGTCGAATTCGCTCAGAAGCTGGTCGAGCAGGCGGCGATACTCGGCCCTGCGGTCATGCGCGGCCTGCACCTCCGTCTCACTCAGGGCCGCGCCCTGCCGCAGCGATGTCAATGTGAAAGGCAGAAAACCGGGGTCGTCCTGACGCAAGGCGTCCCGATGCACCCGCGCCGCCTCACTCAGCACGATAGGTGAGTAGGCGTCGAGCATTTCCGGCAGTTCCACCGGGGCGATGGTGGCTCCCCGGCTTTGCAGCTCGGCGGCGGAGGCGGTAACGGCGTCGCGCACCGTCATGTCTGTCCAGCCCTCCGGCAACCACAGCCCCACCTGGACGCCTTGCCAGTCCTGCGGGGTGGCCCGGACACCGCTCAGCGCCTCATGCACCCGCACGATGGTCGGCAGGTCGCGGGCGAGCGGCCCAGCGTGGTCGCAGGTCGTCGAGAGCGGCAGCACCCCGTCTGTGCTCCAGGCGGCATGGCCCTTGGTCGGCTTGTAGCCCACGACCCCGCACCACGCCGACGGCACCCGAATCGAGCCGCCCGTGTCGGTGCCGAGCGCGAAGTCCACCTGTCCCAGCGCCACGCTGACCGCCGCGCCGCTGCTGCTGCCGCCCGGCACACGCTCGGGGTCGCGGGGGTGGGTGGTGCCGCCGTACCCGTTCAGGCCGGTGATGCCCAGCGCGATTTCGTGCAGGTGCGTCTTGCCCAGGGCCGCTGCCCCCAGGTCGAGCAAACGGCACACCAGCACACTCTCGCCAGGGTCGGGCACCGGGGCACGGGTACTGGCGCTCAAGGGCCAACCGGGGACACCGTACAGGTCTTTAACCGAAAAAGTCAGCCCCGCCAGTGGCCCTTCCAAGTGGGTCTGGAGGGCAGAGGCGGGACGGTAAGCCCAGGCACGCTGGGGGTCGGGAACAGTCGAATCGGAGGGGGTCACCAGACCACTATGCCGCTGTCAGGCCGCGTTGCCCAGATAAGGATAGGGGGTTCAGTCGTCCTGGCTGGTAATGAACGGCAAGTTGCGGTCAAGTTGCGCCCGGTCGAGGCCGTAGCCGTACACGTAGGCGTCGGGGATGGTAAAGCCCAGGTAATCCACAGGCACTTCGACCTTGCGGCGGCTGGGCTTGCTGAGCAGGGCCGCGACTTTCAGGCTGGCGGGGCCGCGCCCTTCGAGGTACTGAAGGAGGTAGCTCATGGTGATGCCCGTGTCCACGATGTCGTCCACCATAATCACGTGGCGGTCGCTGATGGGAAAGGACAGGTCTTTGACCAGTCGCACTTCGCCACTCGACTGCTTGGCATTGCCGTAGCTGCTGGCCTGCATAAAGTCGATGGTAGCGGGCATGTCCAGCGCCCGCACCAGGTCGGTATGAAACATGAAGGCGCCGTTGAGGACGCAAATCAGGTGCGGCTGCTTGCCCGCGTAGTCGGTGCGGATTTTGGCGGCGAGTTCCTGAATGCGCCCCCGAATCTGTTCTGCGCTGATTTGGACGGGGCCGTTGCCGGGAGTAAGGCTCATGCAGCGCAGGCTAACAGATGAGCCTCACCTGCGACTATGGCGTGGTCTGGGTCAGTTGCTCTGCTGGACGATACGGGCTTCGTTGGGGCGCAAGGGACTGGCGGCGTCGGGCTGGTCGCCCAGGCTGCTCAGGAGGGTTTGCCCCGCGCCGGAAATGCTCCGCTCCTCCCCACCGAAGTTGAGCCAGACGGTCAACCGTTCGTCACCTAGCACGCGCTCAAAGGCGAAAATATCGGCGTGCCCGCTGTCCAGACTGCGGTAACTGCCGCCGACCAGGGCGGGGTGTTCCTGGCGCAGGCGAGTCAGGGCGCGGAAGAAGTTCAGGTCGCTGGCGGGGTCGCCCTCCTGCACCTGTACATTCACCCGCGAGAAGTCATCCGGCAGCGGCAGCCACGTTTCCACACCCGTCTCGCTGAATCCGGCGTTGGGGCCAGCCGTCCACTGCATCGGTGTGCGCTCGGGGTCGCGTCCGGCAGCCGGGCTGTCGGGCTGCTGCAGCCCCGAGGGGTCCACCATCTTCTCGAAAGGGATGTGGACGTTCTCCATGCCGATTTCGTCGCCGTAGTACACGGTCGGTGTGCCGCGCAGCGTGAGCAGCAGCGTCTGGGCCACCCGGTACTGCGCCGCGCCCACCCGCGTCTTGAAGCGGTGCTGGTCGTGGTTGCCCAGCACCCAGTTGGGCCACGCGCCCGCCGCGTTGCTCGCTGCGTCGTACTCGTCGGCGAACTGGCGCACCGTTTCCGCGTCCCAGGGCAGCAGAATCAGGTGAAAGTTGAACGGCAGATGTACCATCGGCGCGTCCGCTGTGCCGGAGTAGGGCAACAGTTTGCCCAGCGGCAGGTAGATTTCCCCGACCATCATGCGGTCATCGAACTCGTCCAGCACGCACCGCATCTCGCGGACGTATTCATGGGTTTCGGGCTGGTCTTGCGTGTAGATGTGCTCCAGGCTGCCGTGTTCCACTTGCCCGCCGATAATCTGGGCGTTCGGGTTTTCCGGCTCGTCCAGAAAGCGTTCGTCCTCCGCCAGCAGCCAAATCACGTCCACCCGGAAGCCGTCCACGCCCCGGCGCATCCAGAAACGCAGCACCTCGAACATGGCCTCGCGCACCGCCGGGTTGCGCCAGTTCAAATCCGGCTGGCTGGGCAGAAACTGGTGCAGGTAGTATTGCCCGCTTCTTTCGTCCAGCGTCCAGGCCGGGCCGCCGAAAAACGATTTCCAGTTGTTGGGCAGGCCGCCGCCGGGGGCCGGGTCGCGCCACACATACCAGTCTCGCTTGGGGCTGTCCTTGCCCTTCAGCGCCTCCTGAAACCAGGCGTGGTCGCTGCTGGTGTGGTTGGGCACGTAATCCAGCATGACCTTCAGCCCCAGGCGGTGCACCTCCGCCACCAGTTCGTCGAACTGTTCCAACGTGCCGAACGTAGGGTCAATGTCGCAGTAGTCCGCCACGTCGTACCCGAAGTCGCGCATGGGGCTTTTGAAAATGGGGGAGAGCCACACCGCCTGCACGCCCAGGCTGGCGATGTAAGGCAGCCGCGCCGTAATGCCAGGTAGGTCGCCCACGCCGTCGCCGTCGGTGTCCTGGTAAGAACGCGGGTAAATCTGATAGATGATGCCGCTCTGCCACCATTTGAGCTCGCCTTGCAGGGTTGAAGCCATAATTCAGTGTACTCCTGAATCGTTTTAGAAGGTCAAGACGGGCGATGGGTTCTCATCAACAGGGGACTCAGGAGGTGGTAAATTCAAATTTATATGTAGAGGCTGTTGAACTGTGGGCTGGAGACGATTTCACGAAGGAGAGAACCTCAATCCAACCACTGCAACAGCACCGTTCCTTCCTTCAGCCCTAGCGCCTGCCAAGGCCCGGCAACGGTAAACAGTTCTCCCGCTCGAAGATGCACGAATGCGCCTGTCGGCAAATCCACCACCGCCTCACCCGCCAAACACAGCAGTGCCCCGCCCCCCTGCTCTGAGATTTTGCCGCTCAGCGCCAGCACTCGCGCCGACAAACCCGGCAACTGCACCCACTGCCCCGGCGCACTCTGGGCGAGGCGGGGGAGGTGGAGGGCTTGAGGAGGAAGGGGGCGGGACATGACGAAACTGCTTATCCCTGCCGCGCCGCCTGATTCAGCTTCTTACTCGCCTGAAGCGCCATCCCCTTCGCCTTCTTCACGTCCAGCCCCAGCTCTGGCGCGACTTCTTCCACCTTGCGGCCCTGTTCGCGGGTGGCAGTGACCAGCGCCCGCTCCTGCTCGGACAGCACGCCCACAAAGGGCTTGAGTTCGGCCCAGGTCAGTGCGGCTTTGGCAGGGGCTTTGGGCTTGGCAGCGGCTTTTTTGGTGGTTGTCTTCTTGGTCGCCGCTTTCTTGGGCGCGGCCTTGCTCACCGTTTTGCTACTCGCTGTCCTGGTGCCCGCCTTGCGCGTGCCCGTCTTCGCAGGCTTTTTCTTCGGCTCCTTGCCGCGCTCCTCCAAAATATCGAGTGCCCGCTCGGGGCTGAGGGTGTGCATGTCCTCGCCTTTGCGGAGGGTGGCGTTCTTCTCGCCGTCGGTCAGGTAGGGTCCGAACCGCCCCGACTTGAGCAGAATGGGCGCACGGCCCTCGTACTCGTAGGTCGCCAGCGGAGCCGCCGCCACACCCCGGCCCCGGAATTTGGGTTGCAGGAAGACGGCTTCGGCCTCGGGCAACGTCACGCTGAACAGTTGGTCGTGGCGGTCCAGGCTGCGCGAGTCGTTGCCGCGCTTGAGGTACGGCCCGAACTTGCCGTTGTGTGCCCAGACTTCCTCGCCGCCGCTGACGCCCACCAGCCGGGGCAGGGTCAGCAGTTGCAGCGCCCGCTCCAGCGTCAGTTCGTCCAGCTTCTCGCCGGGAAACAGGCTGGCCGAGTGCAGCGGCGGGTTCTCGTCGCCCAGCGTCACGTAGGGGCCGTAACGCCTGGCGCGGGCCACCACTGGATGCCCGGTTTCGGGGTCGTGGCCCAGCACCGTGTCCCCCTGCGGGCGGCTGAACAGGTCTTCGGCCAGTTCCAGGGTCAGTTCGTCAGGGGTCAGGTCTTCGGGCAGGTTGGCTTTGGCCTCGCCGCGCTGCATGTAGGGGCCGTAGCGCCCCACCCGCACCTCAATGCCGCTGCCGTCCAACTTCGGCACGGCGATGGTGGCGATGCCGCGTGCGTCAATCTCGCCCATCTGCCGCTCGACCAGGGGTTTGAGCGCCATGCCCTGCCCTTCTTCGCCCAGGTAAAAGCGCCGCAGGTAAGGCACGCGGCTCTCGCGTCCGCCCGCAATTTCGTCGAGGTCTTCTTCCATTTTGGCGGTGAAGTCGTAGTCCACCAGCGTGCCGAAATGGTGTTCGAGCAGCGCCGAAGTCGCAAAGGCCGTCCACGACGGCACCAGGGCTGGCCCCTTCTTGATGGCGTAGCCCCTTTCCTGAATGGTGTGCAGGATGCTGGCGTAGGTCGAGGGTCGCCCGATGCCCGCGCCTTCGAGCGCCTGCACCAGACTGGCCTCGGTGTAGCGGGCGGGAGGTTGGGTGTCGTGGCTCTCGGCCTTGACTTCGCTGGCCTGCACCGTGTCGCCCTCTTTCAGCGGGGGCAGGGGCGTGTCGCGGTCTTCGAGCGCGGCGGCGGGGTCGTCGCTGCCTTCCACATAGGCCCGCAGGAAGCCCGGAAATTCGATGGTGCGCCCCGAGGCGTTCAGGCCCACCGCCGTGCCCTTCGTCGTCTGCCCGGCGAGGCGCACGCGCAGGCTGCGGCCCCTGGCGTCCGCCATCTGGCAGGCAATCGTGCGCTTCCAGATGAGGTCGTACAGCCGCCACTCGTCGCCCGTCAGTTCGCCGCGCAGCTGCTCCGGCGTGCGGAAGGTGCTGCCCGCCGGACGAATCGCCTCGTGCGCTTCCTGGGCATTCTTGGACTTTTTGGCGTACACGCGGGGCTGCGGCGAGAGATACTCAGCCCCGTACATCTGCGTGACCTGGGTGCGGGCGGCATTGACCGCTTCACCCGACAGGTTGGTCGAGTCGGTTCGCATGTAGGTGATGTAGCCGCCTTCGTACAACTTCTGGGCCGTCCGCATGGTGGTCTGGGCCGACATCCTCAACTTGCGGCTGCCTTCCTGCTGCAAGGTCGAGGTAATGAAGGGCGCAGGTGGGCGCGAGGTAAAGGGTTTTTCCTCCGCCGATACGACCCGCAGCGGCTGCCCCTGTAGTCCCTCGGCAATCTCCTGGGCTTCTGCCGCTCCCAGCAGGCGCACCCCGGCCCCGGCCCGCAACTGCCCGGTCAGTGGGTCGAAATCCTTGCCGATGGCGAGGCGTTCGCCCTGCACTTCGGTCAGGCGGGCGGGGAAGGTCTGGCCCCCCTTTTCCGCCGTGACCAGCACGTCCCACCACGTCGCCGACACGAAGCGCATCCGCTCACGCTCGCGCTCGACCAGCATCCGGGTCGCCACCGACTGCACCCGGCCCGCCGACAGCTTGGGCGCGACTTTGCGCCACAGCACCGGGCTGACCTCGTAGCCGTACAGACGGTCTACGGCGCGGCGGGCTTCTTGCGCCTCCACCAAATTGCGGTCAATCTGCCGGGGCGAGGCAATGGCGGCCTGAATCGCTTCCTTGGTGATTTCATGAAACACCATGCGCTTGACGGGCACCTTGGGCCTCAGTTCCTGGTACAGGTGCCAGGCGATGCTTTCCCCCTCGCGGTCATCGTCGGTCGCCAGAATGATTTCGTCGGCCTGGGCCGCCAGCTGGCGCAGTTGGGCGACCTTCTGTTTTTTCTCGGGCGACACGACATAGAGCGGCTGAAAGTCGTGTTCTACGTCCAGCCCCAGCCGCGCCCAGGCTTGGCCCTTGTACTTGTCGGGGATGTCGGCGGCGCTGCGCGGCAGGTCACGGATGTGACCCACCGAGGACTCGACGGCGTAGCCCTGACCGAGATACTTCTCGATGGTCTTGGCTTTGGCAGGCGATTCGACGATCACCAGGGTTCTGGAGGGGGAAGATTTAGGCATAAGTGAGAAACTTCGCGCATGGGGAAGTTGCGGTGAGCGTAGCATGCCGACCTGGGGAGCCGACGCAGGGTCGGGCCGGCACTTCTCACCTGTCCAGATAGACTGACGGCATGTCCACATCCGCCGCTGTTCCACTTCGTCTGGCCTCGCTGGTGGCGAGCAATTCCGACATTCTGGCGGCCCTGGGGCTGTATGGTCAGGTGGTCGCCGTAGACAGCCATTCGGACGCGCCCGGTCTGGAAACGGCGCGGCGACTGGGCCTCGACCTCGATATAGACGTGCAGGCTTTGCAAGAGGCCGCCCCCGACCTGGTGCTGGCGAGCCTCAGCGTACCGGGACAAGACCGCGTGGTCGCGCAGGTGCAGGCTGCGGGGCTGCCGACATTGGTGCTCGACCCCGTGACCCTGTCGCAGGTCATGGCGGACATCCGGCTGGTGGGGGAGAGGCTGGGCGTTCCCGAACGGGCCGAAGCCGTCGTGCGTGCCTTTCAGGACGAACTGCGCGACCTGCGGCCCACTTTGCCGCGCCCGCCTCGCGTGGTGGTGGAATGGTGGCCCCGGCCCATCATTGCCGCTACCTGTGACTCGTGGGTGACCGACCTGCTGTCCGAACTGGGCGCGGTCAACGCCTTCGCGCAGAGGCCCGGACGTTCCACACCGCTCACGCTGGAAGAAGTTCAGGACGCCCAGCCCGACCTCATCGTGTGCTCGTGGTGCGGGGCCAAAAAGCTGCGCCCGGAAGTCATTGAGGCGCGTGGTCTGGGGGTTCCAGTCGTCGCCATCCATGAAAGCGGTCTGGGTCGCCCCGGCCCCCGGTTGATCGAAGGCGCACGTCAACTCTCAGAGGCTCTGAAAAACCTTAACATCTAAGGTAACTTTATTCATCTTTATATGAAAGAAGAGTTCCCCTTATAGAAGTGAAAGAGGAGAGACTTCGCCCCTCCTTCCGAATCCCTAAAAAAGCTGAATAGCGGGCTGTTTCCAAATCCCTTGACTGAAAGTGAATGGCCCAAAACGTGGCTGTCCCAGCGGCCCGAGGTCAGCCTTGAACGACCCGTCAAGCCGGTAGCTCACTTCCTGACCACGGGCAATCTGCAAGAAAGTCGTCATCGTATTGACCGTCAGCGGAAGCTGCAACTGTGCCCGCTGGACGGTCTGGCCCTGAGCAGGCAGATTCACGTCCGGCACCGTCACTCGTCCGACATACTGACCCTCGACGACCAGTTGAGCCTCAATTTGTGCCAAACGCACCGCAATGGGATTCGGATTGCTGACCGCGAGTTCGAGGTTTACATAAGCGGTTGCCGGTTGCCCCAGCACTGGCAGCGACAGGCGCGCGAGCGTAATGTCTTGGACTTGTAAACCGGGCGGCTGGATAACCTGCTGTGTAGGGCCACAAGCAGTCAGCAGCAGTCCTAGAGGAAAGAGAAGTTTCTTCACCCCTCCAAAATACGACGCCAAACAATTAAACTGAGCTATTTAATTCAATTTATATTATCCCGCCATCTTTGACCTTCGCAAATACTAATCTACCCCCATGACGCGCACCTTCCTCATCACCCTCCTCAGCCTCAGCTGCGCTGCCCAGGCCACCCAAGTCGACCTTCAGCTCAGCAGCCAGCTCTGGCCCCAGCCCAGCGCCCACACCGCCCAGATCGGCCTGTCTGAACTTCCCCTCGGCCCCGGCCAGTTCAGCGCCAGCCTCAGCAACCGCGCCGCCACAGTGGGTTACCGCCAGAGCCTCAGCTTGCCCCCGCTCGGAGCCCTCGACAGCCAAGCAGAACTGGCGCGGCCCTGGAGCGGAGGCCTGCGCCTGAACAGCTCGGCAAGCGGCGGCCTCGGCCCAGTGGCCCTGCAAGTCAGGGGAGAGGCCTTCAGCGCCCCACTGAGTGCCGTACACCCCCTCGACCAGTGGCAGGAAGCGCCACGCGACCTTCGCCCTCAGGGCTGGAACCTCAATGTAGACGGGCGCTACCGCCTCGACCGCCGCCGGATCATCGACGTAGGTCTCGAAACTGGAGGACAAACCAGTGTCACCGCTGGCCTCGAACTCAGGCCCACGCCTCCACAACCCAGCGAAAACGACGAGGACACCTCATCAGCTCCTCTGAACCTGAGCTACCGGGCAGGCCTCCGGGCTGGACAGAACATTTTCGGTGTTACCGCTGGGCTGACCCTCAGCAATGAGCAGGGCCTGGAATGGCGCACCGACGCTCTGGCCGAGACGCAATTCGGCATCACCAGTCGCCTGACCCTGCCGCCCGTGGGGGACACCGACCTCGCCTTCTACCTCGCCTACGAGCCCTGGCGACAGACCAGTGCGCCACTGCGCTACGGAGCCGAGCTGAGTCGCCCCCTGGGAAGAGGCACCGTGCAGATCGCGGCACGCGGCGGGCAACTCCACGGGGGCCCAGCAGGCGGCGGCTTTGAAGTGCGCTACAGCTTGCCCCTGAACGCGGGCGACGAGCAGCCTTGAGACCCAAGCCCTCATCAGCCACTCCTAGCGCTTCTCATGGCACGGGGCGAAATACTGTCCCCATGCGCCAGATTCTTTCTCTTGCCCTCCTCATCGGCCTCGGTAGCGCCAGCGCCCAAAGTGCCCAGGACATCATCAACCGCGTGGACAGCACCCAGAAAGCCGCCAAGGACATCAGCTTTCGCGTGACCGGTCAGACCGGATTTCAGGGCAGCACCCAGGCCATCGACTTCACGGTCAAGAGCATTCCCGCCCAGAGCGTCGCCCGACTGCAATTTCTAGCACCTGACGCTCTGGCCGACAATGTCGTGGTGGCCGACAAAAAAGAAGTGCGCCAGTACCTCTTCCTGACCAACCAGATCACCGTCACGCCCCTGAACAAGGCCGCCGGAAACGCGGGGCTGTCGGACCTCGACTTCACCCAACTCAGCAACCCCAGTGCCCTGCTGAAAAGCTACGACGTAAAACTGCTCGGCACCACCGGCAGCGCAGGCAAGCGCCTGTTCCAGCTCGAAGCCAAGCCCAAGAACGGCACCGAGCGCACCCGCGTCTGGATTAGCGAGAGCGGCTGGCGTCCGACCCGAGTGCAGGTTCTCGACAACGCCGGAAAAAGCGTGGCCGACCTGAGCATCAGCAGCTACAAGATCAACAGTGGCCTGAGCGCCGCCGGACTGCGTCAGTTGCCCAAGAACGCTCAGATTATTCGTCAGTAACGCCCTTTTTTCGGCCTTCGGGCTCACGTGGCCCTGGAACCGCATGTCGGCCCAGGGCCACGCCCGTCGTTTCCCCAGCCTCGGCCTGACCGGAACCGTACACCGGCACGGCCCCCGGCACCGCCTCCAGAACATCGGGCGTGTTCAGGTCCATCCCCTTGCTGAGGAGTTGGGTCACATCTATCTGCCGGGCGTCCTTGGTCGGGCCGAGGTCACTGGGCGTCTCAGAGGTCAACGGCTCCCCCGAAGCCCCCAGCAGGGCCGTCGCCAGCTCTGGCGGCAGATCGGGCAAGGCCTGAACGACATCAGGAGCCATCCATGCCGCCGAGCCACCCTGCTCCTGCATGGCCCCAAAGTGTTCGAGCGGCGGCAACGCCACGTCTTCAGGCAGGGTGTGGCGCAGGCTCAATTCCCCAAAGGAAGCCAGCAAGGCCCGGTAGGTACTCAGGAACTGGCCGTATTCCTGCCGCGCTGCCGAAAGCCGTCCCGAGAGTTCGAGGTACCGACTGCTGAACTGCCGTTCGAGCTCAGCCATCCTCTCACTGTGCTCCCGTTCGCGGGCGACCAGCCAATCGTGATGATCACGTTCCAGCTCGGCGTAGCGGTTACGAAAAGCCGTGTCGAGCTCGCCCAGACGTTGCTGATGCTTGCGCTCGGCCTCCTCGCTGCGCCTCTCGTGGTCGCGGTTGACGTCTGCCGCCTCGTTCCGCGCCTTTTCAAGAAGAAGCGCCGCTTCCCGCCCTGCGCTCTCGCGCAACTCGTGGGCCATCCTCTCCGCCGAAACGATGGCCCGGCGAATCTCGTCCTCGGCCTGACGCTTTTCCTGCAATTCGGCCTGCAACTGCTCGATACGCTCCTGTTGCTGCTTCTGCTCGCGGAGCAGGGCCTCGACACTGTAAGCGAGGTCGTTGAGGTAGGCCCGCACCTGTACCCGGTCGTAGCCGTTGACCCGCCCGGTGAAAAGCTGCTGGCTGATTTCGCGTGGAGAGAGTTTCATCATGTAAACAGGTTCCTTCCTACGCGCACCAGCGTAGCGCCCGCCGCGATCGCCAGGGGATAGTCGTCACTCATCCCCATGCTGAGTTCGCTCAGACCCAGGTCATGGGCCTGCCGCGCTGTTTCGAGGAAGACAGCCTCGGCCCGTGCCTCATCGTCATACGGAGCCATCGTCATGAGTCCCCGCACTTCCAAACCAGTCGCCTGAATCGCCCGCAACGCCAAAGGCAATTCCTGCGGCAAAAAGCCATGCTTCCGCGCCTCACCATTGTGCCGCTGAAGGAGCAGCGCAGGCGCGTGCCCCCATTTCTGCGCCGCCTCAGCGAGTGCTTCAGCCTGCCAGACCTCCTCAATGGAATGCACCAGGCTCACGCCACGCAGATATTTGATCTTGTTGCGTTGCAACGGCCCGATAAAGTGCCACTCTGCTTCCGGCCAAGCCGCCGACTTGTCCCGCAGTTCCTGACCACGATTTTCTGCCAGGGGAAACGCGCCGTGCGGCAGAACCTTCTGCTCTATTTCCTCCAGCGTATGCCCCTTCGTCACCGCGACCAACCGCACCGACCCGGCGGGCCGCCCGGCAGCGGCTTCCACCTCCCGAATCCGGGCAAGAACTTCCGGCACACTCACTCGTTCCGCTCCCTTCGCACCCTGGCATTGTAGAGAGTCCTCAAAAATATTTTTTCACAAATCAAAAAACAAAATATTTATTTCACAAATTTTCCAATAAAAAAGCCCCACTACGCAAGCAGCAGGGCAGAGGAAACAACTTACTTCAGCGCATCGTTCATGCCCAGCACGTCGGGCACTTTGAGGCTGGCACCGCCCACCAATGCGCCGTCTACGTTGGGCTTACCGCAAATCTCAGCGATATTGTCGGGCTTGACGCTGCCACCGTACAGCACACGAATTTCGGCGGCCTGGTCGCCGTACTGCTCTTTCAGCAGGCCGCGAATCGCCGCGCCCATTTCTTCGGCATCGTCAGCCGTGGCGGTTTTGCCCGTGCCGATGGCCCAGACGGGTTCGTAGGCGACGACCACATCCGCGCCGACTCCGCTCAGGCTGCCTTTTAACTGCGCCAGCGTATAAGCGACATGCTCGCCTTTTTCGCGCACGTCCAGTTTTTCGCCCACGCAGACAATCGGCAC
>NZ_JAUNHK010000039.1:21557-23120 GCF_030523985.1 Deinococcus sp.
GCCAGTTCCACGCCGTCCACCGCAGCATATTTTTCCTTGAGTTCCTCACACCAGGAGCGGGCCTCGGTGGGGGTCTTGTTCATTTTCCAGTTGAGGGCAAGAAGGGTATTGGGCATGGGAAAGCTCCATGCGCTTAAACGCTAAACGCTTAAACGCTATTGTCTAGAGATTTAAGCAGGGCCATAAGTTTGGCATTAAGTTTATTAGCCATACTTCTAAGAAGTTGCTGGTCTTGAACAGTCATCAATTCAAGTTCAGTCGCTATTCTGGCCCCACTCATGACTTCAAAAAGAGAACCGCGAGCAATGGTCAGGAAACGTGCAAATTCCTTGGCTGTTGACCGACCACGACCTTCGGCAATGTTGAGTGAAATAGAGACTGCCGCCCGCCTTAACTGATTCGTCAAACCAAAACGCTCCGCCTCTGGAAAGTCACGGGTAAGGTGATAGACCTTGACGGCAAACTCTACCGACAGCTCGTGAACTTCCAGTTTCTCAAAGGGCAAAAAAGCGTCACTCATAAGCGTTTAGACGTTCAGCGTTCAGCGCAGGCGGCACGCCTGTTATTCCATCGCCTTGACGCCGGGAAGTTCCTTGCCTTCCAGCAGTTCCAGGCTGGCCCCGCCGCCTGTGCTGATGTGGTCAATCTGGTCGGCCTTGCCGCTCTTGTTGATGGCGCTCACGCTGTCGCCACCGCCGACCACGGTGTACGCCTGATTCTTGAGGCTGCCCACCGCCGCCGCCACCGCATTCGTGCCCGCCGCGAATTTCTCGAATTCAAACACGCCCATCGGCCCGTTCCAGAAGACGACCTTGGCCCCCTTCAGTGCATCGGCGTAGGCTTTCTGGGTGTCCGGGCCAATGTCCAGGCCCATCCAGCCGTCGGGAATCTGGTCGGCTAGGACGACTTTGCTCTCGGCATCAGCAGCAAACTTGTCAGCAGCCACGGCATCAGTGGGCAGCAGCAGCTTGTCGCCGTACTTGTCCAGCAGCCCCTTGGCGTATTCCACCTGGTCGTCTTCCACCAGGCTATTCCCGATTTGCCCACCCTTCGCCTTGATGAAGGTGAACATCATCCCGCCGCCAATCAGCATTTTGTCCACGCGGGGGAGCAGGTTTTCAATAACCTTGATCTTGTCGCTGACCTTCGCGCCGCCGATGATGACGACGTATGGATGCTCGGTGCTGTGCAGCAGCTTGCCTAGCGCGTCCACTTCAGTCTGGAGCAGGCCGCCCGCCGCGTGGGGCAGCTTGGCCGCCACGCCACTCACCGACGAGTGGGCGCGGTGGGCCGAGCCGAAGGCATCCAGCACGAAGGCGTCGCCCAATTTGGCGAGCTTGTCGTTCAAGTCGGCGTCGTTCTTTTCCTCACCCGCTTCAAAGCGCACGTTTTCCAGCAGGGCCACTTCGCCCGCCTTCAACTCCTGCACGACCTTCAGGGTTTCCTCGCTGCCCGGCAGACTGGCGATGAATTTCACGTCCTGACCCAGTGCCTTGCTCGCCGCTTCGGCCACAGGCTTCAGGCTGTACTTCTCCTCAGGGCCGTTCTTGGGCCGCCCGAAGT
>NZ_JAUNHK010000040.1:0-17208 GCF_030523985.1 Deinococcus sp.
AGAAGCTGCGGGCGGGCGAGCATCTGCCCCCCGAATTCACCCGCCCGGAAGTGGCGGAGGTGCTGCGCCGGGCGTATCAGCAGGGGTAAAACCAGTCATACGGCTTTGAAAAATAGTTTGGGTATCCAAGCTATTTTTCCGAACGAAGTGAGGAGAAGAAAATACGGGACTGAACGGCGCGAAGGAGATGGCGGTGCTTTTCCGGCATCTCCGAAGAACAGTTCAGTCCCGTATCACTTTCTCAACTTGGCCCTCCACGGTGGGGGCCATTATTTTGGTCGAGCAGCAGCAGCCGCAGGGCGCTGAGGTGGCGGTGCATTCGCCGGGCGGCGGCGTCTCCGTCACCGCTTTGCAGGGCGTCCACCACGCGGTCATGCACGCTGACCAGCTCGCGCCGCTGCTCCAGGCTGGGCGGGCGGGTGGCGGCAGCCGAGTAGATCAGGTCAATCAGGGCATCCAGAAACAGCAAAAGGATGGGATTCTGCGCGGCCTGCGCGGTACGGCGCACGAAACCCAGGTTCAGGCGGGCCACCGCGTCGAAGCTGGCCTGTTCCAGATTAAGGGCGCGGTAGTCGTCGGCAATCTGGCGTAGCGCTTCCACGTCGTCCGGGGTGGCCCGGCTGGCGGCGAGTCGCGCACAGGTCACCGCCAGTTCCAGCCAGGCGTCCACCAACGCAGCAGGCTCCACGCCCGCCAGATGCCGGAACGCCTCCACCGTGCGGCCCAGCGGGGCAATGGCAGGCTGACCGACCAGAATCCCGCCCCCCGGCCCCGTTTTGGTGCGAATCAGCCCTTCGTGTTCCAGCGTGCGCAGCGCCTCGCGCACCCCGGCGCGGCTGATGCCCGTGATGGCCTGCAACTCCTTTTCGGAGCAGATGCGCTCGCCCGGCCCCAGGCCACGGCTGCGGATTTCGCGCTGAATGTGGGCCGTCACGATGTCGCTGGCGCGGGTTTTGGCGTGGCTCTCGGAGAAAGGGGACGGGATAACGGGCACCTCCAGACAACTATGGCAGCCAGACTCGGAAAGAAATAGACAGGGGCGGATAATTGAGTATACTCAATTCATCTCACAACCCCAATGCGCCAGCCCAGGCTGGTTTTTCTGGACAGGAGTCAGTATGGATTTTCTACTCAGCGACGACGAGCGCCAGCTTCAGCAACTCGCCCGCCAATTTACGGGGCGCGAAATTATTCCGCACGCCGCCGAACTCGACCAGACCAAGGCTTTTCCGCAGGAGATTTACGAGAAAGCCCTCAAACTCGGCCTCCTCAACCTGACTGTCCCCGAGGAGTACGGCGGCGCGGGGCTGGGCTGCACCGCCCTGACCATCGTGACCGAGGAACTGTGCCGGGGCTGCGTGGGCGTGGGTGCGGCCCTCAGCATCAATTCGCTGGCGGCAGACGCGATTATTCACCACGGCAGCGAGGAGCAGAAACAGTGGGTCTTGCCCCGGCTGGTGGCGGGCGAACTGGCCTCCTACGCCGCCACCGAACCCGGCGCGGGCAGCGATGTGGCGGGCCTCCAGACGCGGGCCGTGCGCGACGGCGACGAATACGTGCTTTCGGGCAGCAAAACGTGGATCAGCAACGCCAACCGCGCCTCTTTCTTCGTGGTGTTTGCCCGCACGGGCGAGGCGGGGGCCAAGGGTCTGAGCGTCTTCATCGTGGAAAAAGGCACCCCTGGCCTGCGCGTGGGCGAGCCGCTGTCCAAGCTGGGGCAACGCTGCGCCCCCACCTGCGAGGTCTTTTTCGATGACTGCCGCATTCCGGCCTCGCAGCGCATCGGGGAAGAGGGGCAGGGCTTCCGCATCGCCATGGACGCCTTCGACCACTCGCGCCCGATGGTGGCGGCCTTCGGGGTGGGCGTGCATGCCCGCTGCCTGGAAGAAAGCCTCGCCTACGCCCAGACCCGCCAGACGATGGGCCAGCCGATCATTCGCCACCAACTGATTGCCGCCAAACTCGCGGAGATGTCCACCAACCTCGAAGCCGCCCGGCTGCTGATGTACCGCGCCGCGTGGCTGGTGGATCACGGGCAGCGAAACACCCTCGCCGCCTCGCAGGCCAAGCTGTTTGCCGCCGAGAGCGTGATGGCGGCAGCCACCGAAGCCGTGCAGATTTTCGGCGGCATGGGCTACTCCACCGAGTACCCGGTGGAAAAACTCTTCCGCGACGCCAAGGTGCTGCAAATCTACGAGGGCACCAGCGAAATTCAGAAGATGGTGATTGCGCGAGAGTTGCAGCGGTAAGAACGAAATCTACGTGGAATCGGAGGAAAAACCATGAACCTGACAGGCAAAACCATTCTGATTACGGGCGGGGCTTCGGGGCTGGGCGAGGGCACGGCCCGCATGGTGGCGGCAGGCGGCGGAAAACCCGTGCTGCTCGACCTGAACGCGGAAGCAGGCGAAGCACTGGCGCAGGAACTCGGCGGGCTGTTCGTGAAGGCCGATGTGAGCAGTGAAGGGGACGTGCAAGCGGCGATTGCAGCGGCTCAGGCGAAGTTCGGGGGGATTCACGGGGTGGTCAACTGCGCCGGGGTCGCCCCTGCCGTCACCACCGCCGGCAAGCGCGGCCCACACCCGCTGGACGTGTTCGAGCGCACCATCCGTATCAACCTGATTGGGACGTTCAACGTGATTCGCCTCGCGGCCCAGGCCATGCTGGACAACGAACCCGGCGAAAGCGGCGAACGCGGCGTGATCGTGAATACGGCGTCGGTGGCGGCCTATGACGGGCAAATCGGGCAGGCGGCGTACTCGGCCAGCAAGGGCGGCGTGGTGGGCATGACCCTGCCGATTGCGCGTGACCTGGCCCGCAGTGGCATTCGCGTGATGACCATCGCCCCCGGCATCTTCGAGACGCCCATGCTGCGCGGGCTGCCGCAGGAAGCGCAGGACTCGCTGGGCACGCAGGTGCCGTTTCCCAGTCGGCTGGGCCGCGCCGAGGAATACGCCGCGCTGGTGCGCCACATCTTCGAAAACCAGATGCTGAACGGCGAAACCATCCGCCTCGACGGTGCGATCAGGATGGCCCCCAGATGAGCGGCGCGGTGAATTTCGCGGCCCACCCGGCCCGGCGCGACACGCTGGCCGACGCCCTGCACCGCTCGGTGCGGCGGCAACCGCACAAGCTGGCGCTGACCTTCGCGGGCCGCGAGTGGACGTTTGAGGCGCTGGACAGGGCCGCCAACCGCGTGGCCCACGCCCTGCTGGACGCTGGCTTGCAAAAGGGTGAGCGCGTGCTGGCCTTCGGGCAAAACAGCGACGCCTACGTGCTGCTGTGGCTGGCGTGTAACCGCGCCGGGCTGGTACATGTGCCCGTGAATTACGCGCTGCGCCGCACCGAACTGGCCTACCTCGCCGAGCAGTCGGGGGCCAGCGCCGCCTTTGCCGACCCCACGCTGCTGCCGCACCTGCAAGACGCCCTGCCGGGTGGTCATGCCCTGAAACTTCTGGGCACCTTTTACGGCAGCCACCACAACGACCTGCTCGGCTGGGCGCAGGACGACCTGCAAAAATCCGACGCGCCCGACGTCGAACTCTCGGGCGACGACCTCGCGCAACTGCTGTACACCTCCGGCACCACGGCGCTGCCCAAAGGCGCGATGATGACGCACGGCGCGCTTCACGCCCACTACCAGAGCTGTCTGCACGAACTGAACTTGCGCGGCGACGACGTGTCTCTGGCTGCCTTGCCCCTGTACCACTCGGCGCAGATGCACGTCTTCCTGATGACGGGCCTGCTGACGGGTTCCACCTGCCACCTCGTCACGGCCCCCGCGCCCGACACGGTGCTGCCGCTGCTGCGTGAAAAGGGCATCACGTCCTTTTTCGCGCCGCCTACCGTCTGGCTCAGTCTGCTGCGCCACCCCGACTTCGGGCGCGGCCTGGACAGGCTCAGCAAGCTGTACTACGGCGCGTCCATCATGCCCACGCCCGTGCTGCTGGACATCATGGCGGCGCTGCCCCACGCGGGCTTTTACAACTGCTACGGCCAGAGCGAACTCGGGCCTCTGGTCAGCGTGCTGCAACCCGAAGACCATGCCGAGCGCCCCGCCTCTGCGGGCAAGCCCGTGCTGAACGTGCAGACCCGCGTGGTCACGCCCGAGATGCAAGACTGCGCCCCCGGCGAACTGGGCGAAATCGTTCACCGCTCGCCACAACTGCTGGTCGGGTACTGGGACAAGCCTGAAGAAACCGCCGAAGCCTTTGCCGGGGGCTGGTTTCATTCCGGCGACCTCGGCTATCTGGATGAAGGCGGCTACCTGTATGTGGTCGACCGCGTGAAAGACGTGATTAACACGGGCGGCGTGCTGGTGGCGGGGCGCGAGGTGGAAGAAGCCCTCTACACCCACCCCGCCGTGAGCGAGGTCGCCGTGATTGCCCTGCCCGACGACCACTGGATAGAAGCCGTGACCGCCGTGGTGGTGGTCAGAGCAGGTGAAACGGTCAGCGCCGACGACCTGCGCGCCCATGCCAAAGCTAATCTCGCACCTTTCAAGGTGCCCAAAGCCATCTATTTTGTAGAGCAGTTGCCGCGCAACACCGCCGGAAAAATCCTCAAGCGCGAGTTGCGTGAGCGTTTCGCCCACCAACCCAGGGAGTAAGTCATGAAAGAAGCCGTCATCCTCGAAGCCGTCCGCACGCCTTACGGCAAACGCGGCGGAGCCTATCGCGAAACGCGCCCCGATGCGCTGCTGGCCCACGCGCTCACGGGTCTGGTGGGTCGCGCCGGAATCGACCCCGCCAAAATCGAAGACGTGATTACCGGAACCGTGACCCAGACCGCCGAGCAGGGGGCCAACATCGGCAGGCTGGCGGTGTTGCTGGCCGGGTTCCCAGCCGAAGTGCCCGCCGTGAGCCTCAACCGCATGTGCGGCAGCGGGCAGCAGGCCATCCACTTCGCCTCGCAGGGCATAGACGCGGGCGACCTGAACTACGCCATCGGCTGCGGCGTGGAAAACATGACCCGTGTGGGCATGTTCAGCGACATCGGCGGCGGCTTCGAGCGCCTCAACCCCGACCTGCTCGCCAAGGTTGACCTCATCCACCAGGGCGAAAGCGCCGAGCGCATTGCCGACAAATGGGGCCTGAGCCGCGAAACGCTGGACGCCTTCGCCGTCGAGAGCCACCGCCGCGCCTTCCAGAACCGCCACCTCTACCGCGAATTGCTGCCCACGCCGGGCCTGGACGCCGAGGGGCAGGCCATCACCCTCGAATACGACGAGGGCGTGCGCGAAGCGGTTGACCCCGCCAAAATGGCGACCCTGAAAACCCCCTTCCGCGAAACGGGCGTGGTCACAGCGGGCAACGCCAGCCAGATCAGCGACGGAGCCGCCGCCGTGCTGGTGGGCCGCCGCGACGTGGCCCTAGCCGATGGCCTGCGCCCCCGCGCTCGCTTCCGTGCCCGCGTGGCGGTGGGTGATGACCCCACCATGCAACTCACGGGTGTGATTCCGGCCACCCGCAAGGCCCTGGAAAAAGCCGGGCTGAGCATGGCGGACATCGACTGGTTCGAGATCAACGAGGCGTTTGCCAGCGTGGCCGTGTCGTGGATGCACGAACTGAAGGCCGACCCCGCCAAAGTGAACCCCTGGGGCGGAGCCATTGCCCACGGTCACCCGCTGGGTGGCAGCGGCGCGGGACTGATGGCGAAGATGCTGACCGGACTGGAAGCGACGGGCGGCACCTTCGGCCTGCAAACCATGTGCATCGGTCACGGCATGGCGACGGCGACGATTATCGAGCGGCTGGAATAAGGAAGAGCGGGCGGCGCTCAGGCCAGCGGCGTCCCCTGATACAGCGTCACCAGTCTCTTGAGCGCCCGCAGACCCGGCCCCAGGCTGCGCTTGTCCACCCATTCGTCTTCGCGGTGGGCGTTGCCGCCCCGGTACACGCCGAAGGCCAGTGCCGGGAGTGCCGAGGGCGCTGCGGCGTTGGCGTCGGTGCTGCTGGCGGCGATTCGCAGGTCCACGCGTACCTCGCGGGCCGCTTCGTGGGCCATGCCGAGCAGCGCCCCGGAGTGCAGGTTGCCGCCGGGACGGTCGCCCACCCGCTCCACCCGCAGGTTGACGCCGACTTCGCGGGCGGCGCGGTGCAGCACGTCCTGGGCCCGGCTGTCGAGGTCGGCCAGCAGCGCGGCGTCCAGCGAACGCAGGTCGAGCAGCAGTTCGGCCTGACCCGCAATCGAATTGACGCTGTTGCCGCCCGACGCCAGACCGACATTGAGCGTGGTGCGCGGCTGCGTGGGCAGGTGCAGCGCGTACAGCCCCGTGACCGCCCGGCCCAGGGCGTGCAGGGCACTGGGAGCCTGGTCGCCCCACGAATGGCCCCCCGGCCCCAGGAATTGCGCCCGGTAGCGCCTCACGCCGACCGCCTGGGTCACCGCCACGCCCAGATAGCCGTCCACAGCGATAAACGCGCCGAGCTGCTCCCGGTGCGTGGCAATCAGATGTTTGGCTCCGCGCAGGTCGCCCAGACCTTCCTCGCCCACGTTGGCCGCGACCCACAGCGGGCGGCGCAGGGTGGGCGGCTGGCTGGCGAAGTCGCGCAGCATGGCAGTCACGACGGCGAGGCTGGCGCTGTTGTCGCCCACACCCGGCCCGGTCAGGCGCTGGCCTTCCTCGCGCACCGTCACGTCGGTCTGCGGCCCGAACACGGTGTCGAGGTGCGCGGCGAGCAGCAGCGCGGGGCGGCCCTCGGTGCCGGGCGGTGTCAGGCGGGTCAGCACGTTGCCGACGCTGTCGCGCTCGGTGGAGTAGCCCAGTTCCGTCCAGAGGGCGGACATCAATTCGGCCCTTTTCTCCTCCTGAAAGGTCGGGGCGGGCGTCTGCGCGATACGCGTCAGGTACGAAAGAGGCATGCGCGGGCCATTCTACGGCGACGGCGCTCGTGGGGCGGCATGGGGTAAAAAGCAGAACACCCCTTCCGCGCGAAAAGGGTGTCCTGCACGATATTCCGGAAAGCTGCTCAGCGCAGGGCGGGCAGTTCGTCTTGCGGGTGCTCGGGCACGGCAGGCGGCGTTACTTCGGCCCCCGCTTCATCCCGCGCCCAGTCCATGAAGGCGCTCAGGCCGCGCCGGAACAGCGGCGGACGCTTTTCGCGCTTGCCCAGTTTTCTGGGCTTGCCCGTCTTCTCGTTGATTTGCGGCGGCAATTCAGGCACCAGCGCCCAGTTCACGTTCATCGGTTGAAAGCCTTTGGGATTGGCGGAGGCGAGGTAGCGCACAAGGCCGCCCAGCATGGACTCGGCGGGTGGGGTCAACGGCTCTTGCCCCAGGCTCAAACGCGCCGCGTTCGTTCCCGCCAGCCAGCCCGTCGCGCTCGATTCCAGGTAGCCCTCGGTGCCCGCGAGCACGCCCGCCACCAGCTTTTGTGGGTCGGCCTTGAGTTGCAGCGTACTGTCCAGCACCAGCGGCGCATTCAGGTAGGTGTTGCGGTGCATGACGCCGTAGCGCACGATGTCGGCGTTTTGCAGGCCCGGAATCAGGCGCACGACTTCCAGTTGGTCGCCCCATTTCAGGCCCGTCTGAAAGCCCACCAGCGACCACATGCGGCCCTCGGCGTCCTCCTGCCGCAGCTGCGCCACCGCGTAGGGCCAGCGCCCCGTTTTGGGGTCGTCCAGCCCTTTGGGTGACATGGGGCCGAACCGGGGAGTGTCCACGCCGCGCCGCGCGATTTCTTCAATCGGCATGCAGCCTTCAAAAAATTCCAGCTTTTCCCAGTCGTGGGGGGTGTGGCTGCGGGCCTTCTCCAGCGCCTCAAAAAAGGTCAGGTATTCCTCTTTGGTAAACGGGCAGTTGATGTAATCGGCGCTCTGGTCGTAGCGGCCTGCCCGCCACGCCACGGTCATGTCAATGGAATCAATGTCAATGACGGGCGCGGCGGCGTCGTAAAAGCTGAGGCGCTCGCTGCCCGTCAGCCGCATCAGGTCGGCGGCGAGCGCGTCGGAGGTGAGCGGCCCGGAAGCGATGACGCAAATGCCCTCTGGCACGGCTTCCAGTTCGCCTTCGATCACTTCAATCAGCGGGTGATTCCGCACCTTTTCGGTGACGCGGGCGCTGAACTCGTCACGGTCAACGGCGAGGGCATTGCCCGCAGGCACGCGGCTTTCGTCGGCAGCAGTCACAATCGCCGCGCCCACCGAGCGCATTTCGGCTTGCAGCAGGCCCTTGCTCTGCATTTCGCCTTCGCCGCCCAGCGAGGTAGAGCAAACCAGTTCGGCAAAGTTGGCGGTGCGGTGGGCGGGGGTCATCTTCTGGGGGCGCATTTCATGCAATTTCACGCGCACGCCCGCTGTGGCTGCGGCAAGGGCCGCCTCGGAACCCGCGAGGCCCGCGCCGATGACAGTGATGGTGGGAAGGTCAGTCATTGAGGTAGAGGGTAAAGGGTGAAAGGCCGAGGGAGAGCGAGGCGGATGCCAAAGCCCTCCCTTTTCCCTCCACCCTCTACCTCTCCGGCGTGCCGCCCAGTCCCGCCTTGACCCGACTCAGCCCTTCGTACAGCACGACTTTCAGCGCCGCCAGACGGTCACCTGGGGTCGGCAGCGTCAGGTCAAAACCCGTTTCCTGAGATGGGACGCTGACGGCCTCTACCCCATACCCCCGAAAAAGCGCCTGGGCACGGCGCGAATGCCAAGGCGAAGTCACCAGCAGCACGCGCCCCCAGCCGCGCTGATGGGCCAGGTCACGCACGCGGGCGGCTTCGTCGCGGGTGGTGGTGACGTTGCTCAGCGTCAGCGTGGGCGGTCCGTTTTTGCCGTACAGCGCAGCAATCTGGGCGTTTTGCAGAGCGCTGATTTTGGGACAGCCCTTTCCCCCAATCAGGCCCGACTGCTCCGAGACGGTCAAAATAGGCGCGTATCCAGCCTGCCATAGTTCTAGGCCCCTCATCAGACGGGAAAAACTGCTACCGCTGAGGGCATCGGTGCCGCAGCGGACGCCGCCACCCAGCACCACAATCGCGTCGGCCCTCACGGGCGGCTGTGACACGATCAGCGCCGACAGTGGGCCGCGCAGCACGAGCGTCAGCAGGCAAAAAGCCGTCAGCAGTGCCGCCGCGCCCACACCTACCGCCAGCCCCAGCCGCAACGGACGAAACAGTCCCGCCAGTGCGCCTACTCCCAGCAGCCCCAGCAACAGCCCAGGCGTAGCCCGCACTTCGCCCAGAAACGTCGCCGCGATGCCGAGCGCCGCGCCCAACGCCAGCCCCGTCCAGAGGTCACGGGGTTGGGGTGTCCAGCGGGCGGGCAAGCGGGTTTTATTTGGGATTTCTGTCGTCATGTTACTTGGCACGCTGGTTACGCTTCCCCCCTCCCAGCCTCCCCCACAAGGAGGGAGGAGCTAAAAACACTTTGCTTGCCACAGACATGAAACTGAGCTTGCAGAAGGGTCTACTTCTCTTTTTCGCTTCCTCCATCGACCATCAGCGCAGCGGACCCATCATCCATCATCGTTCCCCATCATCATCCACTGGCGCGGATACGGCGGCGCAAAACCCGCGTCCTGCAAGGCTTCTTTGGCCCCTTCGCGAAGTTGCATGGTGACCACGGGATAAGCCTTGACGTTCTCGGCGCTGACATAGAAACGCAAAATCAGTTCCAGATTCGTCTCGTTGACTTGCCGCACCAGGATGACGGGCGCGGGGTCGGCCTCCACCTTGGGATGCTCTGCGAGGACCCGCAGCAGCACGGCCCGCGCTTCTTCCACCCGTTCGGCGTAGGCCAGCGGCAACGGCACATTCAGCCGCAGTTGCCCGCCCG
Organism: Deinococcus sp.; assembly: GCF_030523985.1. Classification (GTDB taxonomy): domain Bacteria; phylum Deinococcota; class Deinococci; order Deinococcales; family Deinococcaceae; genus Deinococcus. The sequence goes on from NZ_JAUNHK010000040.1 coordinate 9,762, forward strand.
CCGTCAGGTTGACCACGGTCGCACCCGCGATTTCCTTGTTGGGAATGCTGACAAATTCGTTGTCCCGCGTGCGGATGCGGGTCGTTCGCAGTGTCAGCCCATGCACCTGCCCTTCGTAGTCGCGCACCCGAATCCAGTCGCCGATGCGAAAGGGGCGGTCAAGCAGCAGCGTGACCCCGCTAATCAGGTTCGCCAGAATGTCCTGCGCGGCAAACCCGACTGCCAGCCCCGCCACGCCCAGCCCGCCCAAAATCGGCAGCAGGTCTATGCCGAGTTGCCGAAACATCAGGTAAATGCCCGCCAGCACCCACACCGCCCGCGCCGCGTTGCTCAGCAGCAGCGACAGGCTGGCGTCCAGCCCCCACGCCTCGGATTGACGGTGCAGAAAATGGTGAATGACGGCCCAGCCGCCGTAGAGCAGCAAGAGCAGCAGATAGACCCGGAAGAGGCCGGGCGCGTATCCGGCGAGTTGTGGAAAGAGGCCCGACACCGACACCGCGACCAGCATCAAAAAAGTCAGCCGCAGCACGGTAACGATGGTGTGCCGCACCACCGGATGCGCGTCAGCCCAGCGCGAACGCCCCAGCGCCCAGAGGGTCAGCCGCGTCAGTCCCCACAGCAGCAGCGCGTAAATCAGCACCAGCAGCAGCGACAGCATCAATTTGCCGCCGTAACTGGCGATAAATACCTGCACGCTGTCCACGAAGGAATGCAGCAGGTTCAGCAGGGCGTCCAGGCCCAGCAGCTCCGTTTTATCCACCGCGCCGCCTCATGGCCCGCAGTTTAGGTCTAAGCGTCCAAGGGTCTAGAGCTTTTGACAAAAAGAGGCCCCCTCACCCCTTGTTTCACAAGGCCCTCTCCCCAGGGTAGAGGGTCAGAAAGGCAGGACATGCCCTGCCCCCTCCACTCTCAACCCCAAACGCAGTGTCACCTGCTCCAGCGCATTACCACTCGTCCGGGTCGGCCTCCAGCCTTCCGCCCCGTCTGGCCTTGCGCCGCGCTTCCTTGCCCTTTTTGCGCTGCGGCTTGGGGGGCAATTGCAGGTCGTAGCGCCGCTCGGGGTCGCAGGGGGCCGTCACTTCGCCCAGCCGCTCGCTAGGGTCGGCGCTGCGGAGGTTGCCCGCCGGGTGCAGGTGCCGCTCGCCGCAGTAGGGGCAGGCGTCCACGACCCAGAACATCACCCGCGTCCCCGGCAGGTCGCGCAGGGTGACGTAGGCGGGCTGCACGGTGCGGCGGCTTTTCTTGCTCATGCTGCGTGCAGGGTAGCGGCTGGGCGGCCCCGCATTTGCCGGAGGCTTTACGGTTGCCGGCAGCGCGATAACGCGTGCTAGCATGGGTCCATGCCCTGAACAGGGTACGTCGCCTGCCTTCTCACAAATGCGCTGTTATGCGTGTTTGGGGGAATTTTTCGTTTAGGGAGGCCGCTTTGCTTACACCTCCCGACGCGGGGCGAGATTTCCGGGAGGTGTTTTGCCGTGACCACAAAGTCCAGCAACTCTGCACGCGCTCAGGCTTTGCAGCGCCGCACCCTGTCCGCCGAAGTGCGGGCAGGCAACGACCTGCTTGCCCTGCGTGCCCAGCTTCACCGCGCCGAAAAGGAAGCCCGCCGCGCCCCCACTCCGCCTCCCTCGCGTCCCAAAACGCAGCAGCCCGTCAAGCCGCAGCGGGTGCAGGAACTCGCTGGCATAGACACCGATGAATTTCTGCTGGGCCGTGCCCTACGCCAACTGCGCGAAGCCGTGTATGACAGCCGCTATCACGTTTGCCCCCACGCCATTCAGCACGCCCGCGCCGAGGGCTTTATGGAAAGCGACATCATGCATGTGCTGCTGACCGGGCGAGTCCGCGCCGTGTACACCGAAGATCGCCGCTGGCTGGTGTGCGGCTACTTCGAGGCGCACGGGATTCGGTTGCCTCTGCATGTCGCCGTGCAGCACTACCGCGACGGACACATCGACATCGTGACGGCCTTTGTGCCCAAAAATCCCCACCACATCATCAGCCGTGCCCGCCTCGCCGTGCTGCTGCGCTACGACGACGAAAAGGTGAAAGCCAAGGAAGCGGTCAAGGGAAACAAGGTGGGGTACAAGGGGAAGGGGGGCTGGAAGTGAGGCGGATGGCTGAAGGCAGATGGCTAGCCTAAGCTTGCGCTAAAGCGGGCCTTCTGCCTTTTGCCATCCGCCATCAGCTCTCCGCCACTCGTACCCACTCCGCCGCCTGCCGCAAGCCCGCCGCTGCCTGTGCCACTTCATCCCGCGAGGTCGCTGCCCCGAAGGAAAACCGCAGCGAGGCCCGCGCCTGCGCTTCGGTCAGGCCCACGGCGGTCAGGACGTGGCTGGGCTGCATCGTGCCCGCGCTGCACGCACTGCCCGCACTCGCGGAAATGCCCAGCATGTCCAGATTCATCAGCAGGGCTTCACCGTCGGCCCCCTCCAGCGTCAGACTGACGACTTTGGGGCTGCCGTCTGCGGGGTGGTTGAAGGTCAGGCCGGGGAGGTTGCGCAGCGCGTCCATGAAAGCGGTTTGCACGTCGCGCAGATGGGCAAAGGTCGCCTCCCGCGTCGCCTCCGCCTCGGTCAACGCCACGCCCGCCGCGTAGACCCCCGCTGTGTTCTGCGTTCCGGGGCGCAGGCCGCCTTCCTGCCCGCCGCCGAGGGTCACGGGCGGTAAGTCGGCCCCGCGCCGCACGTACAGCACGCCAACCCCACGCGGCCCGCCCCATTTGTGGGCGCTGAAGGTCGCAAAGGTCACGCCCCAGTCGGGCAAATTCATGGGCAATACCCCTGGAGCCTGCACCGCGTCGGTGTGGTAGGGAACGCCCCGCGCTGCCGCGACTGCCGCCAGCGCGGGCGTGTCCTGCACGGTGCCGAGTTCGTTGTTAGCATGGTGGAGGCTGACCAGCGCGGTGTCGTCGCGCAGCGCTTCGGCAAGCTGGGCGGGCAAGTAACGGCCCTCGCGGTCAGGCGCCAGAAAAGTCACGTCCCAGCCCCGCAGGGCCAGGGCGCGGGCGGGGGCCAGCACCGCCGAATGTTCGGTCTGGGTCGTCACGAGGTGGCCGGGACGTCCGTGTTTGTCCTCCCACCCTTGTGCCACGCCGAGCAGCACATGGTTGTCGCCCTCAGTGCCACCACTGTTCAGCGTCAGCGTGCGCGGGTCTACCCCGAAGGCGGCGGCGATGCGCGCACGGCCTTCTTCCAGTTTTTCGCGGGCGGCTTGCCCAGCGGCGTGGACACTGGCGGGGTTCCCCGGCAACGCGGCGGCCTCGGCATAGGCGGCGAGCGCGTCAGGGGTCATGGGGTGGGTGGCGGCGTAGTCGAGGTAAATCATGTTGATAGTCGATGGTAGATGGTTGATGGAGGGCCAGGGCTTACATCGCTCTTTCCATCAACCATCAACTATTGACCATCGACGTCGCGCTTGAGTCGCATCAGAATCGCCCCCATCCCGCGCATCCGCATCGGTGTAATCAGTTCGGACAGGCCCATGTCCATGTAGAACTGGTCGGGCACGCTCAGGATGGTTTCGGGCGTCTCACCGTTCAGTGCTTCGTGCAGAATGCCCGCGTAGCCGCGCACGGTGGGGGCGTCTTCCGGCACCTTGAAAAACAGGTTCACCTTGCCCACCTCGTCCTGTTCCGTCACCAGAAAAAACGGGCTGGCGCACTCGGGCACGGGCTTGAGGAATTCGGGATGCTCGGCGTATTTCTCGGGTAGGTCGGGCAGTTTGCGGCTGTATTCCAGCAGCGCTTGCAGGCGCATCGGCTTGGGCAGGGTCTTGAACATGCCGACGATGTTCTGGAGCTTTTCGGGCAGTGGTGCGGGGGCAGTCATGTTCCCAACTGTACCCCGCTGCCCACACTCCGCAGAAGGCGGTCTGTCTAATTGACCTCTTTTGTAAACTTATGGCGAAGGGCTACACTTGAGGCATGGACTATGCAAAAGACGTGTTGGTGACTACCGAGTGGGCCGCCCAGAACCTCAACACCCCCGGCGTGCGCTTCGTCGAAGTGGACGAAGACATCCTGCTCTACGACACTGGACACCTGCCCGGCGCCGTCAAGCTGGACTGGCAGACCGACCTGTGGCACCCCGTCGAGCGCGACTTCATCGGCCCCGACGAACTCAGCGCCCTGCTGGGCCGCTTGGGGATTGGCGCAGATGACACCATCGTGCTGTACGGCGACAAGAGCAACTGGTGGGCCAGCTACGCCTACTGGTTCCTGAGCTACAGCGGCGTCAAAAACCCCCTCAAGCTCATCAACGGGGGCCGTCAGAAGCTGATTGCCGAGGGCCGCGAGATGACCACCGATCTGCCCCGAATCACGCCCACCACCTACCCTGCCCTGCAGCGCGACGACTCGCTCCGCGCCTACCGCGACGAGGTCAAGGCGCACCTGGCAGGCGTGCAGGAAGGCAAAAATGCCCTGGTGGACGTTCGCAGCCCCGACGAATTCAGCGGCAAAGTCACCCACATGCCCAACTACCCCCAGGAGGGCGTGCTGCGCGGCGGGCACATTCCCGGCGCACGCAGCATCCCCTGGGCCAAGGCGACCAACGAAGACGGCACTTTCAAGTCCGCCGATGAACTGAGGGCGCTGTATGAAGGCGAAGGCGTGACCCCCGACAAGGACGTGATCGCCTACTGCCGCATCGCCGAGCGCTCCAGCCACACTTGGTTCGTGCTGCGCGAACTGCTGGGTTACCCCAAAGTCCGCAACTACGACGGCTCCTGGACCGAGTGGGGCAATGCGGTGGGCATGCCCATCGAAAAGTCTTACCGCGAAGAGTAAGAGCGGCCCTGGTCTTCATCTTTCGCGTGGCCCGGTTCGGTTTCCCCCGCCAGTGGGGGGAATGCGCCGGGCCACGCGCACTATTAAAATGACGAGATGAAAATTCTGCTCCTCGCCATCGTTGTTATTGTCGGCGTGCTGCTGCTGCTGAGCCTGATGGGCAGAGGGGCAGATTCCGGCAAGGCCAAAACCCGACCTCCCGGCACCCGCCACCTCGACGAAGAAACGGCGGTGCGCCCGGAGATAGACCCGCAGGCCATCGCCCAGGCCCGCTCCAGGGTCGCGCCCGCCGTGCCCGACGCGGTGCTGTCGGACGCGCTGCTTGACGCCACGCCAGGGCAGGTCGCCCGGATGTTCTCGGCGGTCCCGGCTGACGTGATGGCGAACGCCATCGGGGAAAACACCGGACGCGGCGGCACGGTTCAGATTCAGGGTCAGGCCACCGCTCAGGATTTGGCGCAGCTTCGTAACCTCGGCAGCGCGGTGGACGACCTCGACATCTGGAATTTTGGTGACGATACGCCGGGCCAGAAGCCCAAAAGCTGAAGCTGCTTTCCCGAGGAGGCCGGACGTGGGTTGTCCGGCCCTGTTCTTGTGACGGCAAGGCTGCACAGGCCCGCGCCGAACCCACTACCCTTTGTCCCGTGCTTTCTCCTGCCGAAGTTCTCCTGCGCCTGCGGGCGGCTGACCTGCCCGGCATCGCCCTGCTGGAATCGCTGGGGCCGGTGCTGCCCTATGCCCGCTACAGCTTTCTGAGTGCTGCACCGACCCGGATTCGGTTCACCCTGCCCGAACCACCTGCTGCCGACGCCTTTTTCCCGGCCTGGCTGGGCGGCCTTCAGTACGAGGCGGCGCGTGAGTTCGGGCTGGCGGCCCACGCCCCGGCAGGCGCGGCGCAGTGGTGGGGGTTTTATCCATCGGGGCTGGTCTGGGACAGGCAAAACGGCACGCTGGACGTGGTGGGCGAGCCGCATCTGGACTGGGGGGCGCTGCTGGCGGGCGACCCGGCCCCCACTCCGGCCCTCACAGTGGGCGATTTTGGGGCCGACGACGTGGACTATCCGGCGGGCGTGCGGGCCATTCAGGAACTTATTCGGGCGGGCGAGGTCTATCAGGTCAACCTGTCGCGTGGCGTCTCGGCCCCGGCGCAGGGCGACCCGCTGGCGGCGTACCTGCGGCTGCGCGAGGTCAACCCCAGCCCCTTCATGGCCTTCGCCGACCTGGAGGGGCAAGTGGTGGTGTCGTGCAGCCCCGAGCGTCTGGTGGACTGGGAACGGGTGGGAGCGCAGGGCGGGCAAATCAGCGCTCGGCCCATCGCCGGAACGCGGCGGCGCGGCGACACCCCGCAGGAGGACGCCGACTTCGAGGCCGAGTTGCGCGGCAGTCCCAAGGAGCGGGCCGAACACACCATGCTCGTGGACCTCGTGCGCCACGACCTCGGCGCGGCGGCGGCGGCAGGCAGCGTCAGTGTCCCCGACCTGATGCTGGTCGAACGCTACAGCCACGTCATGCATCTGGTGTCGGAGGTGCGCGCCGCCGCCCGCCCCGGCCTGAGCGTGCGCGAGTTGCTCGCCGCCACTTTTCCCGGCGGCACCATCACGGGCGCTCCCAAAGCCCGCGTGATGGAAGCGATTGCGGCGCTGGAACCGGGGCCGCGTGGCTGGTACACCGGAGGCTTGGGCATCGTGAGCGGGCGACGGGTGGACGTGAATATCCTCATCCGGACGGCGGCTTTTGTGGCAAAGGGGGAAGGGGAGAGGGCCGAGGGTTCTGCCTTTCCCACCTGGACGGTCACGGTGCGGGCGGGCGGCGGTACGGTCATAGACGCCGACCCGGAGCGGGAAGCGCGGGAAACGGTGCACAAGGCGCAGGCGCTGCTGAGCGTGCTGGCGGGCGTGCCGGGGCGTCCGGCGCAGGCGGGACAGCCTCCTGTCGCGGGGCGGCCCTGGGCTTCACCACCCGCGCCCACGCAGACGCCGCTGCGGGTGCTGCTGCTCGACAACCGCGATTCGTTTACCTGGAATCTGGCCCACGACCTGCTGGCCCTGGGAGCCAGGGTCGAACTCCGCAGTCAGGACGAGGAGGCTGCCGACCTGCTGGCCCTGCGTCCCGACGCCGTGCTGGTCGGCCCCGGCCCCGGCACGCCGCAGACGAGCGGCTGCACGCTGGAACTCACGCGGCTGTGTCTGGAACGCGGCGTACCGTCGCTGGGCGTCTGCCTGGGGCATCAGGCGCTGGGGGAGGTCCTGGGCGGGCGCATCGAGCGGGCCGAACCTGTCCACGGACGACCCGAGCAGGTACAACACACCGGAACGGGCCTCTTTGCAGGCATCGAAAATGGGGCCGAGTTCGGGCGCTATCACTCGCTGGTGGTGCGCGGCCTGCCGCCTGAACTGGTCACGGCCTACAGCCGAGAGGGTGGCGAAATCATGGCGCTGGAGGTGCCGGGAAAACCCGCCTGGGGCGTGCAGTTTCACCCCGAAAGTGTGCTGAGTCCGGCGGGGCGGGTGCTGCTGGGCAACTGGCTGCAGCTGGCTTCCCGCGCTGCCGGGGGCACAGGGCAGGGGGGGGAGAGCTGAGTGCGGCCCCTGCCTGCCACTGCACAAACCCCTGCCGCGCTGCACGGCGCTTCGGCCTTCACCACGGTTCGCGTGCAGG
>NZ_JAUNHK010000040.1:17308-22876 GCF_030523985.1 Deinococcus sp.
CAAACCCCTGCCGCGCTGCACGGCGCTTCGGCCTTCACCACGGTTCGCGTGCAGGGCGGCGAGGCGTTGCTCTGGCCCCAGCATCTGGCGCGGCTGGCGGGGACGTGCGGTTTCCTGGGACTGCCTGAACCGGACGAGCGTCTGCCCGCCTTGCCCCCCGGCACGCACCTTCTGCGCGTCACCGTGACGGACGACGGCACCTTCTTCAGCTTTCGGCCCCTGCAACCCGGCCCCCGGCCCGAAGGTGGCGTTTCCGTCGTCCTCACCGACTGGCAAACCCACCCGCAACTGGCGGCCCACAAGACCGGAAATTACCTGCCCTACCGACTGGCGGGGGCGCAGGCGACGGAGGCGGGGGCCTTCGAGGGACTGCTGACGGACGGGGCGGGGCAGGTGGTGGACGGCTCGCGTACCTCGCCCGTCCTGGAACTCGGCGGACGCTTGGTCGTTCCGGCGGGCGGGCTGCCCGGCACCACGCGGGCGCAGTGGTTGACCGGGCAAGACCACGACGAACGGCCCATTCACGTGTCCGAACTCGCGCAGGTGACGCGGGCCTGGGTGTGTGGAGCGGGCGTCGGCGTCGTGCCGGTGCGTCAACTGGGGCCAAGGCCGCTGCTGCCGCTCTGGCCTGACGTGACCCACCCGGCCCTGTGCTGGCCCCTGTAAGGCAGGGCAGGTAAATCCGAACTCAAGTCGGCGGGCATTTTTCTCATAGAGGTTGAGTGTGTCCCGCTAAGATTTAAAGGCAGGAGGAACAGATGGACTTACTTGGATTTTTCGGGCCATACGGCCCCTTGATTTTGGTGGTCATGGTGGTTTCGTTCATTATTCAGGGCTACCTGAGCAGCACCTACAGGAAATGGGGCAGCATTCGCAACCCCCGCAACGTGACCGGGGCGCAGATCGCCCGCATGATGCTCGACGAAAACGGCCTGCAAAACGTGCAGATCGAGCGGGTTCCGGGGCAACTCAGCGACCACTACGACCCCCAGGCCAAGGTGGTGCGCCTGTCCGAGAGCACCTACGACGTGCCCAGCATCGGCGCGATGGCGGTGGCGGCGCACGAGGTCGGGCACGCCATTCAGGACAAGGTACGGATGCCTGCCCTGGTGCTGCGTGGGCAGATGGCTGTGCCACTGAGCCTGGGCATGAACCTCGCCCCGCTGCTGCTGATGGTCGGTCTGGTCGTCAACATCTCGGGCCTGGTCTGGGTCGGCGCGATTTTGTTCGGACTGGCGCTGCTGTTTCACCTCATCACGTTGCCAGTCGAGTTCGACGCCAGCCGCCGCGCCCTGGTCTACATCCGCGAGCGTGGTCTGGGCGGGGGCGGCGCCGAGCAGCAGGGCGCACAGAAGGTGCTGACCGCTGCGGCTCTGACCTACGTCGCGGGCTTTGCGATGGCACTGGCCCAGTTCCTGAATGTGCTGGGCATGGCGCGTAGCAGCGACGATTGAAGAAGGTTGAGGGTGTAGGGTAGAGGGTTAAACAAAGGGCCGAGGCGTCATGCTTCGGCCCTTCGCTGTTTTCCCTCTGCCCTTGACTCTCTGCCCTCTACCGCATCCGCAGGCCCAGCAAAAAGCCCACCACGAAGGCTCCAGCGAACGGCAGATTCGCCAGAAACACCCGCGAGAACCAGTCACCCAGACTTTCGCGGCCTGTGCGGAACCAGGGTTCGGTGAGGGCCTGAAGTTGCAGCCAGTCCACCGTGACGATGCCGTAGTGCGCCAGCAGTTGCACCACGATGAAGGCCAGCCCGATGACCAGCAGCGCTGCGCGGCCCACCACCCGCACCGCGTACCCGGCGGCGAGCCCCAGCAGACTGCCCAGCCCCAGGTCGGGGAGGATGCTTTGCAGGCCCGTCGTGAGCTGGGTGGCGGGGTCGGTGGCGGGAGCAGGGGTCACGCGCTCATGCTACTGCGCCTTTACAGGGCCACCTTTACAGGGCCACCACGCGCGTTCCCTTCGTGCGGCGGTAGAGCTGCGCGGGACGGCCCACCCCGCTGCGCCGCTCGCCGCAGGGGGTCAGCACACCCGAGGCCAGCATCCGCTTGCGAAAGTTGCGCTTGTCGAGTTCGCGGTTGCCGATGGCCTCGTACACGCCCTGCAATTCGGGGAGCGTGAAGGTATCGGGCAGAAATTCCAGCGCCAGATTGCCGTATTCCAGCCGCAATTGCAGTCGGGCAATGGCCCGTTCCAGAATCGCCTGATGGTCGAAGGCCAGCGGCGGCGGCGTGTGGGCGCTGAGCCACTCGGCCCCCACGGTGTGGCCCCCGGCCCGCGCCTGCACCGTGCCGTGCGGGAGTACCGCCAGATGCGCCACGCTGACGATGCGCCCACGCGGGTCGCGCCCCACCTCGCCAAAGGTAAAAAACTGTTCGAGGTGCCGGGGTTCGAGGCTCACGCTCGTTTCGGTTCTCAGTTCGCGCAGGGCCGCTTCGTGCATTTCTTCGCCCGGCTGCACGAAGCCGCCCGGCAGCGCCCAGGTCTGGGCATGGGGCAACTCGCCGCGCTGCACCAGCAGCACCCGCAACTCGCCCGCGTGCATGGCGAAGGCCGCCACGTCAACCGCCAGCCCGACCTGCGTGGCCTGGGGAGGGAGAGAGAGCGGGGTCATGTGAGCGAAGAGGCCAGGCCCTGCTGTTCCAGCCGCTGTTCTTCGGCCCGCTGCGCCTCGCTGATGCTGACCAGCACATGCGCCCGCAGCATTTCGGCCACGCTCCACGCCTGGAAGGGGCAGCCGCCCGGCGTGAGGGTGTCGCCGCTGAAGACCTCGGAAATGTGCCCGATGCCCGCCTCCCAGAGGTGCCCGGTCAGGCCCGTCAGGGTGGCGCGGGCGCGGTTGATTTCGCCGCGTGAGAGCAGCAGCTCGACATACGCCGCCAGAGGCCAGGGCCAGACGGTGCCCTGGTGGTAGGCCGCGTCGCGCAGCAGTTGCGGGCCGCCAGAGTGGCCGAGGTAACGGGGGTCTTGCGGCGACAGGGTGTGCAGGCCCAGCGGGGTCAGCAGTTCTCGCTCGGTTTGCGCCAGCACCGCGTCTATCTGCTCGTCCACCACCGGCGTGTCCATCAGCGAAAGGGCAATCAGGGCGTTGGGCCGCGCCGAGAGGTCCCGCTCGCCCTGCGGCGTCAGGCCGTCGGCCAGAATCGCTAGTGGTGCGTCCTGGGTGCGGCGGCCCACGCCCAAGCCGCCTGCCAGACCGGGGGTGGTCGGCTGCGGCCCGGTGTCGAGCAGTTCGGCGTTGTTTCCGGGCAGGTCGGTGTCGAGCAGGTCGCTCAAGGCCATCAGGCCACCTACCGACCCGCCCAGTTGTGCCACGTTCAGCGGGGGCTGGGTCGTGGCTGGGGCGGAGCTTCGCAGCGCCGTATCGTTCCAGAACTTCTGCTTGAAGGAATGGTGCGCCTTTTCCAGCACCTCGGCAAACTGCGGGGCCTCGCCCAGCGCCTGTGAGAGCCGCAGCTCGGCCCCCAGCGCCGAGAGCCACAGCGCCTGAATCTCGACGGGTTTGCCGTGCCGGGGCGTGACCACCCAGTCCTGAATCTTCACGTCCATCCAGGTCAGTTGGGTGCCCTCCTCACCCGAGAGCAGCAGGCCGTCTTCGGGGTCCATGCGAATGCCGAAATCGGTGCCCTCTACAAAGTGGCCCAGCATCTCGCGCAGCAGCGGCAGGGTGCGCCGCACGAACAGGGCGTCTCCGGTGGTGCGGGCGTAGCGTTCGAGCGACACCGCCAGCCACAGCGGAGCGTCCACCGTGTTGTACCCCGCGCCCTGCCCGCGCTCGTCGAAGTGGTTGGGAATCAGGCCCCGTTTCATCTGGGACAGGAAAGTCAGCAGCAGTTCCTGGGCGTCTTCGGGGCGGCCCGTCACCAGGGTCAGGCCCGACAGGGCAATCATGGCGTCGCGTCCCCAGTCGGCAAACCAGGGGTAGCCCGCGATGACGCTCAGCGGTTGCCCCCCGGCCTGGGATTGTTCCGGGTTCGTCCGGACAGGGCCGCGCCGAACCAGGTAGGCGTCGGCGGCAATCGCCAGGGTGGCGACCAGTTCGTCCCGAATGCCCGTCGCCTGCCAGGCCCGCTCGGCCAGGCTGCGGCGGCGCACCAGCTCGGCTTCGAAGGCGATCCAGGGGTCGGGCACGCCGGAAGCCTGCGGCGCCACGCCCTGCACGACCAGCGCCACCTCGCCGCCGCCGGGGGGCAGGGTCACGCTCCACAGCGGGCAGCCCAGGGCGTAGTCGTGCGGGCTTTCCCCCCGCGCTGCGTCGGCCCGGTAGTAGAGCCGCTGACTGAACGGCTGCGGCGTGAGTGCTTGCACCAGCGGAGCCGCCAGCACGCTGGCCCCGCGCCCGCCCTCGAAGCGCGTCAGCAGGCGCACCGAAGTATCGCGCTCGCCCTGCACCAGCACCTCATGGCCCTGGGGCCGGAACTGGAGGTGCGGCGTGGCGGTGTGGACGGCGTGCATGTCGCGGTCCACGAAAAAGCCGCCCAGCGTCAGCGTCACGCTCTGGCGGGCCCGTACCTCGTAGAGCAGCACCAACGCCCCCGAATCCTGCGGCATACAGGCATGGCGGCGCACCCGCACCCCGCGCCAGAGCTGTTCGCGCTCGGGCAGCAGGTCCCAGACCGTCGCCCCGGTCAGCAGGTCCAGGCCACGCCCCTCGAACACGCCGGGGGCCACCTCCAGGGTGTGCAGGTCCACGCTTTCGCCGCCCACTTCCAGGCGTTCGAGCGGGGAGACGAGGTGGCAGTAGCGGTCCACGGGCGGCTGCTGGCTGACCACCAGTCCCGAGTAGCAGCGCGTGGGCACCCCGGTCAGGCTGCTCATGGCGAAGCCACCCTGTCCGTCGGTGAGCAGAACTTCGAGGTCGGGATTGCGGGCCGCCTGTGGGCCGTAGGTATAGGCCGAAGCGGGCGAGACGGCAGCAGAAGTCATAACGTGCTCAGGATGGCAGATTTGCGGCCCAGCACGCTCCCTCCCGTTCGGAAATCCTGCGGTGGCCTGGGGCTTGGGCCACCGTTTCCGCCCCGTCCCTGAGGCCCGGCGCTAGACTCGGGAGTGCATGACCCCTGACCGTCCGCCCCGCTCGCCCGCCTCAGTCTCTGCCCCGGTGCCTGCGCCTCGCCCGCTGTGGCAACGCGCCTTGCCGCCCCTGCTGGCCGGGGGAGTGGTCGCTGGGCTGGGCTGGGCCTTGCTGCGCCCGGCGGGGGAGGGGGGCGCGGGGCCACTGGTCGGCAAGGCAGCGCCCGCCTTCGAGTTGACCGGGCTGGACGGCGAGGCGGTGCGGCTGTCGGACTACCGGGGCCGCCCGGTGGTGGTCAATTTCTGGGCGTCGTGGTGTGTCCCCTGCCGTGAGGAAGCGCCCCTCTTTGCGCGTCTGAGCGCCCGCCCGGACGCGCCCGCCGTCGTGGGCATCCTGTTCAACGAAACCAAGGAGCAAAATGCCCGCAACTTTATCCGGGACTACCGCCTGAACTACCCCAACCTGCGTGACCGGGGCGTGGAAACGGCGATGGCCTACAACGTGACCGGGATTCCCCACACCGTCTTCATTGACCGTGACGGCGTGGTGCAGCA
>NZ_JAUNHK010000041.1:0-12645 GCF_030523985.1 Deinococcus sp.
TGCAGGCGGGGCCAGACGGACAGGTGACGGCCTTCGCCTACAAACCCGACCAACCACTGGGCCGCACCGTGACCGCCGAAATCTTCGTCTACGACACCAAAACGCTGCTGTCCACCCTGGACGACCTGGCGAAAAAGGGGCCGCTGGGCGACTACGGCGAGGAGCTGCTTCCGGCGCTGGTAGAGCGCGGCGACGCCTACGCCTTTCCCATGTCGGGCTACTGGATGGATGTCGGCACGCTCGAAGCCTACCTTCAGAGCCACCGCGATTTTCTGGACGGGCGCGGCCTGGAACTGGACGACCCGATCTGGCCTTTCATCACGTCCAGCATCACCCGTCCGCCCACCCGCATCGAGAAGACGGCGCGACTGGACACGGCGTTCGTGTGCGGCGGCGCGGTCATCGCCGGAGAGGTGACGCGCAGCCTGATTGCGCCGGGTGCCAGGGTCGAAGCGGGGGCCGTCGTGCGTGACGCGGTGGTGCAGCCGGGCGCAGTGGTGCGGGCCGGAGCGCGGGTCAGCCACGCCATCATCGACCAGGGCGCCGAAGTCGGCGTGAACGCCCGGGTCGGCGGGCAGAGCGCCAACAGCCGCCCCACCGTCATCGGGGCCGGGGCACACCTGGGCGAAGGGGTGGAGGTCGGCCCCGGCAGTGTCGTGGCGCCGCGTGACCGCCTCAAAGCGGGCGAGGAAGGCGAAAAAGTTCGCCCGCTGGATGTGGACAACCGCGCAGGCAAGAAGTAGCCGCGCCATAAGACAGGGGCAGCCCACCGGAACATCTTGGCGGGCTGCCCTTGCGATTTTTGCGGGCCTGAGCGTCAAGTACGTCGAACCTAACATTTCGCATTTTCGGAACAGCACCGAAAACGCTTCATTCCCGGTTCGACGTACTTTTTCCGGTACTCCATCTAAAGATGAACTTCGACCTACTCAGCGCGAGATGAACACAATCAGGAAAGCCAGCAGCATAAACAGGCCGCCCAGCACCGAAGTCACGCGCACCAGGCCGCCTTCGACGCCGCGCCCGCCGAGCAGCGAACCGCCCGAGGCCATGCTGGCCGACAGGCCCGCCTGCTTGGGCACTTGCAGCAGCACGAAAAAGACCAGGCCCACGCACACCAGGGCAAACAAAACCAGAAACAGAGTCAGGATAGGAGTCATCGAAAAACCTCAGAGAAGGGGAGAGAAGTCGCCAGCGGGCGTAACACTTCAGTATAGGGAGCGGCAGGTGAGGAGAGGTGAGGGCAGAGCTTTCAGCCGCGCACCTGACCGTCGCCCAGCACCACCCATTTGGTCGTCGTGAGTTCGCGCAGGCCCATCGGCCCACGGGCGTGCAGCTTCTGAGTGCTGATGGCGACCTCGGCCCCCAGACCCAGTTGCCCGCCGTCATTGAAACGGGGACTGGCGTTGACCACCACGGCGGCGCTGTCCACGTCCTGCACGAAGCGCGTGGCTTGCTCGGGGTCACGGGTCAGAATCACGTCGGTGTGGCCCCCCCGCTCGGCAATGAAGTCGAGTGCCTCATCCAGTCCGTTCACCGTGCGAATGCTGGCGATCAGGGCCAGAAACTCGGTGCCGTAGTCGCCCGGCGCGGCAGCTTGGGCGTTCAGGCCAGCGGCCCGCAGCACCTCCAGGCTCTCGGCGTCGGCCCGCAATTCGACTCCGGCCTCCAGCAGTGGGCGCACCACGCCCGGCAGGGCAGGCAGCGCGGCGCGGTGAATCAGCAGCGTGTCCAGCGCGTTGCAGGCGCTCGGCTTCTGCACTTTGGCGTTCAGGGCGATGGTCGCCGCCTGCGCCACGTCCTGCGGGCCTTGCACGAACGATTCGTCCAGATACAGGTGAACCACGCCGATGCCGCCGACGATGACGGGCACGGTGGCGTTCTCCACGCAAAATCGGTGCAGCCCGGCCCCCCCACGCGGAATGATGGCGTCCACGCAGTCGTCGAGCCGCAGCAGTTCCAGCATCCGGGCGCGGTCCGGGTCGCGGATGACCTGCACGGCGTCGGCGGGAAGCTGCTGCGCTTGCAGGGCCGCGTGAATGGCGTCTTCCAGGGCCGCGTTGGACTGCACGGTTTCCTTGCCGCCGCGCAGAATCACCGCGTTGCCCGACATCAGCGCCAGGGCCGCCACGTCCACCGTCACGTTGGGGCGGCTCTCGTAAATCACGCCCAGCACGCCCAGGGGCACGCGCCGCTGCGATACCCGGATGCCGCTGGGCTGCACCTGCTCCGCCGTCTGTTCGCCCACTGGGTCAGGGAGGGCGGCCACCGCCTCTACGTCGTTGGCAATCGCCGCCAGAGACGCGGCATTCAGGCGCAGGCGATCCACCATGTGGGCGGGCAGTCCGGCAGCTTCGGCGGCGGCGACATCTTGCGCGTTGGCCTCCAAAATTGTGGCGCTGCGCTGGCGCAACTCGGCGGCGATGGCCCCCAGCGCGGCAGCTTTGCGGGCCGTGGGCAGGGAACGCAGGGTGCGGGCGGCTTTTCTGGCCCGCTGGCCCATGTCTCGGAGGTCGGTCATGGTCGCCAGTGTAGTAGACCGCCCAAACCGAGCGCCAAAAGAGGCGGGAGGATGGGGCGTCGAAACGTGGAGAGGTCTAAACGTCTACAGCCGTCAGAGTCAAAGGCTCACTCCTCCGCCATCAGCACCAAGTCGTCGCGGTGAATGGCTTCGTCGCCGTAGCTGTAGCCCAGCAGCCCCTCGATTTCACGGGAATGATGCCCGCCGATGCGCCGCAGGTCGCTCGCCCGGTAGCGGGTCAGGCCCCGGCCCAACTCTCGCCCGTCGGGGGCCATCAGGCGCACGGTATGCCCGCGCTCGAACTCGCCCTCCACATGTCGGATGCCCGCCGGAAGCAGGCTGCTGCCCCGCTCGCGCACCGCCCGCGCCGCGCCTTCGTCGAGCAGCAGCCGCCCGTGGGCAATTTCGGCCAGAATCCAGCGTTTGCGGGCTTCGAGCCGCGACCCGTGTGCCAGAAAGCGCGTGCCCAGCGCCTCGCCGCCCACCACCCGGCGCAGGGCATCGGGGGCGTCACCCGGCGCGATGACCACCGGGGTTCCGGCGCGGGTGGCGATTTCGGCGGCCTGAATCTTGGTGTGCATGCCGCCCGTGCCCCGGTGACTGCCCGCCCCGCCCGCCAGCGCCCAGATGTCGGGCGTGACCCGCTCGACCACCGGAATTAGCGTGGCGTCGGGGTGGCTGCGCGGGTCGGCGGTGTACAGGCCCGGCGCGTCGGTCAGAATTACCAGCAGGTCGGCCCCCGTCAGGTTGGCAACGAAGGCCGAGAGGGTGTCGTTGTCGCCCACCTTGATTTGCTCGACGGCCACGGTGTCGTTCTCGTTGATAATGGGCAACACGCCCCGGCTCAGGCAGCTTTCCAGGGTGGTGCGGGCGTTGAGGTAACGGGTGCGTTCGCGGAAATCGTCGGCGGTCAGCAGCAGTTGCGCCGCCCGGATGCCGTACAACTCGGCCAGCGACGTGTACAGGTGCATCAGTTGGACTTGCCCCACCGCCGCCAGCAGTTGCTTTTCCGCCAGGGTGCGCTCACGCGGGGGAAAGCCCAGCGCCTCCCAGCCCGCCGTGACCGCGCCACTCGTGACCAGCACGACTTCGTGCCCCTGGGCCTGTACCTCGGCCATGCCCCGCATCAGGTCCACCAGACGGGGGCGGTGCAGGCGGTCGGTGCCTGCCGTCAGAACACTGGTGCCGAGCTTCAGAACAACGCGCATGGGCGACATGCTAGCGGCTGCGCGGCGGGGTGCGGCCCCAAATGCCGAAACGCCAGCGTCCCGCTGGGAGGCAGGGCGGCTGGCGTTTCAGTTTCGAGATTTATTCTTCGTCGGTAGGCCCGTTCAGGCAGGGCCAGGGGGCGTCCAGATTTTTCTCGACCATGATGCCGTCGTCGTCGTAGAGGTGGACGACAGGCACCAGGGTCAGGTCGGCGGGTGCGCCCTGCACGGCCCGGCCCTGCGCCGCCAGGGTCAGGCTCTCGAAGTTGCGCGGGGCCACCACGTTTTCGCTGCCCGTCAGGAGAGAGCCGCAAGTGCCGTCGTTGCGGGCAAAGGTGAACTGACCGGAAATCGAGTAGCCCTCCGGCGCACCTTCCACGCTCACGCTGGGGCGCACGCCGCCTGCAACGGGCGTCAGGGCTGCCTGCACGACGACATTCGCCAGCGGGTCGGGTTGCTCGCCCTGGCCGCTGCACACGCGCAGTCGGGTCTGTACGGGGGCCAGGAAGCGGGCGCTCTGGGCCGCCGTGCGATTGGCGAAGGTGACGCGCACCTGCGTTTCGGCGCAGTAGGGGCGGCTGCCCAGGTCGGTGGGGGCCACCGTGCTGCCCGAA
Organism: Deinococcus sp.; assembly: GCF_030523985.1. GTDB lineage: Bacteria > Deinococcota > Deinococci > Deinococcales > Deinococcaceae > Deinococcus. The sequence goes on from NZ_JAUNHK010000041.1 coordinate 4,344, forward strand.
GGCAGGTGGAACAGGTCGGAGCCGAAAAAGTCGTCGGGGCGCAGGGTTTCCTGGGTCTGGCTGCGGTCGCGCACGCTGCCGTCGGGGTTGAAGAGGGTCACGCTGGCTTCGGCCTGGGCCACCTGCAGCGCCGTCGAGGTCACGGTCACTTCGCCCACGCCACTGAAACGCCTGTTCCCGCTGCGAACCTTGGCGATGTCGAGCCGGACCCGGACTTCGCCCACCTTTTTGCCGTTTTTCTGCACGACGGGCAGGGTCACGCTTTCACGGGCATACAGGCGGTCGAGCGGGTCAGGCAGAGACTGGGCCGAGAGCGAAGCAGAGGGCGACACCTGGGCCGATGCGACATTCTGAGCAGCGGGCGTAGGGGACGTGACGCGACCACACGAGGCCAGCAGCAAGGCGGTTCCGAGCAAGGCAGGGAGGACAGCGGGACGGGACATGGCACAACTCCTTGAAAGGCGGGGGGGAGAGTATGAAAAAACCAACAGAGTCTAAAATGAAAAAAGACACGGTGTAAATAACCCCCCAGGGGTGGAACAACAGGGGACGCTCCCAAAGTTCAACCGGGCAAAAGAAAAGCCCCCAACCGGGCGGGCCGGTGGGGGACGCGAAAGGATGTTTCCGTTACATGCGCTTGCGGCGGCGCAAACGGTCCATCGCGGCTTCGAGGCTCAGGCGCATGCGTTCGAGGGCCTGGGCGAGGTCGCCGATTTCGTCGTTGCGCTCCATCTTGACCGGGCGGGTCAGGTCACCCAGCGAGATGGCGTCAGCCACTTCGACCAGACGCTCTAGCGGCCCCACGATCTGCCGGGCGGCGCGGGCGGCGAAGGTGAGCGCCAGCACCAGACCCAGCAGGGTCATCAGCAGCACCAGCAGCAGCGTGTTGCGCAGGTTGGATATGGCTTGGCCGTTGGACAGGCCCACCATGACCCGGCGCACGACGGGGGCCTTGTTCTCCGCGCCCACTGGCACGGCGCTGAGGGCACCCTGGCTGTTGCGGATGATAGACACGCGGCTGATGGTGTAGCTCTGGTTACCGATTCGGAATTGCCCACTCGCCTCGCCACTCTTGGCCCAGTCACCGAGGCGGGTGTTGAGTGCGCTCAGGTCGGACGTGACCAGCGAGCGCAGGGTAGTCGGTCCGTTCGGCACTTCCACCCGCACGAAGCCCACGTTGGGGTTCTTGGCGATGGCGGTCAGCTGAGATTCCAGTCCGGTGCTGCGGGTGTTGAGCGAGGTGCCGACCACCGAAGCGAGCGTCTGCGCGTTTTCCTGGGTCAGTCGGTTTTGCAGCCGGGGCAGCGTCAGGGCCATCAGCAGCATGGTCAGCAGTCCTGACAGGGCCAGCGGCAACAGCGTGCCCAGACGAATCTGCTGGGTCACACTGTTGCGCGGCTGGCCCGACACGGCCACGTCATCACCCACGGCAGTCAGGAACTCGCTCGACTGCCGGGAAACGTCGCGGACGGGGCGCTCCGGAGCAGGCGCGTCGTCACTCACATTCAGCGCCCCGGTAAAGTCGGCCCAGTCGTCCGCTCCGGCGGCGGTCTGGCTTGCCCCCCCGGCAGTCTGGCCCTTCTCTTTTTCCTTCTCCAGCTTTGCGCTGGCGGCTTTGGCCCAGTCGGGCAGTTCGTCGGTCTGGTCCGGGTCGGTGGTCACGGCTGAGGTGGCTGCCGATACCGTCATGACGGTGCTTGGTGGCGCGATGAGCAGCCCGTCGTCGTCGGAAGTCGTGAGCACGGGCTGGGCCTTTTCCGGTGTGCTGCTGGCGAGGGCGGCGAAGGGGTCGGGGGCCAGGGCCGCAAAGGGGTCGGCAGCAGGAATGGCGAAGGGGTCAGGGGCAGCCGGGGTCGTGAACGGGTCGGCGATGGACGTGCCCGGCTCGTCTGCCGCAAGTGGGGCCGCAGTGGACGGAGCCGCAGTTCCCGCTTCGGGCCGCACTTCCTCGAGAGACACCTGCGCGCCCACCGACTCGAAGACCTGAAGCAGCAGTTCGGCGCGGGCGTGCGACGTGGGCTTCATCAGGCGGCCCGCGCGCCGCGCAGCCAAGCGCTGGGCCTGTTCGGGTTTCAGGCCAAAGCGTTGGACCAACTGCTCTTCCAGTTGGGGACGCACTTCATCGGAAACAGGTTGGCGAATCAGAACCGTGTACTTCATGCGGCATTCCTCTCGGGGTGCGGATGACCGGAGCGTGGGGCGAAGGGTGAAGGCGGGCGTGGGAACATCAGGCCAGCCCCCGCGTCCGCAGTTGCCGGACAAACTGATGCAGGTGGGCTTCGTCGAGTTCGGGTGCGATGGTTGCCAGCAGGGCCGAGAGGGTGGCCTGCTCGCCTACCGCGTCCAGCGCGTCGTCCACCATGAATTCTCCTATCGGCCCGATGACGCTGACCAGGGCCTGGGTGACATGGTCTAGCAGGGCGTCCGTCACCACCTGTTCGCGGCGCAGGGCGCGGCTGGTCCAGTTCTGCGCCTGCTCCAGTGCTTGCTCGACTTCTTCCTGGCTCAGGTCGAGTTCGCGTGACAGTTGGGCCAGCGTCCGGCGTCCGTCCACCAGGTCGAGCACCCGCCAAGTCGAGTAGGGAAGCGGCGTATCGTCGCGCAGGCCGGTGGGCCAGCGGGGAATGTCCTGGTTCCAGCGCGTCACAGTTTCTCCAGTCCGGCGGCGGCCCAGTCGGGCGTGTCGCGCAGGTCGCCCACTGCGATTTCACTCAGGCGCAGGTTCAGTTTTTGCAGGCAGTATCGGTAGGCTTCGAGCATGGCCGGGCGCAGTTCCTGCATCGGCACTTCCTCTTCCACCGTCAGTTGGCCCCGGCTGACCCGGATTTCGCTGGCGAAGGGGTCGAGTACCGGAAAGCGGGTCGAAAGCTGCATGCTGACCTGCTTCCAGGTTTCGTCGAAGCGGGGGGCGATGCGGTGGGTCGCCTGAATCAGCGTGCTCCAGACGCGCAGCAGCACCTCACGGTTGAGCCGGTTGCTGGACGCGAGGGTAAAGCAGGGAGCGCCCGTCTGCGGCAGTGTCCCGGTCATCACTCTCCCTCCCTCCCAGAAAGAGCAGTGCGGCCCGGAAATCAGCGCCCCCTGAAAATGCTCCCGCATCAGCAGGGTCTGCACTTCGGGCCAGGCCACGTTCAGGCGTTGGGGCAGCGTCTTGCGCGACTCCCACAGCACCTCGGCCACCAGCGGCTCGGTCTGCACCAGCGATACCTGGGCGCGTGGCAGGCCGCGCATGGCGTCCCCCAGGGTCACGTCGCTGCCGCTGGCTGCCATACCCCCGCGCAGTTGGCCCCGTACCCACACGAACCTGGCCCAGCGCCCCTGCTGCTGCACGTCCAGCACGCCCGTGAGGTTGTGCTTTTCGCGGGCCTCAAGCTCAGTGACGACTTCGGTCCAGGGGTAAAAATCGGTGGAAAGCTGCTGAAAGACCGCCTGGTCCTGGGGGACAGGCAGGCGCAGAGGCGCTGGGGGGGGAGCAGGATTCTGGGTCATGTCAGGTGGGGCGAAGCGCTAGAGATAAAGAGAGTGAAGGGGAAGGCCGACTTGACTTTCAATCTTCCTCATCATGACACCTGTTGAAGTCTTACGCTCTACTTACAATTGTAAGAAAATCTTCTTTATTGCCGTCTCTGGTCAGGGGAACACTGGCCCAGCAAGGGCGAGCAAAAAAGCCACCCCCGCCTGTGAAAGCAGGGGCGGCTCGGGCAAGCTCGGCGTTTACCCGAGTTGGTTGAGAATGTCCTGAACCCTGGCCCGCAGGTCGCCGCGCTCCTGGGGGGCACCGAGCTGGTGCAGGCCGCCGTGGTAGGCGTCGGGGTCACCGAACAGGCGCGACAGCAGGTCGAATTCACGCTGCGAACGCAGGCTGGCGTCGTCACGGAACAGGGTCACGTACTGGTCTTGGAAGGCCCAGTCGCTCAGTTGCCCGTCCAGATAAGCCTGCATGAGCTGGCGGTAGGGTTCCACGCCGCCTTCGGTCTGCACCTGGGCCGCGCCGCTGCGCTGGGGAACATGCTGGCTAAAGACGGGAGCGAGGGCTTCGGGGGTGATGTCCCAGTTGTTGACCTCGTACTGGGGCTTGCCGTCGCGGAACAGAATGAACTGCGGGCTGTGGTGGGTGATGCCTGTCATTTCGGTGACGTGGTTGCTGGCAGGCCGCCAGTCCACCACGCGAATAAACCCGATAGGCAGGTCGTGGCGCTGCAAGAAGGTTTCGATGACGCCGAAGCCCTGCATGGTCTTGTGGCAGGTGCCCGCCTTGAAGATGGCGGCGAGGGGGTAGTCCTTCAGAAACTGGTCTACGTCCTGCGGGGTGGTGAGGGCCTGAAGCACCTGCGGCTGGGGTTCGGAAGTGGAAGTCATGCCCCCAGTCTACCCGAAGGCCGACAGGCCATGCTTTATAAATTCAAGTGAAGTGGAGGGGCGAGAGCCCAGGGGAGGAGCCAGCCGTCAGCCGTCTGTCAGTTGCCAGACCTGCACCTTGAGGTGGGTCGCCCCCGGATAGTCGCGCCCCGGCCCCAGCGTTTGCACCTGCTTGCCCGGCCTGCCGCTGCTCGCCAGTCCCTGCTGCACCTGCCGCGCCAGCCCCGCCGCCGAGACTCCGGCGTGGTTGAGCAGGGTGAGCAGGTGCCCGCCCGCCGCCGTGACGGCGCTGGCCTGCGCCACCAAACGCCCATAGTCCTTGTCGGCCCGCCAGGTTCCCGCCTTGGAACGGGCAAAACCGGGCGGGTCGAGAATGACCAGGTCGAACAGGTCGCCACGCTTTCGCAGCCGCTCCAGCCACTCGAAGACATCGCCGTACAGGAAATCCTGGTCGGGGGCGTCCAGACCGGAGAGGGCGTAGTTCTGCTGGCCCCACTGCAACACCTTGCGCGAGAGGTCGACATTTTTGACCGTTTGTGCTCCGCCCAGGGCTGCACTGAGGCCGAAGCCGCAGGTGTAGGCAAAAGTATTGAGCACCCGCGCCGCGCCGCGCTCGCGTACCCAGCGGCGGGCGGGCCGGGCGTCGGCAAACAGGCCCAGGCTGAGGTCGGCTCCGGGCCGAATCAGGAAGGGCACGCCTTCTTCCAGGGCGGTCACGCTGGGCCGGGCTTCTCCCCAGACCGGGTCGGGCGGCGAGAGCCACTCGCGGGCCACGTTCGCCAGGTGCCGCGCTTCGGGCGGGCGGCGCTTGAGGTAGACCCCCGCCAGCCCCGCCGCCTCGGCGCAGTGGGCCGCCAGTTCGGTTTCGGCGTCCTCGGGCAGTTCGGTATACAGGCTCAGCACGCCCGCGTCGCCTGCCACGTCCAGCGTCCAGGCTCCGGCGGTTTCGGTGGTATGCACGGCGCGGTAAAACGTCGTCCCCGCTGCTGGCAGGGCGGCGCGGCGCTCCAGGGCGCGGGCCAGCAGGTCGGGGGAGGGAAGCAGGGTCACGGGGAGGATTGTAGAGGGGGGAAGGCAGAGAGTAGAGGGTAGAGAGTGGATGGCTCAACGCAGAAAGCCAGAGCGTTTGCCCTGGCTTACTGTAAAACCCACTCTCTACCCTTCACCCTCAACATCCCTCAGGGCCTGCCACCCATCAGCCACCAGGTCAGGGCCGTTGCCATCCCGGTAATCACCCAGAAGCGCAGCGTAACGTGAGTTTCAGGCCAGCCGCTGAGTTCGAAGTGGTGCTGAATCGGACTCATCTTGAAGACGCGCTTGTTGCGGAGCTTGACCGAGGCGACCTGAATGACCACGCTCAGCACTGCCACGACGGGGATAATGGCGGCAATCGGCAGCAGCCACACGTCCGAGTACAGGGCGTAGGCTCCGGCGGCGACGGCCCCGATGGCGTGGCTGCCCATGTCACCCATGAAGACGCGGGCGGGGTGGGCGTTAAACCACAGGAAGCCCAGCAGCACCGCCACCATCAGCGCCGCGACAGGCGACACGGCGACCAGCGGCAGCAGCACGATCATGCCCACGCCCGCCAGCAGACCGTCCAGTCCATCGGTAAAGTTGAAGGCGTTCACGCTGCCGACCATCACGAAGGCAATCCAGAGCATGTCGAAGATGGGATAGCCGCCGATGTGCATAAAGCCGGGCAGCAGTTCATGGCTGGCGAGCGGCGCGGCAAAACCCGCGAACAGCAGCGCCACCAGCAGTTGCAAGGGGAACTTTTCGCGGGCGAGCAGTTCGCTCTTGCCGCCGAACTTGCGCGAACGGATTTTCAGAAAGTCGTCGATGCCGCCGATGATGCCCATGCCCAGCATCGCCAGCACGATCATGATTTCGCGGCCTAAGATGGCCCCGCTGATGCCGCCCGAGGCCAGCACCACCACAAAAACCAACAGCAAGGCGAGTACGAAGGCGACTCCCCCGGCGGTGGGCGTGCCGTCCTTGACAAGGTGGGTCTGCGGGCCGTCCACGCGCACGCGCTGGCCCCAGCCGAACCGTTTGCTGTAGTGAATGAACAGCCCCATCAAGAACCAGGACAGCAGCGCGGCGACAACGGTCATAGGCGCACCTGTCCGGCGGAGGGCCAGCCCTGGAAAGTCAGCAAAGAAGGCAACGTCATCTCAGTGACGAAGCGTACCATGCGGCCCGGCAGACGATTTGGGAGGAGCTGAAAAAAAGCGTGCTGACACGGAAAAATTCAGGAGCGGAAGCGGGTCATTGTTCCCGGCCCCTGCGTCCGCTCCCCCTCGCCCCGCCTTACTTCCTGAGGTTGGGCGGAATCTGCCCGCCGCCACGTGGCAGCTTGGGCATCCGCATGCCCTTGCCTCCCTTGCCGCCGGACATCTGGCCGAGCATCTTCATCATTTCCTTCATCTGCTCGTGCATCTTGAGCAGCTTGTTGATGTCCTGCACACTGCTGCCGCTGCCCTTGGCGATGCGCTTGCGGCGGCTGCCGTCAATCATTTTGGGGTTGCGCCGCTCCTTGACCGTCATCGAAGAAATCATGGCGTCGATGCGCTGAAGCTGCTTTTCGTCGATGGTAAAGCCTTCGGGCAAGGCGCGGCTCATGCCGGGAATCATCTTCATCAGGTCGCCGAGCGGCCCCAGCTTGCGAATCTGGCGCAGTTGCAGCAGCAGGTCTTCGAGGTCGAAGTCGCCGGGCTTCTTGGCTTCCATTGCCCGGAGGTCGGCTTCCTGTGCCCGCTCGATCAGCCCCAGCACGTCGCCCATGCCCAGAATGCGCCCGGCCACGCGGTCAGGGTAGAAGGGTTCCAGGCCGTTAATTTTTTCGCTGACCCCAGCAAAGTAGATTGGCTTGCCCGTCACCGTGCGGGCCGAGAGCGCCGCGCCGCCACGGGCGTCCCCGTCCATCTTGGTCATGATCAGGCCCGACACGCCGATGCGCTCGTCGAACGACTGGGCGACGTTCAGCGCTTCCTGCCCGGTCATGGCGTCCACGACCAGCAGCGTCTCGGTGGGCTGCAACTCGGCCTTGAGCGCGGCGAGCTGGTTCATCAGTGTTTCGTCGATCTGGAGGCGTCCGGCGGTGTCCACGATGACCAGGTCACGCGGGTCGCGGGCCAGATGCTCCTCGATGCGGCGCTTGGTTTCGGCGGGCGTTTCGTTGTCCTCCACCTTCAGCACCGGCACGCCGACCTGCTTGCTCAGCACTTCGAGCTGGTCGCGGGCGGCGGGGCGCTGGGTGTCGGCGGCGACCAGCAGCACCTTGCGGCCCTGTTTCTTGTAGTGCGCCGCCAGTTTGCCCGAACTGGTGGTCTTGCCCGCGCCTTGCAGGCCGACCATGAACCAGATGTTCCCCGACTTTTCCAGCTTGGGCTGGGCCGACTCGCCGCCGAGGGTCTGAATCAGTTCGTCGTGAACGAGCTTGATGACCGTTTGCCCGGCGTTGAGCGACCCCAGCACTTCCTGGCCCACGGCCTTTTCGCTCACCCGCGCCACGAAATCCTTGGCGACGGTGAAGTTGACATCGGCTTCGAGCAGCGCCATCCGGATTTCGCGCATGGACGCCTTGACCTGCGTTTCGGTCAGTTGGCGCTCACGGCCCAGCTTTTCCAGAATGTCCTGCAATTTGTTGCCCAGCGACTCGAACATAATGCGGGCAGGCTAGCACGCAGACTGTCTGCGGGCCGGGAAAAAAAGTTCCTCGCCAACTCATACGGGTCTGGACTTTACTCCGCACATCTGGGAAAACCGCCCGAATGTGCTCTGCTTCGCCGCTTTGCAAGTCCGCGTCGCCCAGACCCGCATTTTCTCTTACTCATGCCGTTCGGAAAAATCGTTCGCATACGCGAAGTCTTTTTCAGAGCGTGATCAGCCGCTCGCCCCGTTCTTGACGTTGCGTGGGCCGCGTCCGACACGCAGCACG
>NZ_JAUNHK010000041.1:12745-15672 GCF_030523985.1 Deinococcus sp.
TCAGCCGCTCGCCCCGTTCTTGACGTTGCGTGGGCCGCGTCCGACACGCAGCACGTCGGTTACGCTGCTTAGCCCCAGCAGCGACGAACGCACCTGCTCCAGTTTGTCCAGCCCGGTCACGGCCACCCGCAGGTGAATATGCGCCGTGCCGCCTGCGTCGGCGTGGGCCTCGACCTTGAGAGAACTGACGCTGAGGTCGCTCAGCACCTTCATCACGTCGGCCAGCAGCCCGTCGCGGTCTTCGGCCACCACGTCGAGGTCGACGGCGAGTTCTTGGCCCGACTGCGCTTCCCACGAGGCCGCCACGCAGCGTTCGGGTTCGTCGCGCAGCAGCCGCACCATGTTGGGACAGTCGATGCGGTGGATGCTGACCCCGCGCCCCCGCGTCAGGTAGCCCATGATCTGGTCGCCGCGAATGGGCGAGCAGCAGTGGCTGATTTTGGTCTGGGTGGTAAAGCCCTCGACATAAATGCCGTGTTCCGAAGGCTTGACGGCAGGTTTGGGACGGGCGGGCGCGGCCTGTTCCTGCGCCAGCGACGGCGACAGAATACGGGCCACCGTGCTGGGCGTGACCTTGCCCGCCGCGAGCGCCAGATACAGTTCGTCGGGATTGCGCGAGCCGACCAGCTTTTGGGTGGCTTCTTCCAGCAGCTTGGAGCGCATGAGTTGCCTGACCGCCAGTTGCCGCCGCCGCAGGTACTTTTCGAGCAGGTCGTGCCCCTTTTGCAGGCCCTCGCTGCGCTTTTGCTGGCGCGAATAGGCACGAATCTTGGTGCGGGCGCTGCGGGTGGCGACAAAGTTGAGCCAGTCCTCGCTCGGTTTGCCGTTCTTGCCCGTCAGCACTTCCACCATGTCGCCGTTTTGCAGGCGGTGCGAAAGCGGCACAATCGAGCCGTTGACCCGCGCCCCCACCGCCGTTTCCCCGATGCGGGTGTGGATGTGGTAGGCGAAGTCGATCGGCGTGCTGCCCGCCGTCAGTGACACCGCCAGTCCCTTGGGTGTAAAGACCCGCACCCGCTGCGAGAGGATGTCGTTCTTGACGGCGTCGATGTAGTCCGAGGCGTCCCCGATTTCGTTCTGGATTTCGCGCAGTTGGGCGATCCAGTTCTCGCGCTCCTTTTGCGCCAGTTGCCCGCCCTGCTTGTACATCCAGTGCGCCGCCACGCCGAACTCGGCTACCTCATGCATTCGCTGCGAACGAATCTGGACCTCGATCGGCTGACCGCTGCGCGAGATGACTGTGGTGTGCAGGCTCTGGTAGCCGTTGGGCTTGGGGACGGCGATGTAGTCCTTGACGCGCCCCGGCAGCGGCGTCCACATCGAGTGCACCACGCTGAGGGTGTGGTAGCACACGCGTTTTTCGCGGTTTTCCTCGGCCCGTTCGCGCCGTACGTCGTCGGTTCCCTCGGGCACGCTCAGGGGACGGGGCCGCAGCACCACCCGCAGCGCCAGCAGGTCGAAAATCTGTTCCAGCGCCTTGCCCTCTTTCTGCATCTTGTTGTGGATGCTCCAGAGGTGCTTGGAGCGCCCGGCGATGTCGATGTCTTCGACCCATTCCAGCAGTTCGAGGTCGTCTTGAAGGGCTTCACGAAGTTGCTCGACCGCGCCGACAATCAGTTCGTCACGCTCTTCCTGACGGGTGCGCAGTCGGGTTTGCAGGTAGTCGTAGGCTTCGGGATGCAGGTAGCGAAAGCTCAGGTCTTCAAGCTCCCACTTGATGCGCCCGATACCGAGCCGGTGCGCGAGCGGCGCGAAAATCTCCATCGTTTCGCGGGCGATGCGCTGCTGCTTTTCGGGCTTCATGCTGCCCAGCGTCCGCATGTTGTGCAGGCGGTCAGCCAGCTTGACCACGATGATTCGCAGGTCCACCGTCATGGCGATCAGCATCTGGCGCAGGTTTTCGGCCTGCATGTCGCGGCCCGCTTCCCGCAGCTCGGCCTGCTGGTTGCCCTGCTTGGACAGTTTGCTGACTTTGGTTTCACCTTCGACGATGCGGCGCACGTCGGGACCGAAGTTCTCTTCGATGATTTCGAAGGTGACGCCGTCCACGTCCTCCACGGTGTCGTGCAGCAGCCCCGCCATCAGGCTGTCGGTGTCCATGCCCAGCTTTGCCAGAATGACGGCGACGGCGACGGGGTGGGTGATGTACGGCTCGCCGCTTTTGCGGATGACTCCGGCGTGGGCGTCACGGGCAAAGCGGTAGGCGGCCTCGACGCGTTCGCGCTCAGCTTCGGAGCGGTTGGCGATGAGTTCCCGCAGGGCGGGCATCCCGTGCTCGGGTTCAGACGCAGAAACGGCAGGGGATGGGTCCGGCATCTACGCAGGATAAAGGCCAGCCTTGAATTTTTCCTGATTTATCTCACACCTTTGCGAAGGGTCGCCTAGCTCAGGTAGGCAAAACGAAAAAAACCACCTCTCAAGGTGGCTTGGACAGTGTCTAGCGTCGGCGCTGACGAGTGGGAACGGGGACCGGCACCGGTTGAGGGCGGTTGAGGACACCGCGCAGCCAGTCCATAAATTCTCTCAAACCCTTCATGGACTCAGTCTAGAAATCGTCTTTACGAACTGGATGCGCCCTGGGTAATCGCATCTTCATGCGGCAGGGCTGGTTCTTGAGGAAGGGGGGCGTTTTTCTCATGGAAACGGTACGCCTGAGGGAGAACCTTCACCCGTGTTTAAGTGAATGAGACGTCATTTAAGGTGGGCAGTAAGCTGGCAGCCATGAGCCAAGACCTCCAGATCGACAAGTACCAAGAGGGCAACGGCCCAGCCGCCGAAAAGGGAAGAATGGTCAGCGTGCACTACACCGGCACCCTGGAAAACGGGCAGAAGTTCGACTCTAGCCGTGACCGGGGCCAGCCCATCGAGTTTCCTCTGGGCGTGGGCTACGTGATTCCCGGTTGGGATCAGGGCATCGCGCAGATGCG
>NZ_JAUNHK010000041.1:15772-22832 GCF_030523985.1 Deinococcus sp.
ACTGACGTGTTTCAGAGCGTAGGCCAAGGGTTGCCTTACGCCAAGGTCAGAACGTGATTCAGGGGCCAGGAAGGGAAGTGTCGAGGAGCTGAGCTGTCGAGAGGTCGAGAAAAATCTATCGCCGACCTCGACGGTTTGACCCGGACACCTCCCGACCTGCGCCGCAAGGAGCAACATGCAAGACAAACTCATCGTGCGCGGCGCAAAGGCCCATAACCTCAAAGACATCACGGTGGAAATGCCGCGTGAGCAGTTCGTGGTGATTACGGGCGTATCGGGGTCGGGCAAAAGTACGCTGGCCTTCGACACCATCTACGCCGAGGGCCAGCGCCGCTATGTAGAGTCCCTCAGCGCCTACGCCCGCCAGTTCCTCGGCCTGATGGAAAAGCCCGACGTGGAGAGCATCACGGGCCTCTCGCCCGCCATTTCCATTGACCAGAAAACCACGTCCCACAACCCGCGCTCTACGGTGGGCACCGTCACCGAGATTCACGATTATTTGCGCCTGCTGTACGCCCGCGTCGGCACGCCGTATTGCCCCATCTGCGGGCGCAAAATTGAGAAACAGAGTCCGACGGAAGTGACCGACCGCCTGCTCTCCAGTTTTCCTGATAAACGCGCCATTCTGCTGGCCCCAGCCGTGCGCGGGCGTAAGGGCGAGTACCGCAAGCTGTTCGCCGACCTCAAGCGCGAGGGCTTTTCGCGGGTGCGGGTGGATGGCACGCTGTACGAACTGGAAGAGGCCGAAAAGCTGAAGCTGGAAAAGTTTGAAAAGCACGACGTAGACATCGTGATTGACCGGGTGACCCTGCGCGAGACGGATCGCCCGCGCATTGCCGAGTCGGTGGAACTGGGCATTCGGCGCGGCGAGGGGCTGCTGCGGGTGCTGCTGCCGGATGCCGGAGAGAACGGTGAAGCGCACGAAGAACTCTATTCGGAAAAGTTCGCTTGCCCCGAACACGGCAGCGTGCTGGAGGAACTGGAACCGCGCTCGTTCAGTTTCAATAACCCCTACGGTGCGTGCGGCGACTGCGCGGGTATCGGCTACAAGCAGGAATTCACTCCTGACCGCGTGATAGACGAAAAGCTCAGCATTGACGACGGGGCGATCATCCCCTGGACGAAAAAGGGCGCGGACGCGGGCATCTATTACTACGACAAGCTCAAGGCGCTGGCGGAGCATCTGGACTTCAGCCTTAAAACCCCTTGGCAAGACCTCCCCGCCAAAGCGCAAAAAGCCGTTCTGCACGGCACGGGTTCGCCCATTCCGGTGGTGTATCGGCGGGCGGGCAAGGAAACCATGCGCTTTACCACCGAGTTTGAAGGCGTGCTGACCAACCTAGAGCGCCGCTACGCCGACACCGAAAGCGAATTCATGCGCGAAAAGCTGGAAGAACTGATGGACTTACGGCCCTGCCCCACCTGCGGCGGCACGCGCTACAAGCCCGAAATTCTGGCGGTGCGCTCGGGCGGCCTCAACATCTCGCAGGTGAGCGGCATGAGTGTGCTGGAAGCCGACCAGTTTTTCCGCGATTTGCAGGAAGGCGGGCTGGACCACGCCGCCATTGAACCTTTCCTGAAAGGGCACACGGGCGGCACGCAAAAGGCCCACGCCCCGCGCCATTACGAGTACAAATTGAACGACTTCGGCGCGGCGGTGGCGGCCCCTATTCTCAAGGCGATTCGCACCCGCCTCAAGTTTCTGGTGGACGTGGGGCTGGATTATCTCAGCCTAGACCGCACCGCCAACACGCTTTCGGGCGGCGAGGCGCAGCGCATCCGACTGGCGACGCAGGTGGGCAGCGGGCTGACGGGCGTGCTGTACGTGCTGGACGAACCTTCTATCGGGCTGCACCCGAAAGACAACGGGCGACTCATCGGCACGCTGAAAAACCTGCGCGACCTCGGTAACACGCTGCTGGTGGTGGAACACGACGAAGACACCATGCTGGAGGCCGATTACCTGATTGACATGGGGCCAGCGGCGGGCATTCACGGCGGCGAGGTGGTGGCGCACGGCACGCCCGAAGAGGTCAAAAACGCGCCCGACAGCCTCACGGGAAAATACCTGCGTGGCGAACTGAAAATTGAGATTCCGCAGGAGCGCAGGCGCGGCAACGGCAACTTTCTGCGGGTCTACGGCGCAAGGCAAAACAACCTGCAAAACGTGGACGCCGAAATCCCGCTCGGCACGATGACGGTGGTGACGGGGCCGTCTGGGAGCGGCAAATCTACGCTGATTACTGACATCCTGCACGCCAGCCTCGCCCGCGAACTCAACGGCGCAAAGACCACTCCAGGCCAGTTTGACCGCATTGAGGGCATGGAGCATCTGGACAAGGTCATCGAGATTGACCAGTCCCCGATTGGGCGCACGCCGCGTTCCAACCCCGCGACCTACACGGGTGTGTTTACCGAAATCCGCGATCTGTTCACCAGAACCCCCGAAGCGCGGCGGCGCGGCTATCTGGCGGGGCGTTTTTCCTTCAACGTCAAGGGCGGGCGCTGCGAACACTGCAAGGGCGACGGCGTGATGAAGATTGAAATGAACTTCCTGCCCGACATTTATGTGCCGTGCGAAGTGTGTAAAGGCGCGAGATACAACCGCGAAACGCTGGAAGTCAAATATAACGGTAAATCTATTGCCGACGTGCTGGACATGACGGTAGAAGACGCGCACGCTTTCTTTGAAGCGATTCCGCCGATCGAAAGAAAGATGCAGCTTCTGCTGGATGTGGGGCTGGGGTATATGCGAATCGGGCAACCTTCCACTACGCTGTCAGGCGGCGAGGCCCAGCGCATTAAACTTGCCACCGAACTGGCAAAGCGGGCTACGGGCAAGACCATTTACATTCTGGACGAACCGACTACGGGTCTGCACTTTGAAGACGTTCGCAAGTTGATGGACGTGCTGCAACGCCTCGCGGAAGGCGGCAACACACTGGTCATCATCGAGCACAACCTGGACGTGATGAAGTGCGCCGACTGGATTATTGACCTCGGCCCTGATGGTGGTATTCGCGGCGGGCAAATTGTGGCGGTGGGCACCCCCGAACAGATTGCCGCGCACCCGACGAGCTACACGGGCGAGTATCTGCGGAAAGTGTCGGGGATTGAGGCGGGCGAAGGTGGAACGGCGAAGAAAGCGGGAGCTAAAGCAAAAAAGCGCAAGGAAAAATGAGTGTCTAGAATAAAAGAAAAATTAAGAATTCATTAACATGTCCTGACTATTGGAAAATGGTCACTCTGTAAATTCTGGCTTAGATGTGAAGTGTGCGCCTCACATCTAAACTCTATTTGCGAGGTGAATGATGCAGAGAAATAATTTTTTAGCTGCCCTGACCCTTGCGGCTTTACTGGTCGCTTGTGGTCAAGTAACCCCTGAAGCCAGACTCTCTGAACAGAAAAAGATGGTTATTGAGGAAATCGCCCCTGGTCTCCCTGTAGTTAAAGAGGGTGCGTTGGGGGGACTTTCGGCAGAAAATACCAAGATTTTGAGGGAGCACACCTTCAGCAATGGAGAAGTTTTCAGGTACATAACGTTAGAAGATAAGGTCATCGATGGTGACATGGTTTTAGGAACTACAGAGGAGCTTCAAAAGGCATTCAGCGACTATGAAGATTTTTTAAAGGGAAAGCTAAAATCTCAGGGCGCAATGATTTACGGATGTAAGTTTGCGTTGTTTGGAAATTGCTTTGCTGGAGAAAAAGGGCGTACATGGCCTGCCAGTAGCTATGGCGGTGTGACCACTGTTCCTTATGACATTTCTGGAGTAGATTCATACCTCACTTCTGTCATTACTCAAGCCATAAGTGATATTTAACAGGCGTCAAACGGTTATATCAAATTTGTTGATAATCCCAGTGCGGTAGATAAGATTTATTTTACTCAAGAAGCCAGTGGTGGCTGCTGGAGTTATCTTGGTAAGCAAGGTGGTGCTCAGCAACTCAATTTGGGCCGGGGGTGCGAGATAAAGGGTATAGCTATACATGAAATTCTTCATGCGCTTGGCATGGCACACGAGCATCAAAGACCTGATAGAGATGAATATCTCAGTATTGACACGTCATCTTTAACAGAAAAAGGTATTCAGCAAATCGTCTGGAAATATGCCTGGTCTGAAATGAACCATTATACATCCTTTGACTATGGTTCAATTATGATGTATCCGGCTAATGCTAATAGATACGGCCCTGATTTTACTTCTCTCACAGAAGGTACGATACTGACTCCTAAATATCCCTTATCGGCGGGAGTTGTTTTGGGGCAGCGCAATGGTCTCAGTGATTTGGATAAACTTACCATTCAAAAGCGCTACAATGGAACCATCCTATACTAATGTGCCAGAATAAATCTGGGGGGTTTATGATAAAGTACCATATAACCTTGGCCTTCGGTGTATTAGGTCTTGCATCTTGCAATTTCAATCAACCGATTGATGGCAAAGAAGAGGTAGTTCTTCACAGTGCTGTTGGTAACTGGGCACTCACTTTTTCTAACCCTGAGTACACAGCAGCTTTTCACACCCTTACAGTTAAAACACTTCTGATGGGTGGGGCGTTCCAATCCGAAGGGGCTAAAACTGCTGATGGAACACCTGTTCTTGTAGGAGAAGAAAACACTCCAGTTGCTTCAGGAAATGCCAGTTATGGCAATATCAGCTTCAACTTCCGCACCAAGTCCGATACGGTCAAGCTTTCTTGTGAAGGCTCTTTCAATGCCACTGATGACGCTTACTCTGGCACTTGCACCCGCGCCATCACAGGCGAGAAAGTCAGCCTGAGCATGAAGAAGCTGTCCTGAGTTTCGCCCGATTGTCCCCCGTCCCAAACACTGAGGCGGGGGTTTTTTGTTGCTGTCCCTGGCCCCCGTGCTAAAACAGGGAACGCATGACCGTCACCGCTGCTCCCACTCCCCAGACCCAACGCGAACGCCGAGGCATGTGGACTTTTCTGCGCTTCATTACGGGCCTCGCGCTGCTGGCTGGACTGGCCTATTTCCTCTGGACGCCCGGCGACTGGGCCAACAAACTCTTTGTCTGGGTGCTGCTGACCATCCTGGCCGACGAGTGCGCGGGCTGGTTCGGCTATGCGGGGCTGGCGCTGGGGGCACTGGTGCTTCTGGCTCCGGGTGCCACGCCGGAACAGTGGTTCGTGGTGCTGCCGCTGGTGGGGGGGGCGCTGTTCGCGCTGCTGCTGCTCAAGCATTCGGGCGGGCCGTTTGTGCTGCCTTTTGCCGGGGCGCTTTTCGCCGGGGCCATTTTGCTGGCCCAGAAGTTGGGGGACATGCTCGGCACGCCCATCAAACAGGTGTCGAACCCCGAACTGGAACGCCGCGCCCTGCTGGCTGCCGCCATTGGCCTGGCCTTCAGTTTCGTGCGCCAACTCGTCGGCATGTTGCTGCGCTGGCAAAAGCGCCGCCGGGCCGCTGCCGTCACCGTCACCACGACCCCTGCGCCCGTGCCTGCGCCTCCGGCCCCGACTTCGCCCAAACGCAACGGATGACCTTCCGGCCTGCCTAACCCGTCCTCGCCCCGACTGGCATAACAGGCGCTAGAATCGCAGTCATGTTCAGCGCCGACCTGCCGAAAGCGGCCCCGATGGGCCTTCTTCTTCGTCTGGGGCGTTGAGCGCGATTTTCCCAGCGTTCTTTGTGTGCCCCCGCAGCCAAACAGAGCTGAGGGGGTGTTTTTCGTCTGGGGGAGGTTGTGACTATGGGAAAAGACAGTGCCGGACAAGCAGGAATGACCATTGCCGAGAAGATTCTGGCGGCCCACAGCGGGCATGACCATGTGGTGCCGGGGCAACTGATCGAGTGCCAGACCGACTGGGTGCTGTGCCACGAAATCACCACGCCCGCCGCCCTGCGAATGCTGGAAGAACGCGGCATGGACGTGGTGTTCAACCCCGACCAGATTGTGGCGGTGCCCGACCACAGCGTGCCCGCCATGAACATCAAGGCCGCCAAGATGTACCAGAAGCTCAAGAGCTGGGTGCAGGAAAAGGGCATCAAGCACTTTTTCGACGTGGGGCGTGGCGGCATCGCCCACGTGGTGCTGGAAAACACGGGCCTGATGAAGCCGGGGCAGACGCTGGTCAGCGGCGACTCGCACACCTGCAACGCGGGCGCACTCGGCGCTTTTGCGACGGGCGTGGGCAGCACCGACCTCGCCGGGGCCATCTACGCGGGCAAGGTCTGGTTCAAGGTGCCCGAAACCATGCTCATTCGCGTGACCGGGCAGACCCAGCCGGGCGTAACCCCCAAGGACATCGTGCTGGAGGTCATCAAGCAGATCGGGGCCGACGGCGCGAACTACATGGTCATGGAGTGGGTGGGCGACTACATCGACAACCTCGACATGGAAGGCCGTTTCACGCTGACCAACATGGCGATTGAGGCGGGCGGCAAGACGGGCATCGTGGCGGTGGACGACATCACCCGCGCCTACATGCAGCAGCGCGGCGTGTCGCCTGAGCAGTACACCGAGTACCAGTCCGACCCCGACGCCAACTACAAAGTGGTTGTCGAAATCGACGCCGCCAAGGTCGAGCCGACGGTGGCCTACCCCCACATTCCCAGCAACGGCAAAGTGGCGGGCAGCGACAAGATTGCCGTCACGCACGCCTACGTCGGCAGTTGCACCAACGGGCGCATCAGCGACCTGCGCGACGTGGCCCGCATCCTGAAGGGCCGCAAGGTCGCCGAGAACGTGCAGATGATCGTCGTTCCCGCGACGCAGGCCATCTGGAAACAGGCCGCCCAGGAAGGACTGCTGGAAATCTTCGTGGAGGCGGGCGCGAGCGTGAGCTACCCCTCCTGCGGCGCGTGCCTGGGCATGCACAGCGGCGTGCTGGGGCCGGACGACATCTGCATTTCGAGCAGCAACCGCAACTTCGTGGGCCGTATGGGTGACCCCTCGGCGCAGATTTACCTCGCCAGTCCTGCGACGGTGGCGGCGAGTGCGGTGGCCGGGCACATTGCCGACCCGCGCCGCTATGACGCCGAAGGCCGGGAAACGAACGCGGCGGACTGAGTGAGCGATTTTGCCCCCTTCCTGCT
>NZ_JAUNHK010000174.1 GCF_030523985.1 Deinococcus sp.
ACCACCGGCACCTTGGCATGGTGTAGCACGGCTTCGGCGACGCTGCCCAGAATGGCGCGGCCCAGTCCGCTGCGTCCGTGGGTGGTCATCACAATCATGCTGACGCCTTCTTCCTTCGCCACGTCGATGATGGCGCGGGACACCGGGCGGCCCCCCGCCTGCTCGACACGCACCCGCGCTCCCGGCACCCGCTCGGCCAGCAGGCGCTCGGCTTCGTTGCGCTGCTCGACATAGTCCTGCGGGTCGGTGGGCGGAATGTAGCCGAATTCGCCCGCCACCGCCACGTTGGGGTCGGGTTGAATGCTCAGGGCGACGAGTTCGGCCCCCAGCGCGTCAGCCAGGGCGCGGGCGTGCGCGGTGGCTTGCCAGCCCAGGTCGCTCTGGTCGGTGGTCACCAGGATTTTCTTCATGCCTGAGGGTGGGCCGCTGGCGTTACAGAAGTGTTACGGCAAAACGTGTCACGGCCCCCGTGCCACCAGTTCCACGCGGGTGCTGGGCCGCACGTCCTCGCGGGGCGCAATGCTGATGACGGCGGTGCTGTCGCCCCTTTCGCGCAGGGTGGTGAGCAGGGCCAGCAGGTTCCCGATGTCGAGCGCCTGATTGCCGATGTACTCGCCGGGCACGCCACGCAGGGTGAGGTCGAGCACCGTGTCCTGGAGCAGGTCGGAAATCTGAGCCTGCAAGGTGCCCTGGTCGCGCAGGTTGACCGTGGCCTTGCGAATGGGCTGGCCCGCCCGGTACAGCAGGGCGTTGGCGCGGGCGTCACAGGTGAGTTCGAGGGGAAAGCCCATCACGCTGTTCTGGGCGGCGCGGCACACCACGAAGGCGCTGGTGTTCAGGCCGCGCAACTTGGTTTCGAGGGCGACGCGGGCCGGGCGGCTGAGGCGGGCGGCGGGGCCCTCCGAGTTCGCCCGCGCTCCCCGACTGACCGCAGCAGACTCGGCGAATTTGAGGAAGGTGTCGAGGCTGCGAACGGTAGGCACGACCCCGGCGTAGACCAGTTCGTTCTTGGGGTAGGCGAGTTCGGCGGTGCGGCTGAGGCTGAGTTCGCTGCGGGCGGTGGCGTACTGCGCTTGAAGACGGCTCAGGCTCTGCTGGGCCTGCGCGAGGTCGCGGGCGAGGGCGGCGTTGCTGCTCTGGAGCTGCTGCTGCTGGGTTCGCAGCGCCGCGAGGTCCTGGCGCACTTGGTCGCGCTCCTTTACGGCCTTGTCACGGGCCTGGGTCGCCACCTTGCGCTCGGCGAGCAACTGGTCGCGGCTGGCCTGGGCCTGCTGCTGGGCACGCACGGCGGCGTCACGGGCCTGCTGCGCCTGCTGCACCTGGGTATTCAGCGTCTGGGCCTGGGCACGCAGGGCGGCGAGACGCTGCTGGGCTTCACGCGCCTGGGTCTGGGCCTGCCGCTGCACCTGCTGAAGCTGTACCTGGGCTTCCTGCTGGGCCTGCCGCACACTGGCCTGCGCCGCAGCCTGGGCCTGCTGCTCCACGCGCTGGGCCTGAGTCATCGCCGCCTCTGCCCTTTGTTGCACTTGCTGCTGCGCGGCGCGGGCCTGCCGACTGACCTGCTCGGCCTGGGTCGCCTGGGCCTGGGCAGCGGCGGCGCGGGTCTGGGCTGCCTGGGCCGCCGTCTGAGCGGCAGCGGCCTTTTGCTGCAATTCGTCGGTGCGGGCCTGGGCGGCGTCAGCACGGGCCTGGGCATTTTGCGCTTCCTGCTCGGCCTGGGCGCTGCGAAGTTTGAGGTCAAGCACCTGCGCGTCGAGTTCGGCGGCGCGGGCTTCACTCGCCTGCAACTGCTTTTGCGAGGCGGTCAAGCGCTCGCGGCTGGCCTGGGCCTGGGCTTCCAGGGTGCGGCGCTGCTCTCCCAGAGTGGCGAGACGCGTCTGCAATTCGCGGGACTGGGCCACCAGTTTTGCCCCCTCCTGCTGCGCGGCAGCGAGGCCCTGCTGGGCGGTTCGCAGTTCCCCACGGGCAGCCGTCAGTTCTTTGCGGGCGGCTTCGCGCTCCTGCACGGCCTTTTGCGCCTCGCTGCGGGCGGCCTCGCGCTCGGTCTGGGCGGCCCGCAGTTCGCCCTGCACGCTGCCGACTTCCTGGCGTAACGCCTCAATCTGCGGGCGCAACTGGTCGGCCTGGGCGATGGTCTGCACGGCCGAGCGGTTGAGCAGCAAAAAGGCCGCCAGACTCGCCGCGCTGATGCCCATGCCCGACAGCACCGCCACGATTTGGGCCGTCTGCTTGGGCCGCAGCCCGAACCAGCGCAGGTGCTTGCGGCCCGCTTTCTTGGCAATCACGTCGGCGGCGTAGGCCACCACGCCCGAAAGCAGCACCATAAAGGGCAAAAAGAGCCACAGCACGCTTCAGTCTCCCGGCCTTTTACAACTCAAAGTCGTCGCCCAGGTAGTGGCGGCGGGCGTCTTCGTCCTGGGCGAACTCGGCGGGCGTGCCCCCGAACTTGAGTTGACCGTCGAACATCAAATAAACGCGGTCACACAGCGCAATCGTTTCGCGCACGTTGTGGTCGGTGATAAAGACGCCGATGCCCCGGCGGTCACGCAACTCGCGGATGAGGCGCTGAATCTCGCGGATGCTCTTGGGGTCTACGCCCGTAAAAGGTTCGTCCAGCAGCAGGTAATCAGGGTCGGTGGTCAGGGCGCGGGCCAGTTCCAGTCGCCGCCGCTCGCCGCCCGAAAGCTGGTAGGCGTAGGAGCCTGCGAGGTGGGTCAGCCCGAACTCTGCCAGCAGGTCGTCGGCCCGTTTTTCCTGCTCGGCGCGGGAGAGTTTCTGATATTCCAGAATCGCCAGCAGGTTGTCCCGCGCCGTCAGTTTGCGAAACGCACTCGGCTCCTGCGGCAAGTACCCCAGCCCCAGCCGCGCCCGCTCGTGCATGGGCAGTTTGGTCAGGTCTTTGCTTCCCAGCGCAATCTGCCCCCCGCCAGGGCGAATAAACCCGACCACCATGTAAAAGGTCGTGGTCTTGCCCGCACCGTTGGGGCCGAACAGCGCCACGATTTCGCCGGGCGACACCCGAAAATCCACGCCGCGCACCACCTGCCGCTTGCCATAGGTCTTGCTCAGGCCCGTCGCCGTCAGGTCAGGGCGGGTGGGCAGGGGCGCAGAAGCGGCGGGCACGGCGGCAGAGGCAGTCACGGTTTTCAGCGTAGCACGGGCATTTTAGGGGTCTGTGAG
>NZ_JAUNHK010000042.1:0-21194 GCF_030523985.1 Deinococcus sp.
AGCTGCAACTTGGGTTGTGCCTCCCGATACTCTTTCAACAGCATTTCGCCGCCATTACGATCTGTCACGTTGGCCGGAAGCACTTTGACCTTGAGGAGGAGTCCCAGAGTGTCTGTCAGGATGTGATGTTCTCGCCCGTTAACCTTTTTGCCCCCGTCGTATCCTCTGGGCCCCCTTTTTGGGAGGTTTTGACGCTCCGGGAATCGATACTGCCTGCACTGGGGAGTGCATTGCGACCAGCCAGTTGCCGAACTTGAGAGCGGAGCGCATCGTTGATGCGCTCGTAGGTTCCATCATCTCTCCACTGTGAAAAGTAGTCGTAGACCGTCTTCCAGTAGGGGAAGTCGGCTGGCAACATTCGCCAGGACGTGCCGCCGCGCTTGACATAGAAGATGGCGTCGAGGATGTCACGACGGGCATATTTTGCTGGTCGGCCACCAGACTGAGGGGCAGGGATGAGCGGTTCCAAAATGGCCCACTCTTCGTCAGTCATATCAGAGGGATAAGTGGGTACACGTGCCACTTGACAAGTGTAGAATATTTGGAAATCTGCCATTCCAGAACCTTTCCGGACAGTCTCTTATCGATAACGTGGTATGTCCGTATCACCCGCCGAGAGGCTGTTGCTCCTGGCCCATGGCTCAGAGCCAGTCGGCACAGGAGGCTTGATACTGACTTTGCACGCTATCCATAGTGATTTTTCAAAGCCTTATCAGAACCACTCCGGCTGCATTTCCAGCGTGGTCGTGTCGGCGCTTGCCAGCAGATCGGCCCAGACGCGCACCTTGGGCAGTTCGTAGTGGGCGAAGAACCGGGCGGCGTGTACCTTGCCCCGGTAGAAGTCGGCGTCGTCCCCCCGGCTGCCGGGCAGGGCGCGGGCCGCGGCTTGGGCCTGACGCAGCCACATCCAGCCCACGACGGGGTGGCCCAGCAGGTCGAGCGCGGTGGTCGAGTTCGCCAACAGACGGTCAGGCCCCAGTTCGGCGGCGCGGCCCAGCAGATTTTGCAGGGCGGTGGTCGCCTGTTCCAGTGCCGTTCCCAGGGCGACACGCAGGTCATTCAGTTCGGCGTGCTCCTCGGCGGCCTTCAGGTCGGCCTGCATCCGGGCCAGCAGCAGTTCCAGGCCGCGTCCGTTCGCTTGGGTCAGCTTGCGGCCCAGCAGGTCGTTGCCCTGAATGCCCTCGGTGCCCTCGTGAATGGGGTTGAGGCGGTTGTCGCGGTAGTACATCTCCACCGGGGTGTCGCGGGTGTATCCGGCCCCGCCCATCACCTGAATCGCGTCACTGAGGGCTTCCTGGCTGTACTTGCTGGGCCAGGATTTGACGATAGGCGTCAGCAGGTCGAGCAACAGGTGTACGTCTTCGCGTTCCGCTTCGGGGCCGGTGTTCAGGTCGTCCACCAGTGAGGCCGCGTACAGCCCCAGCGCGAGGCCGCCTTCCACATAGCACTTCTGCCGCAGCAGCATCCGTTTCACGTCGGCGTGCTCGATGATGGCGACGGGCGGGCTGTGCGGGTCTTTGCTGCTCGGCAACCTGCCCTGATGCCGCTCGCGGGCGTAGTCCAGACTTGCCATGTACCCGGCGTAGCCCAGCATGACCGCGCCGATGCCCACGCCGATGCGGGCGTCGTTCATCATGTGGAACATCTGCGCGAGGCCGCGCCCCGGCTCGCCCACGATTTCGCCGATGGTCTCGCCGCCCTCACCGAAGTTGAGCAGCGTGTTGGTGGTGCCCCGGTAGCCCATCTTGTGGTTGAGGCCCGCCAGCACGACGTTGTTGCTCTCGCCCACACTGCCGTCTTCGTTGATACGGTAGCGCGGCACCAGAAACAGGCTGATGCCCTTGACCCCCGCCGGAGCGCCCGCGATTCGGGCGAGCACCAGATGAACGATGTTCTCACCGAGTTCGTGTTCGCCGCCCGAAATCCACATCTTGGTGCCGCGAATGGAGTAGGTGCCGTCCTCGCGCAGGGTCGCAGTGGTGGTGATGTCGGCCAAGCCTGACCCGGCGTGCGGCTCGGACAGGGCCATCGTGCCGAACCAGCGCCCCTCCAGCATCGGGCGCATGTACTTTTCCTTCTGCTCGGGCGAGGCGAACACCCGTTGCAGGTTGGCGTTGCCGAGGGTAAGCAGCAGGTAGCCGCTCGAAGCGATGTTGGCCGCCTTGAAATTGGCCTGCACCGCCTGCGTCACCACCCAGGGCAGTTGCAGGCCGCCCCATTCCTCGTCGTGGTGGGCGCTGAAAAACCCGGCATCGCGGGTGGCTTCCATCGCTTCTTTCACGGCGGGCACCAGCTTGACTTTGCCGCCTTCCACATGCGGCTCGTTCAGGTCGGCTTCGCGGGCGTGGTTGGCGAAGTACTTCTCGGCCACGTTGTAGGCGAGGTTCAGCACGTCGTCATACACCTCGCGGGAGTGCTCGGCGAAGCGGGGACGCTCCGGCAGGCGAGCGGTGTCCAGCACCTCGAACAGCTGGAATTGCAGGTCACGGCGACTGAGAAAAGGGGTCATAGTACACCTCCAGGGAAAGACAGGGCGAAAAGGGACGAACATGAAAATGTCCGTGGACGTTCACTTTGCACGTTGGCGTTACTATAATCCAACTATGCGTGCCCTTACCTGCCAGGAGTTCGACCAGCCCGAAACCCTCACCGTGCAGCAGAAGCCCGACCCGGTGCCCGGCCCCGGCGAAGTGGTGATCGAGGTCGCTGCCGCCGGAGTCAACTACCCCGACGCCCTGATGGTGATGGGCCAGTACCAGGTGCGCCCGCCGCTCCCCTTCGTGCCCGGTGCAGAGGCCGCAGGCACCGTCAGCGCCGTCGGTGAGGGTGTCACGCACCTCAAGCCGGGGCAGGCAGTGGTCGCTTTCACGGGCACTGGGGCCTTCTCGACCCACCTCGTCGCCTCCGCTGCCCAGGCCATCCCGCTGCCCCCCGGCTTTCCGCTCGAAGTCGCCGCTGGTCTGCCGCTGGCCTACGGCACCGTGCTGCACGCCCTGATTCAGCGCGGCAACGTCCAGCCCGGCGAAACGCTGCTGGTGCTGGGCGCGGCAGGCGGCGTGGGTCTGGGCGCGGTCATGATCGGCAAGGCGCTGGGGGCCAAGGTCATCGCCGCCGTGTCCACCGAGGAAAAGGCCGAAACGGTGCGCCAGCACGGAGCCGACGAGGTGATTCGCTACGACCACGAAGACCTACGCGAACGCCTCAAGGCCATCACGGGCAAGGCAGGCGTGGACGTGGTGTTCGACCCGGTGGGCGACCGCTACGCCGAACCCGCCTTCCGCTCGCTGGGCTGGGGCGGACGCTACCTCGTCATCGGGTTCGCGGGGGGCGAGATTCCGCAGCTTGCCCTGAACCTGCCACTCCTCAAGGGCGCTTCGCTGGTGGGCGTGTTCTGGGGCGAGTTCGCCAAGCGCGACCCCAGGGCCAACGCCGCCAACATGGCGCGGCTGCTGGGCTGGATAGCCGAAGGTCAGGTCAAACCTCTGGTCAGCGCCCGCTACCCGCTCGAACGCGGCGCAGAAGCGATGCGCGCTTTGCTGAACCGGGAAGTCACCGGCAAGGTGGTCATCGTTCCTTGAGCACTCCCGAGACCCTTCCGCTGGCGTCCGAAGCCGACAGCCAGACGGCCTACTACACCACGGCAGAACTGGCCCGCGCCGCCGGAGTCACGCGCCGCACCGTGATGCACTATGCCGAGCTGGGGCTGCTGCCACCCGATGAGGTGACGGCTTCTGGGCGGGTGCTGTACGCGCCGTACTCGCTGCGGTTGCTGCGTGACCTGATCGACCTGCGTACCCTGGGCATGACCCTGGAAGAAGCCCGCGACATGGTCATCCTGCGCCGCGCCACCCACACCCCCGACGGCACGTACCGCCGCGACTGGGTACGGGCGGACATTCCCCTGGACGACGAACAGTTGCAGCGCCTTCAGACCCGGCTGCATGTGCTCAACCGTGCCCACGAGCGGCAAAAGGAAGGACTGGCCCGCTTCGACCGCTGGCTGACCAAGCGTTTCCCGACCACCAAGCCGGAGCAGGAGTAGCGCTGCCCCGCCACCTTTACCAGTAACGTGGTATGCCACCCGCCGAGAGGCTGTTGCTCCTGGCCATGAGCTATGGGCCATAAGCTCTGAACAGCCTTTTCATGGCTCATGGCCAATAGCTCAGAGCCAGGGTGCGCCATTCGGAGTCCTGCTCTTCCGTTCGTACTCGCGCCGCTCGGTAAAAATGTGGTCTGCCCTTTCGTCAAATGCTTTAGGCTGAACCGCCATGCGCCGCCTGCTTCCGTTTCTGTTTCTGCTCGGTTCGGCCCAGGCCGCGCAGTTGACTGTCTTTGCCGCCAGCAGCCTGACCGACGCCTTCACCGAACTGGGGCGGGTGTTTGATGCCCGGACGGGGCACCGCACCCGCTTCAACTTCGCCGGGTCGCAGGTGCTGCGCACGCAACTGGAACAGGGCGCACGCGCCGACGTGTTCGCCAGCGCCAACGCCGCGCAGTACGCTCCCCTGGTGGCGGCAGGACGGGTCGAGCCGGGCCAGACCTTTGCGCGGAACCGACTGGTGGTCATCGCGCCCGCGAACAACCGCGCCGTGCAAAAGCTCTCCGACCTGACCCGGCCTGGCCTCAAGCTGGTGCTGGCGGCCCAAGGCGTGCCTGCCGGAGACGCGACTCGCGCTGCCCTTTCCAGCCTCGACCGCGCCGGAACCTATGGCGGTGACTTCTCGCGCCGGGTACTGGCGGGCGTGGTCAGCGAGGAACCCAACGTGCGGCAGGTGGCGCTCAAGGTGGGGCTGGGGCAGGCCGACGCCGCCTTCGTGTACCGCAGCGACGTGACGCCGCGACTCAAGGCCGCCGTGCGCGTCATAGAACTGCCGGCCCGTTTCAATCCGCCCGTCGCCTACCCCATCGGCGCGGTCAGGGGCGGCAACCGCGAAGCGGCCCACGCCTTCATCACCTTCGTGCGCTCGGCCCAGGGGCAGGGCATCCTGAAAAAATGGGGGCTGCTGGGTGCGCCCTGAGAGGCGGGAAGCTGTCCCCTTTCTGCTGAGCCTGCCGCTGGCGCTGCTGCTGGCCCTCCCGGTGCTGACGCTGCTGCTGCGCGGCCTGACTCCCGACACTTGGCCTGCCCTGCACAGTCCCGCCGTGCTGGACGCCCTGCGCGTAAGTGCGGTGACGACGCTGAGCAGTTTGGCCCTGACGCTGCTGCTGGGCACGCCCCTCGCCTACGTGCTGGCACGGCGGCAGTTTCGGGGCAAGGCGTGGATAGAAAGCCTGCTCGACCTGCCACTGGTGCTTCCCCCGGTGGTGGCGGGCGTGGCGCTGCTGCTCACCTTCGGGCGGCTGGGCTGGTTGGGGCGTCCGCTGGAGATAGCCGGGGTCAGCCTCGCCTTTACCCCGGCAGCAGTGGTGCTGGCGCAACTGTTCACGTCGGCCCCCTTTTATGTCCGCACGGCGCGGGCGGGGTTCGCCCACTTCGACCCCGACATAGAGGCGGCGGCGCGGGTGGACGGAGCCGGGGCGGGCGAGGTTCTGCGGCACATCACCTTGCCGCTGGCCTGGCCTTTTTTACTGGAAGGCGCGGTGCTGGCCTGGGCACGTTCGCTGGGCGAGTTCGGGGCCACCCTGCTCTTCGCGGGCAGTCTCGCCGGGCAGACGCAGACCGTGCCGCTCGCCATCTACGCCGCGCTGGAAAGCGACCTCGGCCCCGCGCTGGTGCTGAGTGCCTTGATGGTGTTGCTGGCTTTCGGCGTGCTGCTGCTGCTGCGGGGGCTGGCGAACCGGGCTGAGAAGAGGTAGTCATAAAGACCCGCCTTCCAACGCGGAAAGCGGGTCACGGGCCTGTCTCAATCTCAGGGCTGGGCGCTCCAGAAGGTTTCCAGCGCGGCCTGCGTTTCCTTGGGCTTTTCCCAGTGCGGCAGGCCGTCGGTTTCTGGAATGCGGACGACGCTCGCATTGGTTTTCTGCGCGAACAGGGGCAAACGGTCGAACGAAACGAAGCCGTCCTGGTCGTAGAGCACCAGCGTGGGCGTATTCAGTTTGCTGTACAGCTCGCCGTAAGCGTCGGGCGTGAACAGCCGCCCACTCACGAAATACAGCGGCGCGTACTTGGCTCCGGGCTGGCGGGTGGTGACGACGGCGTAGTCCACCAGGTCAGTGGGAACGGGGCCACGGAAGCTCCGGCTCAGGAAGTAATGAATGCTGGGACGGGTACGCAAGGTGGCGTACAGCGGGTCTCCGATGGCGTTGAGGCGGTTGTAGAGTTTTTGCCCGCCGTCGTCGTCGGTCGCCTGCTGGGTGCCGCCCCTGGGCTGACCGAACCCGCTGGGTGACACGAGGGCCAGCGACTTGATGCGCGGCTCGCTCAGGGCGGCGCGGGCGGCAAATTCGCTGCCCAGGCTGAGGGCCACCACGTCCACCTCGGTGTTCAGTTCGGCGACCAGGGCTTGCAGCGCCTGCGTCATCAGCTGGGGGGTGTAGGTCACGTCGAGACGGTCACTGCTGCCGAAGCCCGGAAATTCCAGCGCGTAGACGGGGCGTTTGCCCACGTAGGCGTCCCACAGCGGCTTGACCTCGTAGGCGCTGCCCGCCGCGTTGATGGCGTGAACCAGCACCAGCGGGCGGCCCGTGCCCCGCGAGTCGGCGTAGTAGGCCACTTTGCCGAATCCAGGCAGCACCAGGGCGCGGCGCTCACCGCTCAGCGCGGGGGGCAGGGCGTAGCCGTCAGTCCCTACAGCAGCGGTCTGGGCGGGGGCGCAACTGCTCAGCAGCACGGCTCCAGCAGCGATGAGGACGACAGAGGTCAGGAGGTGGCGCTTCTTCATGCCTCTCAGCCTAAAGGGTCAACCTTGAATAGTCAATTTTGACTAATCTAGAATGAAGGAACTATGGATAACCCCTCTCTCCCCCTCCCCGCCTTGCCCGACGACGAGCGGGTGCTGCTGCTGCTGGGCCTGCTGACCTCGCAGGAGCGGCACGGCTACGAAATCAACGAGTTTATTGAGCGGCAACTGGGCTGCGTGATTCACCTCAAAAAGGCCACCGCCTACCAACTGCTGGAACGACTGGAGCAGCACGGCTTGATCAAGAGTCACACCGAGCAGCACGGAGCGCGGCCCACGCGCAAGGTCTATGCCCTGACCGAGAGCGGACAGGCGCATTTCATGGAACTCCTGCAAAGGCAACTGGCCGACGAGGAAATTCTGGTGGTGTCCGGCAGCGTGCCCATGATGTTCTGCGAGCACCTACCGGAAGCAGAAAGGGTGGCGGCCCTGCGGCAGCGTGAGGACAAACTGGCGCGGCGACTGGACAGCTACGCCGAACTGATGGGCCGGGTGCCGCTCACCCAGGGCGTTCGACTGGCGATGGAGCGGATTCAGGCGCTCACTCAGGCTGACCTGGACTGGACACGCCGCTTGCTGGACGCAGACTGAAATCGGAGAAAGGACTCACACGCCATGCACCAGCGGCAGCCCGCCCAGCCGCGCCGTGAGCAGCAGCACCAGCGCCAGCAGCAGCAGTTCGGGCCACAGCGCCGCCAGTTTTCCCTGAGCCAGAGAGCGCCGCACCCATCCCGCCGCCGCCAGCACCCCCGCGAAGGCGAGCAGCTTGAGCAGAAGCGTTTGCCCGTATTCCGACTGGCGCAGGGCGTCCAGCGTGGGAACGTGGTTCAGGCCCATCCCCAGCCCCGTGAGGGTCAGCAGGGCCACGCACCCCGCCGCAACGGGCGAGAACCGCTGGGCCGCCACCCTTCTGCTCGGCGCAGGCCACCGCAACAGCGCCGCCAGCCCGCCGACCCAGACGCTCATGGCTCCCGCGTGCAGGGCGTGGAGGCCGCGCACCGTGCCGCCGTGAATGCCGCCGTGACCGATGCCCGCCATGCCCCACAGCGCCCAACTGCCCAGGCCCACCAGCACCAGCGCAGGCCAGCGCCACACCTCTACCAGCAGAAAAAGCGTGGCACACAGCAGCAAGAGCAGCGCCGCCCGCCCCGAACCCACTCCGGTCAGGTAGTCCAACACGTCGGCAGGGGCGAGCAGACCCAGTTCACGCAGCGGCTGATAGACGCTCAGGCCCGCGCCCAGAAAAAGCAGCGCCCAGCCGAGCAGCAGCCAGCGCAACCGCACGGGATTGATCTCACCCGCCGCCAGGAGCCGCCGCGCCGCCCCGCCGCCCAGCAGCAGCGCCAGCCCCGCAAACAGCAGCAGACGACTCATCGAACGTGAAAAACGCTCTGGCCCGTCACCACATGCCCGTCATCGGACACGAAGCGCCACAGCACGGCGTAGGCTCCCGCTTTCAGGTTGGGCTTGAGGGGCAGGCTCAGGGACATTGCCGTCTCCTTGCCCCCTGCCCAGGCATCGGCCCGCGCTGAGGCGTCGTTCTTGGCGTTCAGGGCGGTGTTCAGCAAGGCTTTGGCGGCGCGGTTGAGGCTGAGCTTGTCGCCTGCGGGCAGCGGATAGACCTTGAAAGTAGCGAACCGCAGCGGAATGGCCTCGCTGAACTCAAGTTGCACGGCTTTCGGCTGGCTGACGATGGCGTGGGCCGCAGGCCGAATCCCCGTCACCGCCGTATGCGCCAGCGCCGAAGGGCCGAGGGCGAGTAGCAGCACACTCAGCAGGCGCTTCATGGCTTGGCCCCGTTGTACACGTCGTCCAGCGCGATCAGGCTGATTACCGTTCGGAAGGGGGCGAAGTCGTTGGGTTTCAGTGGCTTGCCGTCCACCACCAGCGCGTAAGCTCCTGCCTTGCTGACGGTGATGACGGTATTCAAGTTGCCGCCTTCGTCAATCTGCGTCTTGAGGACGGTGGGGCGCACGCGGGGGCTGACCGCGCCCTGGTACAGCAGCAGCGTGCAGCGGCACTGGGCGGCATTTAGGGGTTTGCCCGCCACTTTGAGGGTCACGGTCAGCGTGGTGTCGCCATCTACCTGGAGCCGTTCGTTGGTGTCGGTGTGCCACTCCAGCGTGACATTCCCCGCGTCAATGGTGGAGTGGGCCTGAGCGCAGGAGGCCAGGAGGAGAAGGGGTAAAAGAGTGGTTTTCATGGGTTCTCCGTGTTTTGGATGATTGGAGGGCGGCGGGTTTAAAGACCCCTCACCCCTCGCTGCGCGAGGCCCTCTCCCCTTGGTAGAGGGTGGAAAAGTCCTCTTTTCAGATGAGGAGGCATCCTGACCCTCTCTCCTGGGGAGAGGGCCTGCCAAAGGCAGGGGTGAGGGGTCTTCTAATGCCTTTTGGGAGGCGGCCCAAAGTCGGGATTGGTCGCCACTGTCGGGTCGGTCAGCGATTCCAGGAAGGCGAGCAGGTCATTCACTTCGGCGTCGGTCAGTCCCAGCGGGCGCACCAGCGGGTCGGTGTTGGGGTTGGGTTGCCCGCCCGCGTTGTAGTGCTCCACGACTTCGCGCAGGGTCTGCATCTGGCCCGCATGCATGTAGGGCGCAGTCAGGGCGACATTTCGCAGCGTCGGCGTGATGAATTTGCCCACGTCCTCGTCCTGCTCGGTCAGTTGGGCCAGCCCGATGTCTTCGTTGAACAGCACCGAGCCGTTGTTGTGCGGCAGGTTGTCGCTGAAATTTCGGCCCGCGTGACAGTGAAAACATTCGGCCTTGTCGTAAAACAAATCCATGCCGCGCACCTGGGCTGCCGTCAGTGCCGCTTCGTCGCCTGCCGAATAGCGGTCAAAAGGCGAGTGGTAACTGGTCAGCGTGCGCTCGAACGCGGCGATGGCCCGTGTGAGGCCCGTCAAACTGGGCGCTGCGCCGTAAACTTCGGCAAAACGGCGGGAAAAGTACGGGTCAGCCGCCAGCTTTGCCACCGTTTCTTCGGGCCTCAGGTCGTGTTCGTTGTGGTCGGAGAGCGGCCCCAGCGCCTGTAATTCCAGACTGGGGCTGCCGCCGTGCCAGAACAGCCGCGAACGCGCCGCCACGTTGACCAAGCTGGGCGCACTGCGCTTGCCCACGCGCCCGCCCGCGCCGAGGCTCAGCGCCCGCCCGTCGGTAAAGGCTTTGTCCTGCTGGTGACAACTTGCGCAGGCCACCTTGCCGTCACTGCTCAGCAGCGGCGAATAGAACAGTTCGCGGCCCAGCGCGGCCCGTTTCGCCTCACCCGCGTCCGCGACCTGGGCCGAGACGGGCACGAGGCAGAGGGCAGAGAGGAGAGAGAGCGCCCCTATCAGAAGAAATTTCTTCATGGCTGCAAAGGGGTGGAATCAGTGGTGCGAACCCGTATTGGCAGCCTGGGCGCGGCTGAAAGCCCCCGACAGGTTCATGAAAAGCTGGTCGGCGGCTGGCCCCATGTGAACCTGCTGATACTGCGCCTTGGCAAAGTCCCAGGGCTGCCCCGCCACGCCCGCCGCGTAGAGCTTTTGCAGGTCGAGGGCGGCGGCGACGGTGGCGCCCTGCGCGGTGACTTGGAGCGCCGTGCCCGGTTTTTGCAGGTCAGCCAGATTGACGGTGACGCGGTGCGAGTCGCCGCCGACGTGGTTGGCGACTTTTTGCCCGCCCGTTTCGCCCAGCAGCGAGAAGAAGATGTAGCCGCTGTTCCAGGCCCAGTACATGCCCTGCTCTACGCTCAGCGGGGCTTTGGCGGTGGTGGCGTCGGCGTGGTTGAGGGAGCGCGGCACGCCCACGTTGAAGCGCAGGCCACGGTACTCGCCCACGGGCGCGTTGCCCTTGAAAATTTCGATGTTCTGGGGCGGCGTGCCTTTCTTCAGGCTGGCGAGGTTGAGGCCAGGGACAGGCACTTCCCGCCCGTCGGCCCGCACCAGCGCGACTTCGGACACATAGAATTTGACTTCCTGCACGTTCAGTTCCTGCCCGCCGACGCTGAGGGGGTTGTGGTAGAAGAACGGCTTATCCCCGTCGGTCAGCGAGAGGGTAATGGTCAGCGGCGCGGCGCAGGCACTGCCGATGAGGGCAGCAGACAGCAGGGCAAACAGTTTTTGCATGGTGGTTTCCTTTTGTGGATGCGAGAAGCGGCGGGCAGAGAGGGAGCGCGGCTCGACCTCATGGCCCATAGCGCGTGGCTCAGAGCATCCAAAAAGGCGGAGCGCGGGCATCCGCGTAGCTGACCGCCGCCAGCACGCACAATTCCGCACTCCTGACCGGTTGCGGCAGCGCAGCGGGCGGCCCCTGCGGAAGACCGACGATGCCCGCTTCCAGCGCAAAAGCGTTGGTCAGGCAAAACGGGCAGTGGGCGCCGTGGGCCGAATGCTCGTCGGTGGGCTGTGAAGAATGAGACGTGTGCGAGTGCTGGGCATGAGGGTCGGGCACCGCAGTCTGCGCCTTCTCGCCGCAGTGAACGCCCTCCAGCCGCAGCGCCTGCAACTGGGCCGCGCTGACCGTGCGCGGGGTCAGGTCACCAAGCGCGCCCACCCGCGTCTGAAACATGAAGGACGCCAGCACCGTCAGCAGCGCCAGCAAGGGGCGCAGCAGGGACGGCAGGGTCTTCAGCACATCTTCACTCTAGGACAGCGGCGCGGGGACGCCTGCCCCACCGCTGCTCTTCCTCCCCGCTAGCATGCGCCTATGCCGCCCCAACTGCCCCGGATGCTGGTCGCCCCCGACTCGTTTAAGGGCAGCCTGGATGCCCCCGACGTGTGTGCTGCTATCGCCCAGGGTATCCGGCAGGCACTTCCCGACGGAGCCTACATCGCGCAGGTGCCGATGGCGGACGGGGGCGAAGGGACGCTGGACACCCTCACGGCAGCGGGCGACTTCGAGCAGCGGCGTTGCCCCGCCCACGACCCGCTGGGCCGCCCTGTCACCGCCCGTTACGCTGTTTCGCGTGCTCAGAACCGGGCGGTGGTCGAACTGGCCGACGCCTCGGGCCTCACCCGGCTGACCGAGGCGGAGCGTGACCCCCTGCGGGCCTCGACGGGGGGCACGGGTGAGGTGATTCGGCAGGCACTGACCGACCTGCGGCCCAGTGGCGAGGTGCTGCTGTGCCTGGGTGGCAGTGCCACCAACGACGCGGGTGCGGGGCTGCTCAGCGCCCTGGGCGTGCGCTTTGTGGACGAAGCCGGGCAGCCCCTTCCGCCGGGTGGCCTCGCGCTGGGTCGCCTTCACCAGCTCGACCTGTCCGGCCTGCTGCCCCAGGCGCGGCAGACCCGCTTCCGGGTGGCCTGCGACGTGACCCACCCGCTGACCGGGCCGGAGGGCGCTTCCGCCGTGTTCGGGCCGCAAAAGGGCGCGTCGGCAGAGGACGTGGGGCAGCTCGACGCGGCGCTGGAGCGCTTTGCCGGGGTCGTCTCCGCCCAACTGGGCCAGGACGTGCGTGAGATTCCCGGTGCGGGCGCGGCGGGCGGCACGGCGGCGGGCGTACTGGCGGTGCTGGGTGCCCGGCTCGAACCCGGCGCGGCGCTGGTCGCCGAGGCGAGCGGTCTGAATCGCCGGGTCGCCGAGGAGCACTGGCACCTGATCTGGACGGGCGAGGGGCGGCTCGACCACCAGAGTCGGCACGGCAAGGTGGTGTCGGCGGTGTCGGCACTGGCCCGGCAGCACGGTATTGCGGTCGTGGCGCTGGCGGGCGCCGTCGAACCGGGGGCCACAGAAAGCGTGCCGGGCCTGACCGCTGCCTTCGCCATCGCGCCGGGACCACTCGACCTGAACGAGAGCCGGGCGCGAACCGCCGAACTGCTGAGCCTTCAGGCCGCGCAGGTCACGCGGCTGTGGTGGGCAGTCAGGGGTGTCCAGCCTATCCAATCAACTTGACCTTTCCCCTGCTGCTCACGGGCGCGCGGTGGTCTAGGCTCTGGGCCTATGAGACGTCATCTTCTTGCCGCCGCGCTCCTGTGCGGCACCGCCGCCGCCCAGAGCAGCACCCTGGTGGTGGCGGGCAGCGGTGAACCCGCGACCCTGGAATCGGCCAACGCCCACGACTCGGTGACCATGCTGGTGCAGCGCCAGATCTACGACCGCCTCATTAACGTCAAGCCCGGCAGCACCGACCTCGCCCCCGGTCTGGCGACGAGCTGGACGCCCAACAAGGACGCGACCAGTTGGAAGTTCACCCTGCGCCGGGGCGTCAAATTCCACGACGGCGCGCCCTTCAACGCCGACGCCGCCATCTTCAACCTGCGCCGCTGGTGGGACAGGAGCGACCCCAACGGCCTGCGCGACCAGGGCCGCACCTTCACCATCGTGGCTGACCTGCTCGGCGGGTACAAGGGAGACAAGAACGCCATCATCAAGGACATCGTCAAACTGAACGACTACGCGCTGCGGGTGGACCTGACACGCCCCAACACGGTGTTTCCGGTGCAGATGAGCGCGTCCTACTGGGGCATCGCCAGCCCCACGGCGGTCAAGGCGCAGGGAGCCAGATACGGCACGCCGCAGGGCACGGCGGTTGGCACTGGCCCCTTCGTCTTCCAGAGCTGGCGCAGCGGTGAGCGCGTGACGCTGAGCGCCAACAAGTCCTACTGGGGCAGCAAGCCCAAAGTGGACACCCTTATCATTCGGGCCATCAAGGACCCCAACCAGCGCCTCAACGAACTGCGGGCCGGAACGGTGGACATCGCCAGCGACCTGCAACCCGACGATATGAAGACCATTCAGGCCGACAAGAATCTGGTGCTGTACAAGCGGCCCAGCTTCAACCTCGGCTATATCGGGATGAACAATCGCAACGAGTACCTGAAAAACCCCAAGGTGCGTCAGGCCATCGGCATGGCGGTCAACCGCAAGGCCATCGTGGACAACTTCTGGTATGGACTGGGCCGCACCGACACCAGCATTCTGCCGCCCGCGCTGGCCTGGGCCAACAGCCCCAGGGTGCCCGCCGACTACAAGTACGACCCCGCCACCGCCAAAAAACTGCTGGCCGAGGCCGGTTACCCCAACGGCTTTGCCATCGACTTCTGGTACATGCCGATTACCCGCAGTTACTTCCCGCAGCCCAAAGCGACCGCCGAGGCGATGGCGGCGGACCTCGCCGCCGTGGGTATCCGCGTCAACCTGCAAACCGCAGATTGGGCCAAGTACCTCGAGAACCTGTTCGCAGGCCGCATGAGCCTGTTCCAGATTGGGCTGATCGGCGATTACGGCGACCCCGACTACTTCTACGGGGCGCTGTACAACCCCACCTCGACCAACGACATCGGCTGGGACGCGCCCGCCGAACTCGACGCCCTGCTGCAAAAGGCCCGCGCCGGACTGACCCGTCAGGCCCGCGCCGACGCCTACGCCCGCATTCAGGAAATCACCTACGCGGCGGGCTACCGTCTGCCGCTGGTGCATAGCCAGTCGGTCGCTGCCGCCCGCAGCTACGTGAAAGGCTGGGTGCTGAGTCCCTTCAGCAGCGAGCCGCTGAACACGGTCTATCTGGTCGGGAAGAAATAACCGAAACGCGAAAAAGCCTCTGCCCCATGACGAACCGGGGCAGAGGCTTTTTCGTTGCGTTGAAGCCTTATTTGAGTTGCTGAAGTTCCAGAACGTACTTGTTGAAGGGGCTGTCGTCGTCCTGGCCCTTGGCTGGGTCGTCACCGTCCGAAGCGCACAGGATGGTGCAGCTCGACACTTCCAGGTAGTAGGTGCCGTCGGCGGGCAGCGTGTGGGTGAGGGAAGAATCCTGGGCGTTGGCGTCGTCGTTGAAGGCCAGCTTCTTGCCTGCCGAGTCGCGCAGCACCAGGAACGAATCGAGCGACCCGCCGATGGTGGCGCGGGCGTGCACGTCGGCCTGAATCTTGTCGCCCGCCTTGCCCATGAAGGAGAAGAAGTCGAGGTCGCGGGGCTTGCCGAAGATGTAGGCCACGTTGGTCCTGTCGCCGTACTTGATGGGCGCGGCCTGCTCCATCTTGTCGTTCGGCTCGTAGGGGTCGACCGGGTTGAGGTTGACGGCTCCCTTGGTCAGCACGACGCGCAGCGGGACGACGGTGCTCAGCACACTGCCCGAAGTGACGGTGATTTTGCCGACGTAGGAGTCGCGCTCGTTGGGGTTGCCGCCTGTCAGGGTGAGGTCGGGGGTCGCCACGCGCAGGGTGTAGGTGCCGGGCGCGATGGACACGAAGTTGGCGTACCCGTCGGCATCGGTCTGCACGCCGTACACCGCGCCGTCGGCCCCGTCGCCTTCGAGTACCGCGTCGGCAAGAATGCCGGGGACATAGCCGCCGGGCGTCTGAATTTCGACCTTCACGCGGGCTGCGCCGCCCTTCTCGGGCATGTTCCCGGCCTTGAGGCGAGCCGCGAGTTTGTCGAGGCGAATCAGGCCGTGGCCCGTTTCACGGTCGAAGCCCGCCGCGTTGCTGCCCACGCTGGCATCGGCGGTTTCTTCCATCAGGCGGCGCACTTGATAGGGGTCGAGGTCGGGCTTGGCACCCAGAATGAGGGCCGCAGTTCCGGCGGTATAGGGGCCGGAGAACGACGTGCCGCTGATGAGTTGGTAGCCGCTGCCACCATCGGCGGTGTAGCCGCTCTTGCGGGTGCCGTCCTCGTTGATGAACAGGGGCGAGGCGAGCAGCACGTCCACGCCGGGGGCGGCCACGCTGATGTGGCGTCCGTAGGTCGAGAAACCGGATTTTTCGTTGTTGATGTCGAGCGCTGCCGACGCGATGACGCCGGGGAGCTGCGCGGGGTTGCGCCACTCCTCGCGGTAGCTGTTGCCCGCCGAGACGACCACCGTGACATTGCGCTCCAGGGCGTAGTCCATCGCCTGCTTGATCAGCGGCGAGTAGCCCAGACCGCCCCAGGAGTTGTTGAGCACCTGCGCGCCCTGGTTGACCGACCAGATGACCGAGCGGGCCACCAGGTAGTCCCCCACGAAGCCGGGCTGGAAAATAGCGGCGGGGAGGAACTTGGAGTCGGGCGCCACGCCCACGATGCCCTTGCCGTCCTTGGCCGAGGAAATGGTGGACGCCACCGCCGTGCCGTGGTCGATACTCCCGTTTACCTTCTGGTCGAGCTTGCCGTCGATACGGTCGAGCCAGTCGATCCAGTCCTGCACCTTGGTGTAGGTGGTGTTGGTGGCGGGGTCGAAGGCCTTGCCCGCCCAGTTGGGGCGCAGGTCGGGGTGCGAAACGTCGGCGGGGTCGTCAATCACGGCGACCTTGACGCCCTTGCCGGTGTATCCGGCGTCCCAGGCGGGCTGGGCGTTCATGTGGTTGGCGTCCAGTGCGTACTGGGGCAACTGGTCAAAGACCTGCTTGACAGCCTGCTCGCCCAGTTGACCCGTCTTGACGGGAGCCTCGCGGCGCTGCACCAGTTGCGCGGCGGCGTAGCGCACCTGGCCTTCACGCATCAGGCGCACGCCTTCGCTGCGGGCGTCCTTGCCCGCAGGCAGGCCGATCAGGGCCACGTCCAGTTCGGGGATGCGGTCGAGCACCTGCCCGCCCAGGTCGGCGGCGAGGGCTTCGGCGCTGCGGCCGCGCAGGTTCACGACCAGTTGGTTGCGGACATACGTTTCGCCCGCCTTGGTGGTCACGATCTGGGCCGGGTCAATGCTGAGGGGGGACTGGGAGAGGGCAGGCGCGGTACTGGCCTGGGGCGCAGTGCTGACTTGGGGCATGGTGCCGGGCTGCCCACCACAGGCCGCCAGCAGGGTGGTCAGGGTAAGAGCGGCTAGGGAAATCTTTTTCATCGGTCATTCTCCTGGGAGGGGACAAGGGGAAAACGGAAGCGCGTCGGCTCAGGGACGGGTGGTGAAGTCGTTGACTTCGGCCCCACCCTGCTTGACGCCGCCGGGCACGAAGCGCACGGTGTCCGAGGGGTCGCTGTAGACCGAGTAGGCCGCCACGTAGTTGGTCGCCGAAGCAGGCTTGCTGGGGTCGGCGAGGCGATAGGCGTAGCCCTCGTTGATGTACCAGCTGTAGCGGCGGTTGGTCTGGAGCGGCACTTTGGCGGTCTCCAACAAATCGGCCTCGTACTGATGCGGGATGGTCAGCACGTCGCTGGCCGCGTCGTACTTCACGGTGCTGTTGTTGGTCTTGGGGTCGTTGTCGGTGGCCCAGGAGTCGCGGAAGACGTAGTAGTTGTCGGTCTTGAGCAGGTTGCTCAGAATCTGAACTTCTTCCTTGCCTGCCGCGTCGAAGCCCTTGCGCAGGGTCAGGCGGCGGGCCACGTAACCGTAGCTTTCCCCGGTCACGAAGTCGGCCACGCGCACGTTCAACACGGCACCCGTCGCGCCCGTGCCGAACAGGTTCGCCTTGATGGTGTAGTTGGGCGTCAGCTCCACGTCGTGAACGTCCTTGCCGGGGCTGAGCAGCTTGGGCTGGAACAGTGGCAGGGTGTACGTGGGCGCGGCGTCACTGGCGGCCTCGTTGCTGCCGACGGCGACCACCTTATAGAAGTAGTCCTGCCCAGTCACCAGCGAGGCGGTGTTGTCGCTCACGGTGCAGCGGCGCACGGTGGCTTTGGCGTCGGCGGGTTTGGGGCACTGGGCCGCGCCCGCGAAGGCCACCTGGCTGTAGGGGCCGGTCGCCTGGGTCGAGCGCAGCACGCGGAAGCCCGTGACGCCGCTGACATCCACCGGGGTGTCCCAAGAGGTCGTGACCCACAGGTTGGTGCCGGAGGTCGGCGCGTCCACGCCAGGGTTCTGGGTGCCGTACAGGTAGTCGATACGGGTGCTGAGGGTGTAGGACACGGCCCGCACGTTGGTCGGGGCGACCACTTCCTTCGCCGCCGCCGTGCGGTTGATGGTCAGCGGCACGAGGTAGGCCACGCGGTTGTAGTTGAAGTCCAGGCCGACGACTTGCAGGTACACGTCACCCTTGAGGCCGGTGGGGTCGAGGCTGACCAGTCCGCTGTCCTGGCCCTGGCCTTTGCCGCTGGGGTCTACGCCGGGCAGGATATAGCCGGGGTCTTGCTCGTACAGGCCCGCCGCCGGGCGCACGTCGGCCCAGGTGCCGTCCTTGTCGATGGTGACGAGCGAGAACAGGAAAAAGCGCATGATGCGTGGCTCGCTGCTGTTCTTCACGGTGTAGGCCCGCACGTCCACGGTGTTGTTGAAAGCAACGCCCGCCGTCAGGTCTTTCCAGCCCGTCGCTTCACCCTTGTCGTCGTAACCCGTGGGGGTCTGGAGCTTGAGCTGGGGCACGTCTGCCGTGGCGTTGGGGTCCGCCGAGGCGAACTGCGCGACCTTGAGGCGGGTGTTCATGCCCGACTTGGCGACGGCTCCGTTGAACTCCGACCCGGCGGCCTTGCTCTTCATAAAGACCAGGTCGTAGCGGCCCGCTGGAATCTTGGCAAATTCGACGTAGCCCTGCGCGTTGGTCATGGCTTCGCCCAGCGCGACGCTGCGGTCGCCAGTCTTGTACAGGTACACCTTGCTGCCCTCGACAGCGACACCACGGTTGGAGCGCACCACGTCTGCCGACAGGGTGGCGTCTCCGGTACCGGTCACGGGCTTGACGACCACGCCAACGGGTTCAGGCTCGGTGACAGCGGTGTTCTGATTGCACGACGCCAGCAGTAGCGCACCAGAGAGTAAGGTCAGGGACAAAGAGCGTTGCAATTTCATGTGTTCTCCTTGAAAGCAAAATGAGTTGTTGGTCTCAGTAATTTGACACAGGACTTGCAAAACGTAAAGTGTTCCATCTTTCTGTCAGTTCGGCGTAGTGTGCCTCAGGGTGAGCAAAGCGGCGAACGGTTGCACAGGCGCAGAAATGTAGTTCCGGACGCAATGCAGCGCTTGCGTGAAGGATTTGGCCGCGAATGACTGACTTTCGCTAACGCAGCGCCCCTTCGTCTCTGGCAACATGGGGGCCGTTTTCCGCTCGGAGCCGTTCTCACCCTTTTTTCCCTTTCCCGGAGGAACCCATGCGACTCATCCTGACCCTGACTGCCGCCGCCCTGCTCGGCTCGGCCACTGCCAAGCCCATCGTGGTGGGCAGCAAACTCGACCCCGAAGCCCAGATTCTGGGACAAATGCTGGTGCTGACCCTCAAAAACGCGGGCCTGAGCGTGACCGACAAGACCTCGCTGGGCGATACGGGCGTCAACCGCAAGGCGATTCTGGCGGGCGAAATCGACCTGTATCCCGAGTACACCGGAAACGCCGTCTATCTGTTCCCCGCCGCCAAAATCGGGGCCAAGCAGGCGGGCAGCCCAGCGACGATCTACAACCTGGCCCGCACGCTGGACGCCAAAAACGGCATCACCTGGCTGCGCCCGGCCAACATCAACAACACCTGGGTCATCGCCGTGCCGCAGACCCTGGCCCAGAGCCAGAAGCTCAGCAGCGTGGCTGACCTCGCCCGTTACCTCAAGTCGGGGGGCAAGTTCAAAATCGCGGGCAGCCCGGAGTTCTTCAACCGCCCCGACACCATGCCCGTGTTCGAGGCCGCCTACGGTTTCAAGCTGAGCAGCGCCCAGAAACTCGTGCTGGCGGGCGCGACCCCCACCCAGACCCAGCAGGCTGCCGCCCAGGGCACGAACGGCGTGAACGCGGCGATGGCCTACGGCACCGACGCCACCCTCGCCGCGCTGAATCTGGTGGCGCTGTCCGACCCCAAGGGCGCCCAGGCCGTGTACCAGCCCGCCCCCATCATCCGCACCGCCACGCTGAAGGCCAACCCACAAATCGCGCCGCTGCTGCAAAAGGTCTTCGGCACGCTGGACGCCAAGACCATGCAGAAGCTCAACGGTCAGGTGGCGCTGGAAGGCAAGACGCCCGCCGAAGTCGCCCGGACATATCTGAAGAGCAAGGGCCTGATCAAGTAAAGGGTGAAGGGTTCGCTGCGCTGAGGGTTGGGGGGTTTCGGCCCCCTGCCCTGTCCTTTTTTGCCCGGAGGTTTGTTCTTTGAGTGCGCCCGTTTCCCCCTCACCCGCTCGCCTGCCCACTGACCTTCAGACGGTCTTCTGGCTGGCGGCGCTGCCACTGTTGGCGGGGGCTTTCCTGCCCTGGGTGCTGCTGCGGCCCAACCGTCTGGCGCTGGGTAGCTACCAGGGTTTGCCCCCTGCCGAAACCGCTCTGGCCTGCGCGGTGGCGCTGGGGCTGGTGGCCTGTGCCCGCTTTTTTCCTCGCGCCCTGACGTTGCTGGCGAATGCGGCGCTGGCGCTGGGCATCTGGTGGCTGGGCAGCCGCACCGGGGCGGCACTCGCCGGGCAGGGCGAGGCGGCACGGGCGAGTGCCAGTAGTGGCGCGTGGCTGTGGCTGCTGGGCGCGGGCATAGCGACCTACGGGGCCGGACTGGTCGGGGAGCGGCTGGGCGGCGCACAGCGTTTTTTGCGCTGGCTGTGGGTGCCGCTGGTAGTGGCGATGGTGCTGGGCGGACACCTGGCGGGGTGGTCGGTGGTGCGCGAGTATCTGGCCCAGCAGGAACGCTTCGGGCAGGAAGTGGCGCAACACCTGCGGCTGGTGCTGAGCAGCCTGGGGCTGGCGCTGCTGCTCGGTGCGCCGCTGGCGGTCTGGGCGGCGCGGCGCGAACGGGTGGCGGGCGCGGTGCTGGGTCTCGCTGGAGCGGTGCAGACCGTCCCCAGTCTGGCGCTGCTGGGCCTGCTGATTGCGCCGCTGGCGGCTCTGTCTACTGCCTTTCCCGTGCTGCGGAGCCTGGGCATCAGCGGCATCGGCACGGCTCCGGCGCTGACGGCCATGACCCTCTACGCGCTGCTCCCCATCCTGCGAAACGGCGTGGTGGCGCTGCGCGGCGTCCAGGCGGGCGTGCTGGACGCGGCGCGGGGCATGGGGATGACGGGCGCCCAGCGGTTCTGGCGGGTGCAGTTGCCGCTGGCCCTCCCGGTGTGGCTGAGCGGCGTGCGGCAGGCCGCCGTCGTGCTGGTGGGGGTCGCCAGCGTCGCCCAACTGATCGGAGCGGGCGGGCTGGGCTACTTCATCTTCAGCGGGATGCAGAGCGGAGCCGCCGACCTGATCCTGCTGGGGGCGATTCCGGCGGCGCTGCTGGCCGTGCTGCTCGACGCGTTGTTGCGCGGCCTGGAAACGTGGCTGGGGCAGCGCTACGGCGGGCGGTCTCCAGCATGAAGCAGCGGAGCAGGGCCAACACCGACTCGCAGAAATCTATTCTCGACACCAAAGAATGCTG
Organism: Deinococcus sp.; assembly: GCF_030523985.1. GTDB lineage: Bacteria > Deinococcota > Deinococci > Deinococcales > Deinococcaceae > Deinococcus. Next base: position 20,967 of record NZ_JAUNHK010000042.1, read on the forward strand.
AACACCCATTCGCCCAGATTTTTCTCAGCAGTCAGGCGGTTTGACCGCTTCACCTTTCGCTCCCCAGAGGCCCGGCCATGATCGAGTTACAAAACCTGGAAAAACGCTACACCAACCCGCAGACGGGAGCCGAGGTCTACGCCGTCAAGCACCTGAACCTGACCTTCCCCGAGGGCGAAATCACGGCGCTGCTGGGGCCTTCGGGCTGCGGCAAGACGACCACGCTGC
>NZ_JAUNHK010000042.1:21294-22762 GCF_030523985.1 Deinococcus sp.
GGCGAAATCACGGCGCTGCTGGGGCCTTCGGGCTGCGGCAAGACGACCACGCTGCGGATGATCAACCGCCTGATCGAGCCGACAGGGGGCCGGATTCTGGTCGGCGGCGAGGACACGCGCCATCTGCGCCCGGAGGTGCTGCGCCGCCGCATGGGGTATGTCATTCAACAGATCGGCCTGTTTCCGCACCTGACGGTCGCGCAGAACGTGGCGACGGTGCCGGACCTGCTGGGACAGCCGAAGGCCGCCACACAGCGCCGCGTGCTGGAACTGCTTGATCTGGTGGGGCTGGAGCCGGGGCAGTTTGCCCACAAGCACCCGCATGAGCTTTCGGGCGGGCAGCAGCAGCGCGTGGGGGTGGCGCGGGCGCTGGCCGCCGACCCCCCGGTGCTGCTGATGGACGAGCCTTTCGGTGCCCTCGACCCACTGGCCCGCGAACGGGTGCAAGACGGCTTTCTGGACATTCAGCGCCGCCTGAAAAAGACGGTGGTGATGGTCACCCACGACATAGACGAGGCGCTGAAGATGGGTGACAAGGTGGCGCTGCTGAACGCCGGAGAACTGGCGCAGTTCGGCACGCCCGACGACTTGGTGCGCCGCCCGGTCAGCGAATTCGTGCGGCAATTTCTGGGCGAGGACGCCTTGCTGCGCCAACTGGCGGGCCGCCGCGCCGGGGAACTGGCCCGGCCTGCCGCCCCCGGCCAGAACGTCCAGAACCTGCCGAGGGTGGACAGCACCCTTGACGCCCGCAGCGCCCTAAGTGTGATGCTGCGTGAACGGGCCGAAGCTGTGGCCGTGATGGACGGCGAACAGGTGCGCGGCGTGCTGAACTGGCACGACCTGGGGCCGCGCGAATGACGACCCTCTCCCCCACCCGCGCTCCCCACCGCCTGCGTCGGGTGTGGCCTGCCCTGTTCTGGACGGGCCTGCTGGTGCTGGGGCTGCTGCCGGGCGTGCTGCCGTCGCTGCTGGCTCCGCTGTCGGCAGACGGGCAACCGCCCAACATCGGGGACACGCCGCTGTACCGGCTGGCGCTGGTTCATCTGGGGCTGGTGCTGGGCGCGGAACTGCTGGTGCTGCTGCTGGGCGTTCCCCTCGCCGTCGCCGTGACCCGACCCGGACGCACGGCTCTGCGGCGGTTGGTCGAAGCCCTGACCGGACTGGGCCAGACGGTGCCCACCCTGGCGATTCTGGCCCTGGCGGTGCCCACGCTGGGATTGGGTCTGAAGCCGACGCTTCTGGGGCTGGTGCTCTACGGGCTGGTGCCGGTCGTGTCCAACGGCATCGCCGGACTGCTCAGCGTGGACCCCGCCATCCGGGACGCGGCGCGGGGCATGGGCATGACAGGTGCCCAGCGGCTGTGGCGGGTGGAATTGCCCCTGAGTTTGCCCGTGCTGCTGGCGGGCGTGCGGACAAGTACCGTCTACAACGTCGGCACCGCCACCATCGGCGCGGCGCTGGGTGCGGG
>NZ_JAUNHK010000043.1 GCF_030523985.1 Deinococcus sp.
CGGCACAAGTTGGAAGCGCTTCACGCGGGCTTGAGGTGACGCCGGGTCAGTGAATAGAAACTTTGAGCTCTCCGCCCACCTCATGGCCCACCGCTGACTCAATCGCCACAATGTCCCCATGTCGCTGCACATTCGCCCCGCCCAGACCTTCGATGCCCAGTTTGCCGCCCCGCTGATTCAGGAGGCGATCGGCAGCATCGGCTGGGAACTGACAGGAACGGACAACGATGAGGACGCTGCGCACGTCGTCGCGCAGTTTTTCGGGTTGCGGGGCAATCGCCTCAGCTTTACCAACGCACTCGTTGCGGAGCTGGAGGGGCGTCCGGTGGGCATAGCGCTAGCCTATCCCGGCGAACTGGCCCAGGCCCTCGACGACCCGTTTCGGCAGCACCGCGCCAGCCTGGGCCTGACGCCCGAAGTGGTCAGCGAGGCCGAAGCGGGTGAGTTTTATCTGGACACCCTGGCGACGGTGGCGTCGGCGCGGGGTCAGGGCGTCGGCGCGGCGCTGATTGCGGCTTGCGGCGAACGGGCGCGGGCGCTGGGGCTGCCGCTCACGCTGCTGGTCGAAGACGGCAACCCGGCGCGGCGGCTCTACGAACGCAGCGGCTTTGTGCCAGCGGGCGAAGCCTTCATCGCGGGGCACCGCTATGAGCGGCTGGTGCTTCAGGCCACGACCTCGGAGCTTTGAGCCGCGTGCCGCGTGGCCCACGGCCTCTATATACTCCCCGCCGTGCCCGACCTCCGCGACCTTCCTGTGGTACTGCGTGACCGCCAGCCCGCCGACCTGCCCACCCTTGCCCGCTGGCTGACCGACGAGGAGGCCGAGTGGCGCCAGTGGGACGCACCCTACACGCCCGCCGCCCAGGCCAACAAGCTGCTGTCGGGCTATGTCCGTTCCATGCGGCTGCTTCCTCCCGACGCCGACGAACAGGTGATTGACGTGGGCGGCGTGGTGGTCGGAATGGTCAACCGCTCGGAAAAAGGCCACAGCGGGAGCGGCTGGTGGGATTTGGGCATTCTGATTTATGACCCGGCGTACTGGAGCGGTGGCGTGGGCACGCGGGCGCTGTCCCTGTGGGTGCAGGACACGCTGGACTGGACAGATGCCCACACCCTGACCGTGACCACCTGGAGCGGCAACGAGCGCATGATTCGGGCGGCCCGTCGCCTGGGCTTTGCCGAATGCAGCCGGGTGCGCGAAGCCTGGGACGTGGGCGGCGTGCGTTACGACTCGGTGCGCCTCGACCTGTTGCGGCGCGAGTGGCTGCAACGCGAACAGAAGGAACACTAAAGGATGCCGCGCCAGAAGGGGGAAAAACCCGTCAACCCGCCCGGCTACCTCGCCACGCAAGACCTCAAGGAACGGGGCTGGACGCCGCGCCTGATCGAGCGGTATCTGGGGCCGCACGACCTGACCCGCGAAAACGGCCTAAAAATGGGCCGCCGCCGTCTGCCCCCGGTCAAGCTCTATCTCGAAACCCGCGTGGACGAAGCCGAGCGCGACGACGCTTTTCTGGCGGCCCAGGCCAAAGCCGCCGACGCCCGCGAACGCGCCGCCCGCAACCGCGAACTGCGAGAAGCCAGACGCGCCGCCGAATTGCAGGCCGCCGCCGCGAGTTACGCCCCCACCATTCACCCCGAACCCCTCCGCAAAGGCGCGAAGAACAAGGCCCGCGCCCCTTACCTTGCCAGACTGGACAAGGCGCAGCGCCATCTGGAAAAACAACTCGGCAAGGTGACGGAAAAGGAAGCGGCTAGGCTCCGCGCCCTGCTGCTGGAAAGGCTCGACACTGCCCTGGCCGCCGTCTACGACTGGTTCCCCGCGCCGGGGGCAGCCAAAGCGCCCGCCAAAGCTGTTAGGGAAGAGTCGGCAGAAGCCCAGCCGAGCGACTGGCGCGACTGGGACTGGGACTGAGAGGCGGACGGCTAAGGGCAGATGGCAGATGGCTTAGTCCTCCAGAACCTTGGGGAAATTCGAGAAAAGCGTGTTTTCAGGGCGACGAAAGCCCTTTGAGCACTGGGCGATGCCGAAAGGTCTCTGATGATTTGAAACAGGATGACCATGGCTCATCTGCCGTCCCGTAGACACGGTGTTTTTAGCGCTTGCGGCGGTGAGAGGCCCGGACGTGTAGAGCGCTAAGCGGGGGGAAACGCGGATAACCTGCCGCTTGCACCTCTGCACAAACAAACCGCGCCGGGCAGGTGGGCCGAGCGCCTAGACTGACCCCCATGACCACCAGTAACGACAGCAAGTGGCTGGCCGCCGAGAAGCGGTACGACAGCGGCGTCTTCAACAAGCACGACGTGGTGATGGTGCGCGGGCAGGGCGCGACGGTGTGGGACGAACACGGGCGGTCGTACATCGACTGCGTGGTGGGCTACGGGGTCGCCACCATCGGGCACAGCCACCCCGACGTGGTGAAGGCCGTGCAGGAGCAGGCCGCCAAGCTCATCTCCATGCCCCAGACCATCCCCAACGACAAGCGGGCCGAGTACCTTCAGGAACTCGTGAGCGTGCTGCCGCAGGGCCTCGACCGCGTGTTCCTGTGCAATTCCGGCACCGAGGCGATGGAAGCCGCCAAGAAATTTGCGATTACCGGAACGGGCCGCCAGAAGTTCGTGGCGATGAAGCGCGGCTTTTCCGGGCGCACGCTGGGTGCACTGGCGCTGACCTGGGAACCCAAATACCGTGAACCTTTCGGGGAAGCAGTGGACAGCAAAAACGTGACCCACATCACCTACGGCAACATCGAAGAACTGCGGGCCGCCGTCACCGAGGACGTCGCCGCCGTCATCATCGAACCCGTGCAGGGCGAGGGCGGCGTGCGGCCTGCCAGCACCGAATTTATGCAAGAAGCCCGCCGCATCACCCGCGAAAAGGGCGCCCTGCTGATTCTGGACGAAATTCAGACCGGGTTTTGCCGCACCGGAAAAATGTTCGCCTGTGAACACAGCGGCGTGATTCCCGACGGCATCACCCTGGCAAAAGCGATGGCGGGCGGCGTCCCGACGGGTGCGTTCGCGATGACGGCGGAGGTCGCTGACCGGATGCCCGCTGGGGGGCACGGCGGCACCTTCGGCGGCAACCCGCTGAGCATGGCGGCGGGCGTGGCGACCCTGCGGGCCATGAAGCGTGAAGGCATGGCCGAGCAGGCCCGCGAGAAGGGCGAGTACATGATGGAAAAACTGCGGGCCATCGCCTCGCCCAAAATCCGCGAGGTGCGCGGCCTGGGTCTGATGATCGGCGTCGAACTCAAGGAAAAGAGTGCGCCCTACATTCACGCGCTGGAACACGACGAGGGCGTGCTGACCCTCGCCGCCACGCCCCTGGTAGTACGTTTCCTGCCGCCCGTCGCGATTACCAAGGAGCAGATTGACCAGGTAGCCGCCGCCTTCGAGCGCGTGCTGCAAAACGTCAATCCCCGAGAGGAGCGTCAGGCCGAACTGAGGGCCAAGCAGGGCGAGAGCATTCAGACCGAATAAGGCGGGCTTTGCCCCCACACAGCGTCCGACATGGGAAGGCCAGAGAAATCACGGCCTTTCCATGTCTTTTGACGTGACTTTTTGGCCGACACCCCTGGCCTCCGGTATACCCCCATCGGGGCAACCCGCGCCCGAAAGATTCGTCTAGATAGGGTCGGCTGCTCAGCACGACTTTGACTCGGTACAATAGTATGCGAGCATCCAAACACGTATTTGGCACCAGGCGAAGGCCCGAGTGTCGGCCAGAAAGGGGGCGCCAGCCTCTTTTCCCGAGCAAATATGCCGACTTTCAGCGGGCCTGCCCTGGGTCTTCATCCTGACCTGCTCCCCGCCGCTTCCGTTCTCAGCGAATCGAGAAGGCCACGACTCGAACGGAACTCCTGCCGCTTCTTTTCACCCCACGAGGATCACTATGTCGGACGGACTTATCAGCACGGTATTGCCCCTCTGCCTTGCCATCGTGATGGCGGGCCTGGGTCTGGAGTTGACGCTCAGGGACTTTGCCCGCGTCAAGGACAACCCCAAGGCCGTTATGGTCGCGCTTTTTTGCCAGTTGGTCATTATGGTGTCCATCGCCTTCGTCCTCTGCACCTTGCTCAAGCTGCCGCCCATGCTGGCCGTCGGCATGATGATGCTCGCCGCCTCGCCGGGCGGAGCGACCGCCAACCTGTTCAGCTACATCTTCAAGGGCGACCTGGCGCTCAATATTTCCCTGACCGCCGTCAATTCCTTGATTGCCGCCTTTACCTTTCCCCTCATCGTCAACTTTGCCATGGGGCACTTCGCTGGCGACAGTCAGCAGGTCGGACTCCAGTTCGGCAAAGTCCTGCAAGTGTTCGCCATCATCCTCATTCCGGTCGCCATCGGCATGTTGATTCGCCATTACAACCCGAGTCTCGCCGGGCGGCTGGAAAAGTTCGTTCGGGTGTTCGCGGCCATCTTTCTGGTCTTCATTATTCTCGGCGCGATCATTTCCGAGCGTGAAAACTTGTCGCGGTACTTCTACCAGGTCGGCGCGGCCACGGCTCTTTTTTGCCTGCTCAGTTTGCTTGTCGGCTACTTTGTCCCCAAGCTGGCTGGCGTCACCGCAAAACAGGCCAGAGCGTGTGCGTTTGAAATCGGCGTTCACAACAGCACCCTGGCGATGACGATCGCGCTGACCCTGATGAACAACACCGAGATGGCGATTCCCGCAGCGATCTACTCCATTTTCATGTACGTCTTCGCTGTCCTCTTCGGGCTTTTGCTCAACAAGTTCGAGCCGCTGCCCGAGCAGACGCCTGCCTGAGCCATAAGAAAGCCGCCCCCAAACAGGAACGCCGCCCGTGAGCACAACCGCCGGGCGGCGTTCCTCTGTCGAGGCTCGGCTGCTCCGCTAAGCCACTTCTCCTATCGCCCCCCTTCCCTGCCCGCGCTAGGGTGACGGCTGCTATGTCTGCCCCTTCCCCCTCTGAATCGTTGCATTCCCCCCCGCTCCGAACCCCCAACCGGGAGATAGCCGAACTCGCCATTCCGGTCAGTCTGGAAATGGTGATTCAACTCGTGCTGACGTTCATCAACCAGATGATCGTGGGCCGCCTGGGTGAAGTGGCGGTGGCGGCGGTGGGGCTGTCGGGGAGCCTCAGTTTCCTGTTTTTCGTGACGCTGGGGGCCATCGGTTCGGGCACCAGCATCCTGATTGCGCGGCGTTTCGGGGCGGGCGATACGGCGGGGGTCAACCATACCCTCAGCGTGACGGTGGTGCTGAGTCTGGTGCTGGGGGCCGTGCTGACCGCGCCGACCATGCTGGGCAGCGGGGCGATTTTGCGGCTGGCGGGGGGCGCACCCGACGTGACCGAGGCGGCCATTCCCTACCTGCGGGTGGTCATGCTGGCGCTGGTGCCGGGGATGCTGGGCTGGGTGCTGACCGGGGCGCTGAGGTCGCTGGGTCGCACCCGCACGCCGCTGGTCGCCACCATCCTGACGGTCTTGCTGGAAGTGGTGCTGGCCTACGCACTGGTGTTCGGCTTTGGGCCGCTGCCCGAGCTGGGGCTGGTCGGCGCAGCGTGGGCGATCCTGTTCGCCAACGTGTTCAAGACGCTGTTTCTGGCCTACCAGATTTACGGGCCGCGCCACCTCGCCGCCTTCGCGCTGCCGCGTGGGGGGTGGGGCAGCATCACCGGGCCGCTGTTTGCCATCAGTGCGCCGCTGGCGTTTACCGAATTTGCCTGGAGCCTGGGCGGATTCCTCTACAACGCCGTGTTCGCCCGCGTCGGCACGGCGGCGCTGGCGGCGGCAGGCATCGCTGGAACGTTGGAGGGCATCTTCATCGTGGCGTCCTTCGGGCTGATGAGTGCCGCCACCGTCCTCATCGGGCGCAGTCTGGGCGCGGGCGACGGGGCGGGGGCGCGGGCCTGGCTGGGCCGTATTTCGCGGTTGGGCCTGGTCACGGGGCTGGGCTTTGGGGTGCTGTTTGCCGTCAGTGGCCTGCTCGTGCCGAGCCTCTTTCCCAAAGTCGGGGCCGAAGTTCACCACATCGCTCTGGTCGGCATCCTTATCAACGCGGCGACCCAGGTCTTCAAGGTTCGCAACATGATTGTCGGCGGTGGCGTGCTGCCCGGCGTGGGCGACGGCAAAGGCGTGATTGTGGGCGACGTGGTGGGCGCGTTCGTGGTGGGGCTGCCGCTCGCCATCTATCTGGGCCTGTACACCCCGCTGGGCGTCTGGGGCGTCTTTCTGGCCCGCAGTCTGGAAGAAGTGACCAAAGCCCTGATTTTCGAGTGGCGGCGCAGACAGGTGAACTGGGACAAACTGGCGCAGGAACACAAGGGAAAGGAAGTGGCGGCGGCGCATTAAAGGAGGCGGCAGGGCAAAAAAGGAGCGGACGGAGAACTTCCCGTCCGCTCCTCTTTGCTGCCAACCTCAGTCCACGACCCTGAATCCCAGTTTCTCCGCTTCCTGCACGAAGAAATTGATGTTCTCGGTGAGGGTCTGCGGGCCGAGGCTCTTGCGCTCGTGTTCGCCTGTGGCAGCAATAATCAGGGTTTCCGCGAGGCAGGCAGGCACGTTGCCGACGCCGAATTGCAGGTCGATGTTGGTCGTCATGGAGCCGGGAGGCGTGACCAGCCCGCCAGGAATGACCCGCACGCCAGGCACGTTTTTCACGCTTTCGTCCACGTCGGCGGGGCGACCCTCATCAAAAATCCAGACGCCCTGCTTGACATGCTGCGGGAAGATGACGGGGTTGGGGTCGCTGGTGGCGCTGAAAATCAGGTCGGCTTCGGGCAGGGTGTCGTAACTGGTGGTGGTCAAGATTTCAGTATTCGGATTGGCGCGGCGCAGGGTGTTGGCGCTGCGTTCGAGCTTTTCCATATCGCGCCCCACCATGATGATTTTGCCGACCTGCGGCGCGATGGTGCGGGCAATCCCGAAGGCCACCACGCCGTTGGCCCCCACGATGCCAGCGGTGGCGGCTTTCAGGTCGCGGCCCGTTTCGGCAAAATGCTTCAGGATGCCGGGAATGGCGGCCTTGATGGTGCCCGACGTGTACGCGCCGCCGTTGGTGATGGTGATTTCGGGGACAGCGGCCTGCACGTCCACACCCTTATTGCCCACCACACTCCAGAACGCGCCCAGGCCAAACACTTCGGCCCCCAGCTCACGTGCCAGCCTTGCGCCCTCAATGGCCCGCCGCGTCGCCAATTCGGGATTGTCGCGGAAACGGTCCGGCAGCAGCGGCGCAGAGATGAGGTAGCAGCGAATTTCCTTGCCCTGGGCGGTACGAATTCCGCGCAGTTCGCCCACCTTCATGGGGCGCATCTCATCGGCCATCTGGCGCACGACCTTTTCGCTGACCAGCTTTTTTTCCACCAAGGGCTTCAGCCACCCGAAGCGCTGCGCCGACCAGAAATCGTGCAGGTTCATGGGGTGAATCATGAAGGCGGCAACCACCACGTCGTCGCGCTTGCCCGCCACGGGTACGTCTTCGCCCAGACGAACCTCGGTGCCGTCCAGCATGCGGCCCACGTTTTCCTTGAAGCGCCACGCCGCCGCCAGCCCCAGCCCCAGCAGCGCGACTTTCGCGCCCATGTCCAGGGGCAGCAGCGCCGCCACACCCGCCAGCACGCCCAGGGCCGAGAGGGTCGCCGCGCTGACGTAGCCCCAGTAGCCCATGACGGCAGCAAACACGGCAATAGGGAGCAGCAGCAGCCACAGCGGCAGCGCCCCTGTCACCGCGTAGCCCGCCAGCACGCCGAGCAGCACCAGATTTCCGCGCCCACGCGGGGGTGTGGGGCCATACAGGAAACGCGGCGGGTTGAGGTGGCCCAAGTAGGCCAGCAGGCCCGCGCCGACCATCACCGCCGCGTGCCCCGGCCCCAGGCTAGACGCCATCAGCACCGCCAGCAGGCCCTTGAGGGCGTCCAGGCCAGCACTGGCAAAGGCCAGGCGGGGGCCGAGGCGTTGCCAGACGTTTTCGACCCCCAGGTTGTGGGCGCTATTGAGACGGCTTTCTACCCCAGCGCGTCCCAGCAGCCAGTGGCCCAGCGGAAGACTTCCCACCACGAAGGCGACCACCAGCAGCAAGACCGACAAAAACAGCATGGGGAAGATTGTAGAGCAGGGGGCAGGCAGGGGGAGAATCTCAAGTTTGCAGCGGATGAATCACGCGCAACTCTGGAAAGCCCTGGCGGTAATGCTGGGGGTCTAGCGTCAGGAGAGTCTGCCCGTGGTGCATGGCGTGTGCCCCGACAACGAAGTCGACCAGCAGGCGGCGCGGCTGCCCTCCCCCACTGCGGCGACGGCGTTCGGCATACTCACGAAAGGCTCGGCCTGCCATAAACCATTCTTCGGGAGACGTTGCAGCGTCCAGGGTAATGGCGTAGGTCTGCAAGAAATTGTCCAGCACGTCCTGGGACATACGGGGAGCTGCCAAAAGCTCAGCATACACACTGATATGAATGTGCAAAGGCATGTCGCCCAGGCCGTCAAGAGTCGCCACGACCGCACTCGTGCTGGCCTCGCGGTACAACAGGGCAACCAGAATATTGGTATCGAGCGAAATCATTCTTCGTCGCGCTGTTCTCTGACCCACTGGGCCGCATCCATGCCCAAATCGCCCAATTGTCCGGCTGCCTGAACGAACGAGGGACGGGCGCGCGGAATTTCCCGAAAATCGACCTGCGACGGTGGCTCCTGTAAGCCCAACGCCGCCAGTTGGCTGGCATCGTACTGAATAATCAACTGACCTTCCGGGCCGAGCGTTGCCAGAAGTTGAACCATAGTCATCTGCATCCCCTCCCTACGGCAAGTCTAAGACCTGTGTTTACGACATTTTGTTCTGAAAGTCTGGCGTTGCCTGAGCCGATTCTCCATCCCGATTACAGCCCTCCCATCACCCATTCCCCCCGCAGCGCCGCCAACCTCACGCTGTCGTACCGCTGCCCCTGCCACAGCCGCGCCTCGGGGATGCGGGCACACTCGCGGTAGCCCACGCGCTGGGCCGAGCGCACCATGCGTTCATTGCCGCTCCAGGTGGTCAGGGTGATGACATGCGCGTCCGTCTCGACAAAGGTGAGGGCAGTCCAGAGCTTCAGCGCCTGCCCCCCGTAGCCGCCGCCCCAGTGCCGGGGGTCGTAAATCACGATGCCCAGTTCCCACCAGCCGCCGCCAGCAGGGGCTTCCTCGTCCCTCGTTATGCTGCCGATGCAAGCGCCGTCCAGCGCAATCGTTCGCCTTTTGGGATTGTCCAGCACGGCTTTTTCAGTGTAGTTCGCCAGTGAGAGTCCAGACGGCTCGAAAGGCTCATGGAAATACGGCGCGTCCCAGAGTTTCCATTCCGGGCGCGGCTGCTCGTGCTCCCAGTGCCACTGAATCGGCAGGTCGGCGGGGCGGCGTTCGCGGAGGGTGAGTTGCGGCATTGGCCTCAGCGTATGGCTTACGACTCCTCAAAAGCCAAGTTGCACCTTGAAAGCGGAACGCCGAACGTCAAAACGCCATTACTCCCCCTACTCAAGCAGGCGTTTTGACGTTTCCACGTTCGGCGTTTCTACACCTGGGGGCCGTGCTTCCCCCGGCGCTTGGCCCTTACACCAATTCCCGTGACCGCACCTTGTATCCCGCTGGCGTGTCCTGCTCGCCGTCAAACAGGGCGGTGGTCAGGTACCGCGCCCCCGTGTCGCAGGCAATGGTCGCCACCCGTTTGCCTGGCCCCAGCTTGCGGGCAACTTCCAGCGCGGCCCACGCCATCGCGCCACTGCTCATGCCGATGAAGATGCCCTCTTCCTGGGCCAGTCGGCGGGCGAGGGGGTAGGCGTCTTCTTCCCAGACATCAATGACATCGTCCAGAATGCTGCGGTCAAGGTTGTCCGGAATGAACCCCGGCCCCATGCCCTGGAAGCCGTGGTTGCCGCGCTCGCCGCCTGTCAGCACGTTGGAGCGGGCGGGTTCGCAGGCGATGATTTGCACTGCTGGATTTTGCCGTTTGAGGTAGCGCCCCACCCCCGAAATCGTGCCGCCCGTGCCGCTGCCGTACACGAAGGCGTCTATGCGCCCCTCCATCTGTTCCCACAGTTCGGGGCCAGTGGTGGCCTCATGAACGGCGGGGTTGGCGGGGTTGCTGAACTGGTTCATCATGACTGCGCCCGTCTCGGCGGCGATTTTTTCGGCTTCTTCTATGGCTGCCGCCATGCGCCGTTCGGGGTCGGTGAGAATGAGTTCCGCTCCGTAAGCCCGCAGCGTGCGCTTGCGCTCCTCGCTCATCTGGGCGGGCATGCACAGAATCAGTTTGTAGCCCCGCGCCGCCGCGACCTGCGCCAGCCCGATGCCCGTGTTGCCGCTGGTCGGCTCCACAATCGTCCCCCCCGGCTTCAGCACGCCCCGCGCTTCGGCGTCCTGCACCAGTCCCTGCGCGGTGCGGTCTTTGATGCTGCCGCCGGGATTCTGGCCTTCGAGCTTGATAAACACGTCCGCCATATCGGGTGTCACGACAGTTCGGAGCTGAATCAGTGGGGTGCGGCCAATCAGGGCGTCAATCATGTCCAGAAGTCTAGCCCCGTCCGGCGGCCCTTTCCGAAGCTGTCCAGTTCAGGAAGGCACCGTTCAAAGCTGTCCAGTTTGGGTCAGACGCGCATCATTGCGCCCGCGCTACACTTGTGGGCAACATTCGAATGTGCGCCTGCCCGCTCGCCCCACTTCCGGGGTCGGCCGCGCCGCACCCCATTTTGGAGGCTTCACCCATGAAAAAAACCGTCCTGTTGTCCGTGCTGAGCGCCGCCCTGCTGTCCCAGGCCCAGGCCGCCACCTCCGTCAAAATCGCCACCATTTCTGCTCTTTCCGGCCCGGTCAGCAACCTGGGCGTGCAGATGAAAAATGGCACGCAACTCGCCGTCAACGAAATGAAGCCGCAGTTCGCCAAGCTGGGCATGAACATTTCCGTGGTGGCCTACGACGACCAGGCCGACCCCACCACCGGAACCTCCGCCGCCCGCCGCGCCATTGCCGACAAAGCCGTGCTGGGCATGGTCGGCCCGCTGACCAGCGGTGTGGCGATTCCCGCGACGCAGGCGATGGCCGCCAGCCACCTCGTCTCGGTGGCCCCCGTCGCCACCAGCGAAAAAGTCACCGACCGGGGGCTGAAAAACGTGAACCGCGTGTGCGCCCGCGACGATGCCCAGGGCGCGGCAGGCGGCGACTTTGTCAGCAAGTCTCTCAAGGCCAAGACCGTCTACGTCCTGAACGACAAAACCCCCTACGGGCAGGGCATGGCCGCCGAAGCCGAAAAAGCCATGAAAGCAGCGGGCGTGCGCGTCGTCCAGAGCGAAGGCGTGGCCGCCGAGGAACGCGACTTTACCGCCGTCATCACCAAGATTCAGACGCTCAAGCCCGAAGCGATCTACTTCGCGGGCCTGTACGGGCAAATCGGGCCGTTCACCCAGCAGCTCCGCGCCAAGGGCGTTCAGACGCCCATCGTCAGCGGCGACGGCCTGGACAGCCCCGACTTCATCAAACTGGCGGGCAGCAGCGTCAGCAACGTGTACTTCACCAGCCTGGCCCCCTCGCTGAGCGCCGTTCCCGCCGCCAAGAAGGTCGCCGACCAGTATCAGAAGACCTTCGGCGCACCGATTCAGGGCACGGGCATCATGGCCTACGACTCGGCCAAAGTGCTGCTGACGGGCATCCTGAACGCCGCCAAGGCCAACGGCAACAAGGCCCCCACCCGCGAGCAGGTCGAGAAGGCTGTCCGGAATGGCACCTTCAAGGGCCTGACGGGCGACATCAAGTTCAACGCCAACGGCGACCGCACCAGCGCCAAGATTTACGTCGAGGCCATCAAAAACGGCAAGCGCAGCACCACCGCCACGCTAAACATCACCCGCAAGTAAGCCGTACAGAAAAGAACCCCCCAGGCATGCCGTCCTGGGGGGCTTTTCGTCGCTCGCTTACTTATGCACGTCCAGTTCCACCTTGAAATTCCCGCGCCGCGTTTCGTTCATCACGCGCTTGAAGTCGATGCGGCCCAGCCCGTCGGCGCTGAGGCTGTCGCCCTCGCGGATTTCGCTGCTGGCGCGGGCGGGCTGACCGTTGAGGCGCACCTTGCCGCCGTCGATGCCCTGCTGGAAGTAAGCGCGGCTGACGCCGAAGCCTTTGGCCCCCACCACGTCCACCCGCATGGACGGCACCACCACTTCGCGCACCTTGCTGCCTTTGCCTGCGCTTTCACCGACCTGACCGACCTCGACTTCCTTGCCACCCAGTTCGGTCAGGTCGGCGATGGTTTGCGCCGCCTTGCCCGTCGCCGCGACCAGAAAGGCCCCGCCGCGTTCCTCGCGCACGTCACCGAGTTGGTCTTCGGAGAGGCCGAGTTGCTTGAGCTGCACGCCAAAATCCTGCTCGTCCCAGGGAATGCCGCCGGGGGCAGGCGTTACCCGGAGCACCTGCACGCCCGCGTCCACTTCGGGAATGTGGGCGGGGTAAAGGGTCAGCACCACGCGCCGGGCATCGGGAAAGCCGCCCGCGATTTTGTGGCGGACTTCTTCGTCGTTGAGCAATCGGCGGTCGAGTTCTTCGCCATCTACGAAGGGGGTGCGGACCACCCGTCCGCCACGCGCCTGTGCCACTAGGGTCGAAAGTTTCTGTTTCATAGCCGCGAGGATACCCGCCAGCAGGCCAGAGCGTCAGCGGTGAGGGTTGCCTTGTGCAGCCTGAACGGCGGCGCTGACCAACCCTTCCAGCGACGGCTGCGGCGCCGTCACGACCCGCCAGAAGCCCAGTTGCCGCGCTGCCCGCGCCGTCTGCTCGCCTATGGCTGCGACGGGAAGGCGTAGTGGGTCGAACCCCTCGCCTGCCAGCGCCGCCAGCCCCCGCGCCGCGCTCCCCGAGGCCAGCGTGACCACCGACACGCCCGCCAGGGTGCGCCGCTCGGCAGCGCTGAGGGTCACAGGCTCTGTGCGGTAGAGCTCCAGACGGCGGTAAACCACGCCTCGCCCAGTCAATTTGGCCCTCAGCGTGTCCTCCGAGAGTTGCGAGGTCAGGTGCAGCGCCACCTCGCCGGGCCGGGCGGGCAACTCCTGGCCCAGACGGAGCGCCGTGGCCCGCGACGGCTGAAAGGTGACGTTCAGGCCCCAGGCGCTCAGGGGGCGGGCGGTGCTTTCACCCACCGCAGCGACCCGTACCCCGGCAAAAGCGGCGGGGGTCAGGCCCAAGCCGCCTGCCTCGGCACGGAGATGCTGACTGCCCTGCGGACTGGTCAGCAGCAGCCAGTCCACCCCGTCCAGGTCACGCAGCCCGGCGTAGAGCGCCTCGGGTTGACGGGTCGGCCCAAAGCGAATCAGCGGCAGGTGCAGCACCTCGGCCCCCTGCGCCCGCAGCAGGTCACACAAGCGGTCACCCTCCGGTGCGGCGCGGGTCACGGCGACGGTATGTCCAGTCAAAGGCAGACGGGTGGAAAGCGTCATGACAAACCCCAGACTAGACCAAGGGAGCTTCAAAGCTCCTGCAAGCCAAAACCAGTCGGCCCCCACCAGCTATCCTGCCGGGCATGTCTTCCACCCTGCTCCCGCGCCTCGCCGCCGCCGAAGCCGCCTCGCATCTGCGGTTCGGCGTGGGCGGGGAAGTGGCGCAGTTCGGCCCGCTGTGGGCCGTGTCGGGCGGGCAGGGAACGCCACTCGATACGGTCTGGCACGACGGCACGCGCCCGCCCAGCACCGATGAACTGGCGCACGCCGAAGCTTTCTGCGCCGAGCGGGGGCAGTCCGTCACGCTACATCTGCTCTCGCACGCCGCGCCAGAACTGCTGCCGCTGCTGAGTGCGCGGGGCTATGTCCTCCAGTACGTCCTGCACGCCTACAGTCACGACCTGCGCTCGCTGCCTGCCGCTTCCGCGCTCAGCGTCCGCGAGGAACCCGATGCTGAAGCCTGGGCGCAACTCTCCGCGCAGGGTTTCGGCCCCGGCACGTTGGACATCATGCGGCGGGTGGGCGGGCTAACAGGAACACGGCGGTTTTTGGCGCAGAGGGCTGGACGAAGCGCGGGAACTGCCGCCTTCGCTGTACAGGACGGCATCGCTGCCTTTCACGGCACTTCCACCCTTCCCGGTTATCGCGGACAGGGCGTGCAGACCGCGCTGCTGGCCCACCGCCTGCAAGTCGCCGCCGCTGAAGGGGCTGACCTCGCCAGCGTATTCGTCACGCCCGGCACTGGCAGCGAGCGCAACGTGCAGCGGGCCGGGTTTCGGTTGGCTGGAATGCGGCTGACCTTCAGCTTGCCGACATAACTCAGCCCTGCGCAGCCGAGCGCACCGCGTCCCGTACCGCCGCGCAGACGGCTTCCTGCACCAGTGTCCCCAGCAGCAGCGGGTCGGCAGCCGGGCGAGTGCAGGCACTCAGCATGAAGGCGCTGTCCCCGTCCCAAGCGGTGTGACTGGGATGAATGACGCGGGCCAGCGCGGTTTGGGCGGCGTCTGCCAGACGGCGACATTCGGCCTTGGTCAGGGTGTGCTCGGTCACGACGGCAACCAGGGTGGTGTTTTCGACAGCCCCCGGTGCGAAGGCCACTGGCCCTGGCCCAGTACCCGGCCCTGCCAGCACGCCGCCGCGCTCGTCCAGCACGTCCCCCACCGGGTTGACCACCGCCAGCGCCCCGACCTGCACGCCGTGCCTTTCCAGCGCCACGCTGCCCAGACCGCCCGGCGCGCCGCCACCCAGGTATTTGCCCGCTGTCGCCCCAGTTCCCGCTCCGACCAGACCGCGCTGTACGGGGGCCGACGATGCCACCCGCGCCGCCGCCTCGCCTGCCGCTTCGTCGGGCCGCACCTGTGGGTCGCCCACGCCGAGGTCATAAATCACTGCGGCGGGCACAATCGGCACCCGCGCCCAGGGCGTCTGATGCCCGATGCCGCGTTCCTCCAGCACCCGCATGACGCCCGCCGCCGCTGCCAACCCAAAGGCACTGCCGCCCGTGAGCAGCAGGCCATGAATGCGCTCTACCGATTTTTCGGGACTCAGGAGCACGCCCTCACGGGTGCCAGGGCTGGGGCCGATGAACGAAGCCGAGGCGACGGCTCCTTCCGGCGGACACAGCAGGGCGGTGCACCCCGTTCGGGCCGCTGCATGTGTCCAGTGACCGACCTCAAAGCCGGGAACAGCGGTCAGGGTCGTGTTCTGGGACATGACCTGAGAATCAGGGCGTCTTGAGGGCGTAGCCGATGCCGCGCACGGTGCGAATCACGCCGTAGCCGTCGAGGTCGCGCAGCTTGGCCCGCATGTTCGCCATGTGGACATCCACCACGTTGGAATTGCTGGGCAGTTCGCCGTTCCAGACCTCGCGCTCAATTTCCTGCCGTGAGTACACCCGCCCCGGCTGCCGCGCCAGGAAGGTCAGCAGGTCGAATTCCTTGGGCGACAGGCGCACTTCATGCCCGTTGTACGAACACAGGCGCTTTTGCGGGTGAATTTCCAGCGCCCCGATGGTGATGACCTCGCCGTGCTGCTGGTGCCGAAGCTGCACTTTGACCCGCGCCACCAGTTCCTCTGGGTGAAAGGGCTTGGTCATGTAGTCGTCGGCCCCGGCTTCGAGGAGGTTCACCTTGCGGTCAATCGCGTCCATCGCCGTCAGAATGATGATGGGCACGCTGCTGGTCTTGCGCAGGCGGCGAGCGACCTCGGCCCCGTCGAAGTCAGGCAGGCCGAGGTCGAGAATCACCAGGTCCGGCGTGTTCTCGCGGGCGCTGGTCAGGCCCGTGATGCCATCGGGCGCAGTGATGACGCGGTAACCCGCCTGCTCCAACTCGTACTGCACCACACGCGTAATGTCAGGATTGTCTTCAATCAATAGAATGCGCTGTTCCATAACCGACCCTTTAAAGAGAAAAAAGACTCCGCTACTGCTTTAGCGAACGTCCAGAAATTCAATCTTTGCGTCATGGTAGGCGGCAAACGTGGCGGGCGGGACGCTCGCAATTTTATAGACCCTTAACGGGTCAGGGCTGGCCTAGTATTCGGACACTGTCCACCTGCACGCCGTAGCGCAGCAGCACGGTCTTGAGACGCTGCATGGCTGTGAGGGCACGTTCCTTTTCGGCAACTTCGAAGGCAATGACCAGCCGGGCCGCCTGACCTGGGCGCGGTTCCTGGGCCTGAATCTGAAGGGGGCGCCGGAACGCCGCGTCCTGCATCACGTCGCGCAGGATTCGGGCGAAGATGAGGTCGTCCACCCCGTCCAGCGTGAAGGCGATGCCCTGCACTGAGCCGCCCTGAATCGGGTCAGGGTCGGTCATGCGCTGTCCTCCGGGGCCAGCAGGCCGTCCAGCAGAAAGCGCAGGGCGTCAGGCAACCGCGCACGCCACGCCGATTCGTGGTGAATGGCCTGCGGGTCGTACCGGAAATGCAGCCGCTTACCCATGCCCCGTGCCTGCCAGTGGTCGGCCAGCGACTGAGCCTGCTGACGGTAGGCGGCGGCCCGCTGGGGATGCTCGGTTTCCCGGCCCCCCACGTCCAGCCACACCCGGCCCACAGGCAGAGGCGAGGCCGCCGCCTGCCGCAAGGCGAACTCGCCCCCCGTCCAGAAGGCCGGACTCATCACGCCCGCGTGCCCGAACACGTCGGGGCGGGTCAGCAGGCCGTGCAAACTGACCACGCCGCCCATGCTGCTGCCGACCAGGGCGGTGTGCTGTGGCTCCGGGCAGGTGCGTAACGTGCGGTTCACCAGTGGCCTCACCGTATTTGCCAGGAAATCCAGGTAGGCGTCGGCCCCGCCTCCACTGCCGGGCGGGACGTCGGCCAGCGCCTCGGCACAGGGCGGGCCAGGGCTGTACTCGTGAAAGCGCCGCTCTCCCCCATTCGGAATGCCGATGGCAACCGCCTCCAGCCCTTCCCCCGCCAAATCGGTCAGCACCTCGTCGGCTCCCCATTCGCCACTGAAACTGGTCGCCGCGTCGAAGACGTTTTGACCGTCGTGGAAGTAGATGACCGGATAGTGGCGGTCTGTGGCCTGCGTGTAGGAAGGCGGCAACCAGGCCAGCAGGGGGCGCGGCGCGTGCTGCGCGTCTCCCACGTCTGCCCACTGAAGCAGGGTGCCCGTGACGGTGCTGTCAGGCCGGGCGGCGTAAGGCTGCCAGCCCCCGGTCACTCAATCACTTCCACCAGATATTCCATCGCCAAGCGGTAACCCGTGAAGCCCAGGCCGCTGATTTTGCCCCGGCACACGGCGGCGGTGACGGATTGGTGCCGGAATTCTTCGCGGGCGTCCACGTTGCTGATGTGCACCTCGACCACCGGCAGGCGCTGCCCGGCGATGGCGTCGCGCAGGGCGTAGCTGTAGTGGGTCAGCGCCCCCGGATTGATGACGACCCCGGTAAAGCCCTGTTCCTCGGCGTCCTGCACCCATTCGAGGAGTTGGCCTTCATAGTTGCTCTGGCGGCAAGTCACGCTCATTTCCAGCTCGGCCCCCCACGCCTCGCACTGGCGTTCGAGGTCTTCGATGGTCTGCGAACCGTAGACGCCCGGTTCACGCAGGCCCAGGCGATTGAGGTTGGGGCCGTTAAGGATGAGCAGCATGAGGCAGGATAACGTGCCTCTGTGCCTACTCGCGCAGCAGCCCCAGCGCCCGCAGGTCGGCCTGCCAGCCCATGAACTCCTCGCGCAGCACCTCGTCCGGCACGCGGGCCAGATACGGCTGGGCGAGGTCGCGCAGCAGCACGAAGCGCACGCCTACGCTGTCGGCCTTCTTGTCGCGGGCCATGTAGGGCGATACCGCCCCGAACTCCAGCGGCGGCAAGGGCTGGGGCTTTTGCCAGCGCAGAAAATCGAAAGTATGCGCCGTCAGGTCGGCTCCGCCCAGGGCGCGGCTGAGGCGGGCGGCGTAGTGCATTCCGTAAGCCACCGCCTCGCCATGTGCGGCGGCGTGGTGGGTGGCGGCCTCAATCGCGTGGGCCAGGGTGTGCCCGAAGTTGAGGTAGGCCCGCTCGCCCTGCTCGGTCAGGTCGCGGGTCACCACGCCTGCCTTGACCGCGATGGCGTCGGTCAGCGTTTGCGCCAGCCCTGGGCCACCGGGCCGGAAGTCGGGCGACAGCACCCGCGAGAGCAGCGAGGGGTCGGCAATCAGGCCGTGCTTGAAGGCTTCGGCGGCTCCTTCCCGGAACACCGCGCCCGGCAGCGTGGCGAGGGCGTCGGTGTCGCACCACACGGCGCGGGGAGGCCAAAACGCGCCCACCAGATTCTTGCCCTCGGGAAGATTCACGCCCGTTTTGCCGCCCACCGCCGCGTCCACCATGCCCAGCAGCGTGGTCGGCACCGTGTAGAAGGCCACGCCGCGCAGATAACTGGCAGCGACGAATCCGGCGAGGTCGGTCGCCGCGCCCCCGCCCAGACCCACCACCGCGCCCGTGCGGGGCAAACCAGCCGCCGCCAGTTGCGACAGCACCCCGGCCAGGACTTCCAGCGTCTTGCAATCGTCACGGGCGGGCACAGCTATGGTCAGCAGCGGCTTCAGACTGGCCTGCGCCCGGCTGACCCACTCGCCCGGCAGGTCGGCGGGGTGAATCAGGGCGACGGGCGTTTCCGCCACGCTGAGCTGCGAGAGCAGACCGCTCCCGACCGACACGGTGTAGGACGCAGGCGCGGCAGCGGCCCCGCCGACCTCAATGCGGTGAATTTCGGAGACAGCTTCAGGCACACTCATGTCAGGTCGCTCCCCATCTCAGTCGGTGGCCCGCTCGTAGGCCGAGGGCGCGGCCCAGGTCGTCTGGGCTTCCTGCCAGGCCCACAGCCGCTCGATGACCTCTTCCACGATTTCCTCGGAGGGCCGCCCGTCGCTGTGGACATGGATGGTGCCCTGACGGTAGACACTCTCGCGCTCGTCCATCAGGGTACGAATCCGCGAGAGGGGGTCTTCGGCCTTCAGCAGCGGGCGATCGCTGTGTTTGGTGCGCTGGTAGACGGTTTCGGGACTGGCCCACAGCACGACCACCGGGCCGCGCCCCAACAGCAGGCGGCGGTTTTCCTCATGGATAAAGGTGCCGCCCCCCAGACTGATGACGGCGTGTTCCAGTCGGGTCACGCGCTGCACGACCTCGCGCTCGCAGGCACGGAAATAGCCCTCGCCTTCCTGGGCGAACACTTCGGGAATGCTCTTGCCGACCACCCGCGTAATCAGCTTGTCGGTGTCCACGAAATGCAGTGCCAGTGCCCGCGAAAGCTCCCAGCCGACGCGACTTTTTCCGGTACCCATAAAGCCCGCCAGCGCCACCCAGTTGGCGGGGCGTTCAATCAGGCCGGACGAAAACATGGGAGACAGTCTACCCTCATCGTCTGACAGGGGCGTAACAACGTGTTCGGCATCGTCGTCCGCCGCCCCGCTCAGAAGCTCGTCGAGCGCGTGCTGGACGCGTTCAGAGAGGGCCGCTGGCTCAGTACTCAGCCACATATTGCCGGGCCGCACGCACCCTTTCCTGAAGTTCCGGCAGCGTATCGCCCCCGAACTTTTCCGTGATGGCCTCGGCCAGCACCCAGCCAATCACGCACTGCAAAATCACGCCTGCCGCCGGAACCGCCGTCGTGTCGCTGCGTTCACGGGCCGCGTCGGAAGACTCGTGGGTCACCACGTTCACCGTCGGGAGCGGCTTCATCAGCGTGGCGATCGGCTTCATGGCGACGCGAACAATCAGTTCTTCGCCGTTGGTCATGCCCGCTTCCAGGCCACCCGCTCCGTTGGTGTCGCGGGCGTACTGACCCTCGCGGTAGTGAATGGCGTCGTGGACGGCACTGCCGGGGCGCACCGCGTTCTCGAAGGCCCGCCCGATTTCCACGCCCTTCATGGCCTGCACGCTCAGGCACGCCTGGGCAATCTTGCCGTCGAGTTTGCGGTCATAGTGAACGAAACTGCCCAGGCCGACGGGCAAGCCCCGGAAACGCACTTCCAGAATGCCGCCCAGCGTGTCGCCGTCCTTCTTGGCCTGGTCGATGCGTTCGCGCATCTGGGCTGCGGCGTCGGCGTCCCAGGTTCGCAGGTCGCTGTCCTCGATGGCTTCCAACTGGTTCCAGTCGAACGCCCCGCCCGTCTCGATTCCGGCAAGGTTGGAAACATAGTTGGCGCCCTCAATGCCCAGTTCGCCCAGCAGCTTGAGCGCGATGCTGCCCACCGCCACCCGCGCCGCCGTCTCGCGGGCGCTGGCGCGTTCCAACACGTCGCGCAGGTCTTTGTGACGGTATTTGATGCCCCCGGTCAGGTCGGCGTGCCCGGGGCGGGCGTCGGTGAGGGCCTTTTTGCGCGGTTCGCCGCCCGGTTCCGGCGACATGATTTCGACCCAGTTGCGGTGGTCTTTGTTGGCAATCGCCAGGGTGACAGGCGCACCTGTGGTTCGTCCGGCCCGCACCCCCGACAGAATCTCGGCCTCGTCGGTCTCGATAACCATGCGCCGCCCGCGCCCGTACCCGCCCTGACGCTTACGCAGCCAGGGGTCAATGTCGCCCTTGCCCAGCGGCAACTGCGCGGGCAGCCCCTCGATGATGGCCGTGAGCTGTGGCCCGTGCGATTCGCCAGCGGTCAAATACCTCATGGGGGTGACTCTAGCGCCGCACCCGCCCGCGCCGCAGCCAGATGACTGAGCAGGGGCGCAGAGAAAGCCCACATGAAAAAGACGCCCCTCCCGATGGGGAAGGACGCCCGAAACGCCTGCAACCAGCGTTTACTTGAAGTGAGACTTTACTTGACGATGGTGCCCGTCACGATAATCAAGAGCTGGGTTTCCCTCTTGCGCTTGGTCTGCTCTCCAAAAGCGCCGCCCACCACCGGCAGGGTGCTCAGGAAGGGCACGCCCGAACGGGTGTCAGTGTTGTTGGTGGACAGCAGGCCGCTCATCAGCACCGTTTGACCGCTCTTGAAGGTAATGGTGCTCTGGGCCTCGCTGTTGGCGAAGTCGAGGTTGTTGGGCAGCTCCGCACCCGCCGCAACAGCCGTCTTGAGGTTGTTGACCTGACCGCGCACCCGCAGCGTGATCGAGCCGTCGGGGGCCACCTGGGGATCGAAGAAGTCGAGGTTGAGACCGTAGTCGATCTGGCGCACGATGTTGCCCGCAGGCGAGGGAATGTTGAGTTCCAGACGCCCGCCGCTCTTGATGCTGGCCGCCGCTGCGCTCGACGCGTTCTGAGCGCCGCCCGTCGAGGCCAAGGAACGCTGACCGCTCTGCATGGTCACGTTGCCGTCGTAGACCGTGCGGGTCAGGTTCTGGCTTTCGAGTGTCCTGAGGGTCGGGAAGATGTTGAAGCCCACGAAGCTCTGGGTCGGGTTGAAGGTGCCCTGGAGGCCGTTGCCGCCAACCGCCACGTTGAATCCGCCAAAGCTGGCGCGCCAGTTCAGGCCCAGGCTGTTGGAGGCTTCCTTGGTGATTTCCTGAATGCGAACCTGCACGTTGACCTGCGGCACCACCTGGTCAAGCTGGGGAACCAGTTCGGCGATCTGCGCCACCTGCTCGGGCGTGCCGCGCACAATCAGGGTGTTGGTCCGCTTGTCGGCAATCAGGGTCGCTTGCTGGGTGCTGGCCGCGGCTGCCGTCTGGGCGCTCTGGCCCTGGGCCGCCGTGCCCTGATTCGCCACCTGCGCCATCGCGTTGGGCACGCTGACCACGGTGGTGTTGCCGTTGGCGTCAGTCGCCGTCACGGGGACATTGGGGAGCGGCTCGGTGGCAGCAGCGTTGGTCAGGTCGCGGGCCAGCGTGCCTTCCAGCGTCGCCTTGACTTCCTCAGCACTGGCATTGACCAGTTGGAAGACCTTTTGGACGGTCTTGGGACCGGAGTCAACTGGAATAACCGGAAGCGGCTTATCAACTTGCCCAAGAAGTGCAAGGGCGGAATTCACATTTCTTAAGTCCCCGCTCAAGATAAGCTGATTGGTTTTACCCACAGGTACGATTTTAAGCGAAGGATACTGACTTATAAGTAAAGATGATATTTCAGAGACGCTCCCTTTCACTTCATATATCTTTCTGTTAGCCTCATCGGTACTGCTGGTACCACCCAAATCTACTTCTTGGATAGATTTTATAACTTCAGCAACTTCTTTATTGGTCCCACGAACAATGAGGCTATTGGTGCGAGTATCAGAAACTATACGCAAAGTAGGGGAATCAAGCTTTACGTCTATAAGTGTACGCGTGACCCCTACAGTCTGACCGGCTTCATTCGTCCTTGGAGCTTCAGTATATACAGGAGTACCAAAAGCAAGTTTGACCTGTAAAGCGGCTTCGCTGGCCTCAAGGTTATTCAGCTTGATAGTTCGCTGAATAGGATTGTTGCCAACACGCAATATTGGGGAATTACCAACATTGATAACCTCATAGCTTAGGCCGTATAGGTCAAGC
The DNA here is from genome assembly GCF_030523985.1 of Deinococcus sp. GTDB lineage: Bacteria > Deinococcota > Deinococci > Deinococcales > Deinococcaceae > Deinococcus. The sequence goes on from NZ_JAUNHK010000043.1 coordinate 22,313, forward strand.
AGCAAGGGCCATACTTCATTGAATGGACGATTCACGAAATTATAGGTCGCCAATTGTCCACCTACCGCCTGCGTTTGTGTACCCGTACCTACCAGCACAGCAGCAGCACTCGGCTCAATGACAATTTCGTAGCCAGCGCTCTTGGCAAGAGCAATCAGCGTAGCCGTCAGAGCATTTCCCGTCTGGGTGATGTTGAACGTGACATTGGCTTTGGAAAGCTGCGGGTCGCCTCCCGTGTTGACCACAGTCGTGGTCGAAGTCACAGTCGTCGGTGCAGTCTGAGCTTGAGCGGCGGCCATGCCCAGCACGGCGGTCAGGAGAAGGGCGTGTCG
>NZ_JAUNHK010000044.1:0-2406 GCF_030523985.1 Deinococcus sp.
ACGCGGAGGCAGGATTGACCCTTGTTCATCGGCCGAAGTCGTGGGGCGTACTTGGGGGTGGGCGAGTAGATTGAGCCATGTCCAAGTTCTTCTCTGCGTGGTGGCTGGCATTGGCCTGCCTGGGCCTGGCTGACGCCAGGAGTTCAGTCGTCTTTCAGCAGATGTACTTCTCTGTGGACGGCAAGCGGGTGTTGGTCACGCATCGCCTTGAAAATGAGAGGGCCCTGGAGGTGGACCAGGTGCTCAAGGTGCTGTCATTTTCAGGGGTGGAGTGGCAGGTGTTAGTGGAGGGACGTGATAAGCAACTCTCTGGGGACGCGGCCCTGAACTTTACCCTGGCCCGGTTCCTGTCGGAATTTACCCGGCGCTATGGGCTACAGCCCAAGGCTGCTGTGCCTCTCTTCCAGGCGGCGGGGCGGCCTCCTCAGATGCTGGGTGCTCTGGGACCACGGGTCGGAGGCTCCTCGCACCATACACTGCGGGTGGCTGGTCAGAACGTGAGGCTGAAACTCAATGTGGTACGCAACGCCCATGCTGGTCCCTGCTCTCTCCTGACGGATACCGGAGGAGTGGCTGCGACCTTCGAGCTGGCACTGGACGCAGGGCAGGGCCAGAAGGTGATCTACCGCCACCCGGGAACCGAACCTTGCGTCTACGCCTACGCCCTGCGCCGGGTGGACGTGCAGGGGTCGTCCATGCTGCTCTCGCTGGTGGGATTTGCGCCCAATGTCGAAGGGGATGAGGAAGTCGCGGTGTACGTATTTCTGAAAAAGTAGTCGGCCCGAGCTGGATTAGGAACCAAAACCTGCGCCAAGACGAGAATCCTGACGTAATCGGTGTTGTCACACGGTGCTCTGGACTCCTGCCACCCGACTCAACTTCGTCAGACGCCTCATTTCAAGGCCATAAACTGTTCATAGTTCAGATTCGCGATCAGGCGCGGCGTGCCTGTGCCGTCGGGTTTGAAAATCAATGTTTGACCCGCGACGGGGTAGTAGCCGTAAGCCTTGTCGAATTTGCCTTGGTGGGTGAACAGAATAGTGTTTTTCCCAGCGGGAGGCGGGGTCACGGTGCGGTTACGCAGGCCTTGGAGCGAGGTTTCGAGCAGCTTCTGGTCTCGGAAAAAGGGCGCAAGCGAGCCGGTCAGGTCGCGGTTCATGGTAACGGGCGCACCGAAAGCAGCCAGTGCGTGCTGGTACACGAAGTAGTACTCGCTCGACCACACGCGGTCTACGGGAATCTTCAGCTTCTTGTACTGCTGCCCCAGTGCGGCCATCATCTTCTTACTCTGCTCGGAGATCCGTTGTCCATCGTCAATCGCGCCCGCAACCGCCTTATCCTGCGGGTTTTGCGGGTAGACCGCGCCAGTGTAGCGGAAGACAATGACGTGACCCCCCTTTTGCAGATCCTGCACGAGGTTGGCAGGCGTGCGGGGGTTGACGTTGCCTAGGCTTTTGCTGGTTGCAGTGACGAGTTTGGGGCTGTTCTCGTTGTTCTTCGCTGGCGTCGTCCCCGGAGGGGCAGTCGCGGTGGTGCTCGCTGCGCTGGGCGAGCAGGCAGCCAAGAGGGCGAGGGTGAAGCCTGCAGTGACGGCGAGGGTGCGGATTCGTCGGCTCTTGCTAAACATGGTCTGTCCTCCTTGCGGCGCCAGGCCTGAGGATTGGGACGAACTCGGCAAAGGGGAGTTGACTGGAACTATGACGGGCAGGGGTTGAAATGGGAGTACCCGGAGGGAGGCTCCGGGCGCGCTTTCATCTCTCCCGCTCGACAGTTTCGTTTGCCGAACCCCTCATTGTCCAGACGGCCCGCTCATCACAGACCCTGGAGCTCTAGCGGAGTTTTTCCCGGATGTGCGCAGTCAAGCCCGACCCCGTATCAGCGGCCTTCGCGCAAGTCCGTCACGCGCTTCAGCTTGCCTCCCTCGCTGCGGGGCAGTGACCCCGGTACGTGCAGCTCACAACGCACCGTGACACCCACCTGAACCTTGATCTGCCGCTCGATTTCCTGACGCAGCGCTGCACTTTCAGTCTCGGCTTCGACTTGCAGCGTCAGGTCGTCCATCAGCCCCGTGCGTGTCAGGACGACGTGGTAGTGCGGGCTGGCCTGCCCCATGCCCAGCAGCACGGCCTCAAGCTGGGTGGGGTAGACGTTGACACCGCGCAGAATCATCAGGTCGTCGGCGCGGCCCCGAATCTGACTCATCCGGCGCATGGTGCGGCCCGTAGCGTTGTCGCCCGGCATCAGGCGGGTGATGTCGCCTGTCCAGTAGCGCAAAATCGGCAGGGCGGTGCGCGTCATGCTGCTGAGGATCAGCACGCCCCATTCGCCGTCGGGCAAGACCTCGCCCGTGTCGGGATTCACGATTTCCGGGTAGAAGTGGTCTTCCCAGATGTAGCTGCCCTGCTG
>NZ_JAUNHK010000044.1:2506-22554 GCF_030523985.1 Deinococcus sp.
CGCTCGGTGCCGCCGCCCGACACGGGCACGGTGTTCAGGCCCAGCCGCCGCCCGCCCGCGTCGGTGCCGAGACCACCTGTGAACAGGCCGTAGCCGTAGGCGTTGTGAAAGACCATGCCGGGCCGCCCGCCCGCCGCATACAGGCTGCGGGCCACGACCTCGGCAAAGACGTTCAGGTCGTTGTCGTCGTAGGCCACCACCGTCGGCTTGCCCGTCGTGCCGCTGCTGGCGTGGATGCGGCGCAGGTTCTCGCGTCCCGTCGCCACCAGGCCCAGCGGGTAGTGGTCACGCAGGTCGGTCTTGCGGGTGAGGGGAAAGCGGCCCAGGTCGGTCAGGGTTCGCAGGTCGTCCGGGCGCACCCCCGCCGCGTCGAATTTGGCACGGTAGGCAGGAACGTGCTCGTATTGCCGCGCCACCATCTGCTGAAGCTGTGAGAGTTGCAAGGCGCGAAGTTCGGGCACGGGCATGGCCTCGCGCTCGGGTTGAAACAGGTCGGGACGGGACAAGGACAAGGCACCTCCGGGAAGGCGGCCCACAAAGAGGGGCCGGGTTAAGAAATGTGATGGCTTGTCCCGGAGTCTAGCGCCTAACGGGCGTTAGGTTGATGTCGTTCTAGGTCAGTGTTCTGGACGGTTGAGGAGCTGCTCCAACTGTGGCACGGTGTGGGGGGCGTTCATGGTGCGGGCGGCGTCCAGCGCACTCACTCCAGCCTCGTCGGTCGCGCTTGGGTCGGCGCCGTGGGCCAACAGCAGGTCCAGAATTTCCACCCGATCGAACATCGCTGCGAACATCAGCGCCGTGCGGCCGGTCGGTCCTCGGCTTTCCACGTCTACGCCGTGTTCGAGAAGAAGTTCGACCATTTTGCGATCCCCTTTGAACGCCGCCGCTTGCAGGGGGGTCTGGCCCATGTCGTTGAAGATACCGGCGTCGGCTCCCCGTTCCAGCAAAAGCTGGGTAGCAGCATGGTGCCCGTGATAGGTCGCCAGCATCAGCAAGCTGTCGCCCTTCTGGTTGCGGATGTTGGGCGGCAAGCCCTGGTCGAGCATCTGGCGCAACTGGGCGGCGTCGCCGGTACGAACCACATCAAAGGCACGTTGCAGAAATTCGAGAACCTGCTGGTCGAGATTGGAAGAAGGGTTGGTCATGGGGTCACGTCCTTGCTTGAAGAGTTGGGCTTCATCATCAGCAGAAACCCAGGTGTCCCGCAAGTCAGCCGGGAAGCACCTGGGCGCGTCAGGGGAGGAGTTTAACGGCGTTTGGCAGGCGGATAGACCTGCACGAAGGGTTTGCCGCGTGGCACGGTGTCGCCCCCGAGCAGCGCCAGCACGTCGGCCTCGCTGGGCAGCGCCACACCCGGCTTGAGGTAGCGGGCCAGGACCGGGCTGCTGTCTGCCGCACCGCGTGAAGCCGCCGTGGGCAGGGTGTCGCGGAAGGGGCCGTAGCCGCTGAGTTGCGACAGCAGGGTGAGGTGCTGGGCTTCGCTGGCGGCAAACTGTGCCATTGTCGCGGCAAGTTCGGGCTGTCCAGCGGCGGCGAGCTGATGGGTGGCTCCCAAGTAGGCGCTGGTGGACACGTCTTCGAGGTGCAGCGCGGCGTCGGCAAAGACTCCGGCGTCGGTCAGCACTCGGGCAGGCAGGCTGAAGCTGCTCGCCAGCGGGCGCCCGCCCAGCGAACGCAGCAGCGCGAGGTGATGGGCTTCTGCCGCCAGCACGCCGCGCAAATCCCGCCGGGTGCGGTCATTCATGAAAAAGCTGGCTTGACCGAGCACCTGGGCATAGAGCGTGACCGAAACGGCTTCGGCGGTGGCGGCGAGGTCCAGCACCGAGGTGGCCCGGCCCGGAGCAGGCGCACCGGCTCCGCCCAGGCCGAAGGCTTCACCGAAGCTGGCAGCGGCAGCAGTGCCCGCCAGCCCACGCAGAAAAACCCGGCGGCTTCCGACCACGCCCTGAGTGACGCTGTTGTTGGTGGTCATGGTTGTTCCTTTCTGAAAAATCTCGGGACTGAGGGGACGGGGAAAAGGGGGGTCGTCCCCTTTCCCTCACCCCCAGCGGCTCAGAGCTGCGGACGGCCCCAGAAGCGGTGCTGGGCCAGTGCCTTGACCAGGGCCTCGGCAGCAGCCTGGGCCTGCTTGTCCTGCCCGACGATGACGCCGAGGGCCGCGAGTTTGGCCCCACCCTCGCCCGCCGCAAGACGCACGCCCGCGACTTCGGAGAGGTTCTGCACGGGAGCGGCGTTGTCGGCCTGAGCGTTGCCCGCAATGCGTTGAAGCACGTTGCCGATGCCCGACCCGGTCAGGATTTCGGCCCCTTCACCTAGGCTGGCAACCGGCTTGGCGTGGCGGTAGGCCTCGACCACGAAGTTGAAGCTCTCGGGGTGCTGGGCCAGTTCGCGCACGGCAGCGGCGCCACCTGCCACCACCACGCCGTCGTAGACCACCGGGTCGGTGTTGGACAGGGTCGCCTTGGCTTCCACGCCGGGAGCAATTTCGCCCAGGCGGGGGGCCACGATTTCAAACTTGGCTTCGGCCTTCTTCAGCGCGTTTTGCAGCGCCTTGACACCCGCCGCGTCTACACCGTCGGCCACCAGTACGGCCACCTTGCGGCCCTTGGCGGTTTCGGGCTGGCCTTCTTCCATGCTCAGGGCCTTGGCCTTTTGCAACCCGCCCGAGGCGCTGGTGGGCGAAGTGGCGGCGGCGAGTAGCGCGGTTTCGCTGGCGCTGTCCTGCTGACCACCGGGTTTGACATCCGCCTGTCCGGGCAGCTTTTCGCCCAGACCCTTGGCGACCTGCGCCGCCAGCACTTCGTTGACCTTTTGCAGGTGGGTCAGCATCCGCACACGCACGTCGCGGATGGTGCACTTGCTGAGTTCGAAGCGCAGCGACTTGGTGATGTGCTCCTTTTCCACCGGGGTCATGGAGTTCCAGAACAGTCGCGCCTGACCGTAGTGGTCGCTGAAGCTCTCGGGGCGCTTACGCAGCTTGGAGCCTTCGACGGGGGCGGGGTAAGACACGAAGCCCTGGTCGCCCGCGTTGCCGGGTTTGTTGCCCGCCATCTGGTTGGGGAAGTAGGCCACCTTGCCCTTGTTGATGGTCATGCGCATGTGCCCGTCGCGCTGGTTGTTGCTCACGCGGATGATGGGGCGGTTGATGGGCAGTTCCTGCCAGTTGGGGCTGCCCAAGCGCGAAAGCTGGGTGTCGAGGTACGAAAAGTTGCGCCCCTGCAGCAGCGGGTCGTTGGTGAAGTCCATGCCGGGCACGATGTTGGTGGGCATGAAGGCCACCTGCTCGGTTTCGGCAAAGTAGTTGTCGGGGTTGCGGTCGAGCACCAGTTTGCCGATGCGCTGCACGGGCACCAGGTCTTCGGGCACGATTTTGGTGGCGTCGAGTACGTCGAAGTCCCACTTCATCGCTTCTTCTTCGGTGAAGATCTGCACGCCGAATTCCCATTCCAGCGTGCCGCCTTCGTCGATGGTGTCGAACATGTTGCGGCGGTGGAAGTCGGCGTCCTTACCCGCAATCTTTTGCGCTTCGTCCCAGACCAGACCCTTAACGCCCAGCACGGGCTTGAAGTGGTACTTGACGAGGTGCGCCTGTCCCTTGGCGTTGATGAGGCGGAAGGTGTGGACGCCGAAGCCTTCCATCGTGTCGAAGCTGCGGGGAATGGCGCGGTCGGAGTGCACCCACATCAGCATGTGCATCGCTTCGGGGGTTTCGGCGATGAAATCGTAGAAGGTGTCGTGCGCCGAGGCCGCCTGGGGAATCTCGTTGTGCGGCTCGGGCTTGACCGAGTGAACCAGGTCGGGGAACTTGATGGCGTCCTGGATGAAGAACACCGGGATGTTGTTGCCCACGATGTCCCAGTTGCCTTCCTTGGTGTACATCTTGACCGCGAAACCGCGCACGTCACGCGCCGTATCCGCCGAGCCACGCGACCCTGCCACCGTCGAGAAGCGCACGAACACGGGCGTCTTGACGCCGACTTCGGTCAGCACCTTGGCGTGGGTGTACTGCTCCAGCGACTTGTCGAGTTGGAAGTAACCGTGTGCGCCCGCGCCGCGAGCGTGCACCACGCGCTCAGGAATGCGCTCGTGGTCGAAGTGATGAATCTTTTCGCGGAAGAGGAAATCTTCCATCAGGGTCGGGCCGCGCTCGCCTACCTTCAGCGAGTTCTGGTCGTCGCTGACGGCGTGACCCATGTTGTCGGTCAGGAAGGTGCCGCCCTCGGTGGTGTTGGCGCTGAGGTCTTGCTGCTTGCTCTGGGCGTCCACCTGCTTCTGGGCGTCGTCGAGGGAAAGGGGAGTCGAGAGGGTACGTTTGGAAGCCATAAGGCACCTTCCTTGAGAATGAATGAACCGGGCGATACGGCACCGCTCCGGCAGACTTGGGCCCGGCGTAGGCTCCGGCCCGACAGAAACCAGAAAAAAGCTCAGCTCAGAGTAAGCGCGTCCCCGCAGCGTGTAAAAGCGGCAAAAAGCACGAAGTTCTCCTTTTTCTCTCACTTTAAAGATTGTCTAAACCCCCCTTTCTCGAGCGGTATAGGCGGCTTTGGAGGCCCACCGTTCACCTATCCGCCTGGCTTTCTCATGAAGGGCTGAACTGACCTAAATCCGGCGTGAAGGTGGGGAGGACTTGCAGCGGGGGCATGCCATCTTGGTCAGGAAAGACGTGACAGGAGGAGAAAAGATGACCGAACAGGCAAAAGCTGGCACAGGTTCCGACCTGCTGACCTCTGAGCGTGGCCTGCTGGGACTGGCCGGGGCCGCGCTGCTGACCCTGGGTCTCGGCACCCGCTCGACCCTGGGCAAACTGGCGCTGGGAGGGGCTGGGGCGGCCCTGGCCTACCTCGCTGTCAAGGGTGAAAACCCGGTGGCCCCCGCCCTCAAGATTGAAACCACCGAAGAAACGGGCGAAATCCTGATTCGGGAAGCCGTGACCATCGGCCAGCCCGCCGAGAAGCTCTACGCCGTCTGGCGCGACTTGCCCAACCTGCCCCGCCTGATGTCGAACGTGGAGCGGGTCGAGGTGCTGAGCGACACCCGCTCGCGCTGGACGGTCAAAGCGCCCCTAGGCCAGAGCGTGAGCTGGGAAGCCGAACTGACCGCACAGGAAGTCGGCAAACGCCTGGCGTGGCAATCGCTGCCCGGCGCGACCATCGACAACGGCGGCGAGGTGCTGTTTCGTCCTGCCCCCGGCCACCGGGGCACCGAAGTCGTGGTGCGCCTGACCTACAAGCCCCCGCTGGGGACCACGGGCGCAGTCGTCGCCCGCGTACTGGGCAAAGAACCCGCGCAGCAAATCCGCGACGACCTTGCCCGCTTCAAGGCCGAGCAGGAACTGGGCTACGCGCCCACCACCAACGGCCAGACCAGTGGCCGCCCTGACGCGGGCCAGAAGACCAAAGAGGAAAGTCCCAAAGCGCAAGCGGACCAGGCCAACCCCGAAGGAGGCCGAGCATGAAAGCGATTGTCTGGCAAGGCGTCAACAAGGTCGGTGTAGAGACGGTCCCCGACCCCACCCTGCTGCTCCCCACCGATGCCATCATCAAAATCACGTCCACCGCCATCTGCGGCTCGGACCTGCACCTGCTCGACGGCTTTATTCCCAGCATGGAAAAGGGCGACATTCTCGGCCACGAGTTCATGGGCGAGGTCGTCGAAGTCGGCAAGGACGTGAAAAAGCTGAAGGTCGGTGACCGCGTCATCGTGCCCTTCAACATCGCTTGTGGCGTCTGCGATCACTGCCAGCGTGGGCAGTTCGCCGCCTGCGACAACTCCAACCCCAACCACCGCATGGCCGAGGCGCTCTACGGCGCGACCAGCGGCAGCGCCCTGTTCGGGTACTCGCACATGTTCGGCGGTTACGCGGGTGGGCAGGCCCAGTACGTGCGCGTTCCCTTTGCCGACGTGGGGCCGTTCAAAATCGAGACCGACCTCAAAGACGAGCAGGTTCTCTTCCTGACCGACATCTTCCCGACGGGCTATCAGGCGGCGCTCAACTGTGAAATCGTCCCGGGGCGCGACGTGGTGGCCGTCTTTGGTGCGGGGCCAGTCGGCCAGTTTGCCGCCCGCAGTGCCCAGATGCTGGGAGCGGCGCACGTCATCGTGATTGACCGCGTGCCTGAACGGCTCAAGATGGCCGAGGCGGCGGGCTGTCAGGTCATTAACTACGAACAGGAAGACGTGCTGGTGGCGCTGCTGGAAGCCACGGGCGGACGCGGCCCCGACCATGTGATCGAAGCCGTGGGCATGGAGGCGCATGGGCACGGCCCCGGCGCGGCGCTCGACAAGCTTCAGCAGAACCTGAAGATGACCTTTGACCGTATTACCGCCCTGCGCTGGGCCATCCTGAGTTGTGCCAAGGGCGGCACCGTCAGCATCCCCGGCGTGTATGGCGGGCTGGTGGACAAGATGCCGATGGGCGCGGCCTTCGGCAAGGGTCTGGTCTTCCGCATGGGCCAGACGCATACGCACAAGTACCTGCCAGACCTGCTGGGGCGCATCGAATCCGGTCAGATTGACCCGCGTTTCGTCATCACCCACCGCGCCAGCCTGGACGAAGCCCCCGACCTCTACAAGACTTTCCGCGACAAGCACGACGGCTGCGTCAAGGTCGTCCTGAATCCCTGGGCCTGAAGCCCCTTCCAAAAGTCGAACACACCGCGCCCCTACTGGTTCTTCCGCCAGTCAGGGGCGCGGTGTGTTGAGAGTCACCGGAGGCGTGTCAGGTCGAATGGCGAACGGCCCTCGGCAGCCGTCATAATGGACGTCTACGAGAATTTCCCAGTCAGAGCAAGCTGCTGGCTGCCGTGTCCGAGACCGCTCGGTGCGGCTCTCCCGCGCATTCTTTCATTGACCCAAAGAGGTGCCCATGTTCGACTACTTCAAAATGCTCGACCTCGTTCAGCCCGACGAACGCGACGTTCACGCGGCGGCCCGCAAATTCTTCGATACCGAAATCACGCCGCATGTGGACGAATGGTGGGAAACCGAGGGCACGCCCGTGCGCGAGGTGATGAAGAAAATGGGTTCGCTGGGCCTGCTGGGGCCGACCACGCCCGAGCAGTACGGCGGGGCCGGGGTGTCGGGCACGGCTTACGGCCTGATCTGCTACGAGATGGAGCGCTGCGACAGCGGCGTCCGCAGCATGGGCAGCGTGCAGGGCAGCCTGGTCATGTACCCGGTGCTGGCCTACGGCAGCGAGGAGCAGAAGAAAGAGTGGCTTCCCGGTCTGGCGGCGGGCGACCTGATCGGCTGCTTTGGTCTCACCGAACCCGACGGCGGCTCCGACCCTGGGGCCATGCGCACCACCGCCCGGCGCGACGGCGGCGACTACGTGCTGAACGGCAACAAAATGTGGATTACCAGCAGCCCGCTGGCGGACATGGCGGTGGTCTGGGCCAGAACCTTCGAGAACGGTGATGACAAGGGGCAGATTCGCGGCTTCATCGTGCCGCGTGATGCGAAGGGCTTCTCGACCCCCAAAATCAAGCACAAGATGAGCCTGCGGGCCAGCCTGACCGGGGAAATTGTGCTGGAGGACTGCCGCATTCCCGCCGCGAACCTGTTGCCGCTCTCCGGTGGCCTCAAGTCGCCGCTCGGCTGCCTGACCCAGGCCCGTTATGGCATCGCCTGGGGCGCAATGGGTGCCCTGGAAAGCGTGCTGACCACCAGCACCGAGTACGCCAAGACGCGCACCACCTTCGGCAAACCCATCGGTCAGCGCCAACTGGTGCAGGACAAACTGGTGAACATGGCGACGCAGCACAGCCTGGGGACGCTGCTCGCGTGGCGGCTGGGCAGCCTGAAGGACAGCGGGGAAATGAACTTCGCGCAGGTCAGTGTCGCCAAGCGCAACAACGTGCGGGTGGCCTTGCAAGGGGCGCGGCTGGCCCGCGAGATTCACGGCGGCAACGGCATCACCACCGAATACCCGGTCATCCGGCACATGCTGAACCTGGAAACGGTGGACACCTACGAGGGCACCCACGACATCCATACCCTCATCGTGGGGCGCGACCTGACCGGGCTGGGCGCACTGGAGTAACGGGCGCACTCGCGGGTGTCCGGGATCTCGCCCACCTGAAATGGGGGAGAGGCAAGCACGGCCTCCTCAGCGAATCCTGACCTGGAAGCAGAGGCTGCCCGTCTCGCCCGCGTTCAGGGTGCCGATGTTGGCGCTGAGGGTGCCCTGACCAGAGGTGCCGCCTGCACTGCTGAGGCTGCCCGCGTCACTGTCGGCGGCGCTGCTGAGCAGGCTGGTCTCTCCGCCACGCGTCAATTTGATGCCCAGGCCCGTGCTGCTGCCCGAATCGTAGGCGTTGCCGACAACGGTGGTCGAGGCGGGGACGTGGTCGGTCAGGCGGTAATTCGCCAGGGGCAAGGTGCCGTAGTTGGAAAAATCTAGGCAGTACTCCAGCAACTCGCCGGGCAATCCCTGGGCCTGCTGGCCCGCGTCGCTGGCCCGCGTCAGGTTGCGAACCGACTTGCGGAGTTTGGGATAGACCACGTCCGTGACGGCTGGGGCCGAAGCAACCGGGTTCAATCCGTTGGCCCGTGCGACCACCTGATTGCTGATGGGTTGCTGGTTCACGTTGGGCGTGACTTGCAGGGCCGTCTTGACCTGAATGGTCTGGGTGGCTCCGGCGGCGAGTTGCCCCACGTTGAAGGTGAGGGTCTGCCCGCTCTGGGCAGGTTCCGCGCTCAGGGCGGGGGTGGCGGTGCTGGACACGTAGGTCAGGCCAGACGGAAGCTGGTCGGTGAGGGTGACACCGCTGGCCTCCGCCGAGCCGTTGTTGGTCAGGGTCAGGGTGTAGGTCAGCTGCTCGGCGGATTGGGTCACGGTGTCGTCGGTGGTGCTGGGGGTCACGCGCACGTAGCGGCTGTCCACAGTCTTGGTCACGCTCAGGGCCGGAGCCGCCCGGACCACCGGAAAGTCGGTGGGGTCGCTCGCGCCGCCAACACGGGGGTCGTCGGTCTTGAGGCCGTCACGTACAGCCGTGCCGGTCTGGTTGTTGATAAAGCCCACGTCCCCCTGGTTGCGAATCAGGTTCCCGGCCTCTGGTGTCACCTCGACCCGGAAGCGAACGACCACGGGTTTGTCGTTGCCGACCAGCACCAGCCCGTTGGCGACATCGGTGCCACTGCTGCGGATTTGCCGGGTCGTCGCGTAGGGAAAGGTGCCTGCTGCGGCGTCGGGGGTGGCGCTGCCGTTGGTGGTGGTGCTGCCCGGTACATAGCGCGTGCCGGGGGGCAGGGCGTCTTGCAGGGTGACGCCGCTCGCCGCGATGGTGCCGGAGTTGCTCACGGTGATGGTGTACTCCAGCGTGTCGCCGGGCTTGCTGCTGGTCGCTCCCGGTACGGTGACATTGCTAACCGTCTTCTGGCTGCTCATGGCTGGGCGCAGGGTGGGGTAGAAGCAGCTGCCCAGGTCGCTGCTGACGAGTTCGGTGGCCTGGCGAACAGGAGTGACCGTCAGGTTGGTCATGTCAACCTGAATGAAACGCCCCCCAGTGCTGATGGCATAGATGTCGGAGCCGATACCGATATCCTCGCCGTCGGGAATGGCCGCGAATCCGGCGTAATTGGCGCTGCCGATGTTAGCTGCCGCCAGACGCCCGGCGTAGCTGGCGACCGGACTCCCCGTCTTCGTGCCCTGAATCCGGAACAGGTCGAGGAAGTTCGAGCCGCTCGGGTTCGCCATCAGGTAGAGGTTGCCGTCGCTTCCCGAGATGAAGTCGCCGTTGAGACTCATGTTCGGGTCATACAGGTAGGGGGCGGGGGTCAGGCCAGTGTCCTCGCTGAACACGATGGTTTTGGCGGTGGACAGGTTGCCCCCGGTCATGCCGTCGAAGGTCCAGATCAGGTTGCTGACGCTGACATAGCCGGTACCGGTTTTGTCGATGGTCATGCGGACTGGGTTGACGGTGGTGGAAGAATCGGTGATTTTGCCCAGGGTACTCCAGACGCCAGCCAGCGCGTCGTACATCCGCAAGACGTAATCGTCGCCCATCGTGAAGACCCGGCTGCCGTCGGGCGACACGGCCAGGGCAGCCGTTTTGGCGTAAGGCGGAACAGCGATAGCGGGGCCGAGGGTGCCGTCGGGCGCGACTGGTCGGATGCTGGTCATGTTCGAATCGCCCAGGGCGCTGACTGTGCCGAACAGCCCATACACGGTGTTTTGGCAGGGGAGGGCACCCAAGACGCGGCTGACCGGAATGGTGTAGCTGGCGAGGCCGCTTTGAAGACCATCGTTGTCGAGCGAACGGTACTGAAAGGACAGATTGGAGGTGCCGCCCGCCCCGGTCAGGGGGTCGGGGTCAAAGGTCAGGCGACCGATGTCGGCAGACGGGATGACCTGACCGACCTTGACCGGCACGCCGTCGAGCGCCAGCACGCCGCCTCCAGGCAAGCCCTCGATGCGGTAGCCGACCACTTGACCGTCGGAGTCGCTGCCGCTGAGACTGGGACTGAGGCGAGTCGCCCCCATGTCATTGGTCAGGGGAGCGTTGGTCGCAGTCGCAGCGACCGGCGGAACTCCGATGCGGTCGGAGTCGGTAGAGGTGTTGTTTTCAGGGGTCAGGTCCACCATGTTGCCCGGCAGGGTCACCGTGGCGGTGTTGTCGGCAGTGGGGGCGTTAGACGTGACCTTCGGTGTAATGCGAATGTCGTAAAACTGCCCCGGCGCCAGGGTCGGCAGGGCATACCCGCTCAGGAGCTGGACGTTGGTCGGCCTGTTGGTCGCCGTGCAGGTGCCGGGGGTCTGATCGTTGCAGCCGATATAGAGGTTGCTGCTGTCCAGGCCAGCGTTGGGGAGGTCACGCAGCACGGCCCCGGTGACGGTGGTGGTGCCCACGTTGGTCACGCGGATGTAGTAGCGACTGTAGGTTCCTGCCGCGACGATATCGCTGCTGGCATCGGGTGACACGATGACTTGGGTGGGGGTGCTCGTCCAGTTGTTGGACTTGACGACCGTCAGGTCGGCGGTCTGCGGGGCCTGCACCGGAATGGTGTAGGTCGCCGGACCGGGGGTCACGCTGCCGTCGGCATTGCGGTTGGTGGTGCTGGCCGCGCCGTCGTTGTCGGTGGCGCGGTAGTCGAAGGTGGCGTTGCCGCTGAAGCCCGCCGCCGGGTCAAAGCTCAGGCCCGCCGGGTCGGTGATGGTCTGCCCAGCGGTCACGGGTGCGCCGCCGTAGAGCAGCACGCCGCTGGCGGGGTCGGGCAGGGTCACGACGGTATAGCTCACTACGGCGCGGTCGTCCGTTGCCACCAGGGGTTTCAGGGAGGTCGGCCCCAGGTTGTTCGTCAGCGTGTTCCCGGTCACGTCGGCGGGCACCGGGGGCTGCGGCGCGATGGTCACGGCGGCAAATTGCAGGCCCAGCAGGGTGGCCGACTCGGTTTGCGGGGTGGCACGGCTGCTGGCAACGTCGAACCCCTCACCGCTGCCCACCGGACTGGCGGCATACACCGCACCGACGCTCGCGCTCGCGGGTGTCGTCAGCACCTGAACAAACGCCACCACGCCTTCATCGGTGGTCGTGGCGGGGTCGTCGTAGGGCAGGCGCAGAGAGGTGATGGGCCCGGCGAGGCGCTCGCTGCTGCTGAGCTGGCCGTCGCCATCGGGGTCGGCGTAATAGGCCACGGTGGGGGAGAGGCTCCCCGCCGCGCTGCTGAGAACAATGGTCTGCTCGGTGTTGCCGTTGTTGACCGCCAGGTAAGGAGTTTCGAGGGGGACACCCGCGATCAGGGTCGCCGTAACGCTGGCCGTCTGCGGCGTATTGCCGGGCGCCTGCGTGCCGTTCATCAGGCCGTCGCTGCTGTCACGGTAGACAAGGTCGAAGCCGGGCCGCGCCGCCACCGTCGTGACCACCACGTTGGAGTCGGCGCTCGTCAGTTGTTCGTCACCCGCCAGGGGGTCGTTGAAGAAGGCCGTGGCCCGGTTTTCGATAGCTGTTCCCGCCCGCGTTCCGTCGCTGGCGGCATTCTGCGCGGCGGCGACCCCCAGAGCCAGGGTCATCAGGATTCCAAAACGGTGGGCGGTCCTCATCTGTGCTTCTCCTTACCTGCGGGTCAGTCGGGGGTGCCTGGAGGCAGCTTTCCCCGCCGCTACCGGGCCTTTACTCGGCGAATATGAAAAAATTCCTAAGTCCTCGGGGGCGAATCGGGATAATTCTCATATCCACGACCTTTCGGCCTTCTTACAAGGCGTCGTGTTTATGTGTTAAACATTACTTTCGCTGCGTCTCGTCTCTGGGGACTTGCTAGCAACAGGACACCAAGCTAGAATTACGTCATAAACATAAAAGGAGAGTTTTATGCCGCCCACTTTGACCTCCGAAGCTGTTCAGGCCCTCGCCCCCGACCCGGCCAGTCTCAAAGCTGGGCAAAAGCTCGCCAACCCCGCCTCTTGGCCTACGCTGGCGCAGGACGGTAACGTGCTGTGGGGCGAAGCCAAGGGCAGCGGGGCGCATCCCTACCTGGTCGCCGCCGACTTGCGAAGCGCCGACATCGCCACCAAATGCAGCTGTCCCAGCCGCAAATTTCCCTGCAAACACGCGCTGGGCCTGCTGCTGATGCATGCGGCGGGCATCGGCACTTGGCAGGGGGCAGCGGTGCCCGAAGAACTGAACAAGTGGCTCGAAGGCCGGCAGACCCGCGCTGAGAAAGCCGCCGCTCCGCCTACCGAAAAGAAGGAGGCCGACCCCGCACAGCAGGCCAAAACGTGGGCCAAGCGCGAAAAGAAAATGTCGGCGGGCTTGGAAGCCTTAGAGTTATGGCTGGCGGACTTGGTGCGGGAGGGGCTTCTGGCCGCCCGGGGGCGCGGCTACGGCGAGTGGGACGGTCAGGCGGCCCGGATGGTGGACGCGCAATTGCCCGGCGTGGCGCGGCTGATTCGTCAGATTCCCGACCTGCTCCACGAGGAGAGCGGCGAAGGGCTGACCGCGCATCTGGGTCGCCTGCACCTGTTGACCCAGGCCTGGAAAAACCGTGACCGCCTCAGCGAAGGCGAACGCGCCGACCTGCTGAGTGCACTGGGTCTGCCGCTGGACAAAGCCGCCCTGACGCGGAGCGAGACGGACGACTGGCTGTGTGTGGGCAGCACCACCGAGGAGGAGGGCCGCCTGACCGTGCGCCGAACCTGGCTGCTCGGCCTTTCCGGTGGCAGCGGTGGGGGAGAGGTTGCCCTGCTGCTCGACTTCGCTCCCCAGAATCAGCCGCTGGGGGCGAGCTATGCTCCGCTTCAGAACCTGACTGGCGCTCTGGGCTACGCGCCCTCGGCCTTTCCGCAGCGGGCGGTGCTGGAAGGAGCATTGGACGGTGGCTTTGGCTCTCTGCCTGCCCGCTCCCTCACGCTGAGCGACCTCGCGCAGCAGTGGGCACAGGCGCTGGCGAAAAATCCCTGGCTGGAGCGGCTGGGGGTGCTGCTGGGGCCAGTGTACTTCTCGGAAAACCAGCTCTGCGACATGGATGGTCATGCCGTTGCACTTTCGGGCACGGTACGGAGTGACGAAGTGTGGCGCTTTCTGGCCCTGGCCGACACCGAACCCGCCTACGTCTTCGGGGAGTGGGACGGCGTGGCTTTCTTGCCGCTGACTGTGACGCCGCAGAGCGGGGCAGCCCCAGCCTTCACCTGACCTTGAAGGAGCAGGACGGGCGGCAGGATTTTGAAAAGGAAAGCCTCTAGGCCGCTCTGCACGGCAAAAACCGGGCGGAGGCTGGGTAAGTTTTGCAAAACTTGCAACAAATAGCCCTGAAATAGAAGGTTGACTGCTCCTTCACGGTTTACGGGACTGCGTAGAGTGCATCTGGGGAGGCAAAGCCGACCCCTCCTGGTGCAAGGCTGTTAATGCCGTATCGGTTCGCCCACCAGGACGATAGAACGCCTTTCTGCTTACTGCCGTATCCAGAGGTGATCCATGAATATGTTCCTGGAGAAGTCTGCCCAGCAGCCCTCTGGCAAAAGTCGCCCATTCCTTTCGGGTTGGCCCGCCCTCACTCTCGCCAGAAGTGCACCAATTCGTGGAGGTTCCCTATGCAGAGACTCATACCCCTGACGAAAAGACTGGCCCCCCTCTTTCTTGGCATGGCCCTGCTTTCCCCGGTGGCACAGGCTGTGACTTTCAAAACCACCAAAACCGACATCTTGAGCCTGCGTGAAGGCTCGGTAAGAATGCCGTTTACCTTCCGGTACTCTATTGAGTGGAGTAAGTTCCGGTCCGGGAGCGTCATGGACGGGTATTTTCAGCGCATGATGAGCATTGCTAAGAGTAAGGTGAACAGTCGAACCGGCTGCCAGACCACCGACTCCAGCCGCTCCGTGTACTTCCTGCCGGGCACCACCGAGAGCGACTTCCGTGCCTACGAAAAGACGTTCGTGAGCCGTATGCAGGTCGCGCAGGGCAACTATCCAGCGGCCAAGCTCATGGGCCAGTACGATTTCAGTTTTCCCTCGGACAAGATCAACGGGAGAATGTACATCCTGTCGGCAGGTGACAATGCTGGGCGTACCAGTTACCGTCACATCCACCTGTTTGCGTTCATGTATGACGTCCCTGGGAAACAGAATATCGTGCTGGGTTGCGCCGCAACGTACTAGAAATCTAGAAATAAAGTGCAGCCAAACAGAGCAGGAGTGACCTCGGGTGACGCCCCCTTAAGTTACTCAAGTCTATTCCCGCGCGACCATAACCCTATGCTGTGGGTATGACTTTGAGTCAACTCCGGCGCATCGTGGTGCGCGGTGCGGGTGTCAGTGTTGTGCTGTGCGGCGAGGCGGGCCTGGGCAAGTCCTACCGGGCCAGACGGGTGCTGAGCGACCTGAGCGCCCGTCAGTTTTCCTTTTCGGCGCAGTGGCCGCTGGCCCGTCTGGTGGGGTCGCTGCCCGCCGCGCCGCAGGAACCGCAGTGGGCGACGGCCCTGCTGGAGCGGCTGTCACGCGGCGAGCGCCTTCCCCCGGCAGACGCGGCGCAGGCGGTCTACCAGCGGCTGAGTACCCACGCTCCCGCGCTGCTGCTCATAGACCATCTGCACCGGGCCAGTCCCGACGCGCTGGCTTTCTGGGAAGCCCTGGGCAAGCAGGTGCGCGGCGGGCGGGGTGTGGGCCTGCTCGCCCTGACACGCGGGGAGCCTTTGCCAGACTGGACGGTGGAGCGGGTTGAGCCGCTGACCCGTGAGGAGAGTGACGCTGTGCTGCGCGAGAAACGCCCCGACCTCTTCAGCCCGCTGCTGGCCGAGCGGATTTATGGGCAGGCACGGGGGCATCCGCTGTTCACGCTTGAATTGCTGGAGCATCTGACTGCGACTGGCGTTCCCTCCAGCGCAGAGGAGTGGCCCGCGCTGAGCGGCCCGCTGCCCATGTCCTTGCAGGCGTTCGTACGCTCGCAGTTGCCGCCCAGCCTGTCACCGCCCCTGCAACTGGCGCTGGCGAGGGTGCTGCTGCGGGCCGATATGGACGGGCATCTGGTGGACGGACAATCCACCGGGCCGCAGCTGCAAGCCGAAGCCGCTGAACTGGTGCGGTGTGGGGTACTGCGGCAGGGTCAACTGGCCCACCCGCTCTACCGCGAGGCGCTGCTGCCCCTGCTGTCGCCCGACGTAGGGGCCGCCGCGCTGGATGAAGTGCTGCAGGACGAAGGGCTGGGCGACGCCGCGCTGGTGGCCCGCTTTGCCCGGTCCTGGCCTCTGCCGCCGCAGGTGCAGTTGTCGCTCTACCGCCGCGCCGCCGAACAAATGGAAGAACGCGGCGAACTCACCCGCGCTGCCGGATTCTGGGAGCAGGCCGCCGAGTTATGCCCGGCAGAGCGGGCGGCGTGGCTGTACCGGGCCTCGCGCCTCTACGAGTTCTACCCGTTTCAGCCGGGCCTGCACCTGCGTAGCCTGCGGGCCATGCGCGGGGCAGTCGAGGCGGCAGGCGAGGGCGTTCCGGAGGCGTGGCTCAGGCGACTGGTGACGTGGCAGGCCATCGGGCGGCGTCCGCTGGAAGACCTCGCCGCGTTGCTGCCGGGTGAGCTGGACGATTGGCGTCTCACCTACCTCTACGGGCAACTCAGCGGGGCCGACATTGCGGATGGGGGCATCTGGGAAGCGTGGCAGGCCCTGAGCGACGAGCAGCGGGCCACCGCTCCGGCAGAGGTGCTGGCGGGTGTGGCTCATGCCGAAAGGACGCCGCCCGATGAGGTCGCCCGGCTGTGGCCGCAAGCCATTGCCCGTGCCCCGGACGCCCTCTCCCGCTTGCAGTGGCGCGGGATTGCCGCCTATGAACCCTATTTCCGGATGCAGAACGCCATTTCACTGCGCGAGTTCGACGCGGTGGTGGAGGAACTGGAAATGTTGCAGGCGGAAATCCGCGCCCAGGAAAAGCCCATTTCGCTGGATGACCGGCTGGCTGCCGACCGCGCCGAGCAGCTCATCCAGACCTTCAACCGTGCACGCGCCGTGCTGCGGTCGCGTCTGGGTGATGTGGCGGGCGCAGCGGCGCTGAGGCCCTCGGTGCTGAAGTACGCCCGTGAGCGCCAGGCGCTGACCTTCTATGTGGGCACCCTGTACCGCGAGGGTTGGGAAGACGTGAACCGGGGCCGCTTTGAGGAGGCGCAGCGGCTGCTGACTGAGGCACACTCCACAGGTCGTATCCGGGGCGGGGTGGTCATGGCCCTGATCGACCTTTATGTCCACTGGAACCGGGAGGAGCAGGCGCATCTGCTGGTTCATGCGGTCACCGAACTGCGTGAGCAGATGCAGACCCAGACACAACTCCAGGAATACTTCATGCTGGCGCTGGGCCTGAGCGCCTGTGGCGACTGGGCCGAGGCCATGTCGCTGCTGGAAGAAGGTGAGCGGCAAGCCAGGGAAGCCGACGTGGGCCACGCCCTCGACTACGGGCTGTGGATTCGGGCCTTCTGGCACGGTGAACAGGGGCAGCAGACACAGGCGGCGCGGCTGGCGACTGAAGCGGCAACGTCGGCGCGGTCGCGTGGCCTGGAGCGGGAAGCGAACCGCTACGCGCTATGGGCGACCTTCTACGCGGGGGATGAGGTGGCCTACGCCGCTGCTGCCGCCAGGGTGCGCGAGCAGGGAGACCTGGGCCACCTGCACGCCGTGGAGTCGCGCCGTTCGGTCAGTTTGCCCGTCAGCCGGGCGCATCTTCAGATTCTGGGAGTTCCCCGCCTGCTGGACGCGGGGGGGCAGCCGCTGCGCTCGCCCGCCGGACTGCGCCTGCTGACCGCATTGCTGCACGCCCGGCTGCTGGGCGAGACCGACGTTTCGGCCAATGACCTCGCCGGACAGCTTTATCCGGAGGTGGCAACCGAGCAGGCCCGCCGCAACGTGCTGCGCCTGATTCGTCAGCTCTGGGCAACACTGGGGCCGGAAGTGGTGCTTCAGAGCGGCGACGGCTACGCGCTGGGCGCGGTCAGCAGCGACGCCGAACTGTTTCTGAACGAGGGCGCTTCTGACCTGTGGCGTGGTCCCCTGCCGCTGAGTGCCGAGCCACGTGGTGAGGCGGTGGCGGCCCGCCTGCTGGCGCGTTTGCGTGATTGTGTGCTGGCCCTCCTCACTGAGAACCCCGCCCAGGCAGCGCGGCTGGCTGGATACCTCAGCGAGTCTGAACCCTACGATCTCGCGGCGCTGCGCCTGTTGCTGCACGCCCATGACCTGGCGGGTCAGTCGGCCCAGGCGCGGGCGGCGTATGCCAGAGCCAGGGACACTTTTGCCGAGGTGGACGAGCCGCTTCCCGCCGATTGGCGCGAGTTTCTCGGCGGGTCGGACGCCGTGCCTGTCCTGCAAAGAACCTCGGTGCCCTCGGCTCGCGCTGCCAGCCGCGCCCGCGCCCTGCACGTTCACCGCTCTACCATCGCCCGCTGGGACAACGGGCAGACCCGCCCCGGTCGGGTGGGCCGCCCCCCCCGCTTGACGCCGGAGCAACTGGCCGAGCTGCGCCGGGTCATGGCAAAGCCGCCTGCCGAAATCGGGCTGCCCGGCAACCGCTGGAACCTCGCGCTGGCCGCCGAATACGTGGCGCGGCAGTTCGGCCATCAATTGAGTCAAGCGCAGCTTTCACGGCTGCTGCGGCGCTGAAAGCACCAGAAAAGAATCAGGAGGCTCGCTATGACTGAACCTGCTCCTTCTCCCGTCCAGAACCAGCGCAACGTCAATGTCAATCGTGGGGCGCTGGTGGTGGCCCTCCTTACGCTGCTGCTCACCGCGCTCGGTTTTCTGGGGGTGGGTCTAAGAGGCATCCAGGACATCAGGCAGGCACGGCACTGGCCGACGACCACCGGCACCGTCTTTCGCAGCGGGGTGGCGGAGAGAGGAGACAGGTACGCGCCCGATGTGGCCTACCGCTACGCCGTGGCGGGCACCGAGTATCAGGGTACGCAGCTCCAGCTGACCCTCTTCCAGTCCGAGACTTCCGACCGGGCCGCCGTCGCCGCGCGAGTGGCCCGGTATCCGCTGGGGGAGTCGGTCACGGTGCACTACGATCCGGCTCGCCCGGCCCGAAGTGCCCTGGAAATTCCGGCTCAGGCTCCGGTGTGGCCGCTGCTGCTGGGGGCGGGGATGCTGCTGCCCTTCGCCCTGCTGCTGTGGCTGTGGCGGCGCGGTTACCTGAACACGCTGATTCAGACAGGCAGCGTGGGGAAGCGCTGGGTCTGGACTCCGCAAACAGGTGTCAGGGTCGCGGAGGACAGCCCCCCACCTCCTCCCACTCCGCTTATCGGGCACGTGCAGGATATTTTGCGAACCGGCCAGTTTTCGGCGGAGTGGACCAGCACGGGCCGCCACCGGAACCGGACCGTTCAGTTGCTGGCATCCCTGTTCCTGACCGTCTTTATGGGCGGGGCCAGTGTGGTGGCGTGGCAGCGCTATGCGGCCCAGAACGAGGCCGTCCGCGTGGCGCGGGCCACTTGGCAGACGGTGAGCGGGCGCGTGGTGTCCAGCGAGGTCGTCTCGCGCGGCCCCAACCAGTACCGCCCCGTCGTGACTTACGAATACTGGGTCGGCGGCAACGTCTACCGCAGCAGTGGCCTGGACTTGGCCGACGATACCTGGAGCACCAGCAACTCCCAGGGCGTGACCAAAGAAGTCGCGGCCCATGGGCCGGGTGCTGCCGTCACCGTTCACTACGACCCCGCCGACCCGCAGCGCAGTGCGCTGGAACTCCGTGACCGTGGCGGCAGCGGCTGGCGGTTGCTCGGTCTGATTACTGGCGGGTTGGCGCTGCTGTGCCTGCTGGCAGCGCTGGATGCCCTGCGGCGCTAGGACACTGTTGCCTGAATGTGCAGACCGAAGCCCGAACCCACAAGAAAAGATGCCCGCGTGCGGGAGGGCACACGGGCATATTCGGGGAAGCTAAGCGGGATGATACCGCCCTGAAAAATAGTCTGCGTATGCGAACTGTTTTTCCGAACGGAGTGAGCAGGAGAAACTACGGGTCTGGGCGATGCGGAGTAAAGCCCAGACCCGTATGAGATTTAAAACTTGGCGAAACGGGTCAGTTTGAAGGGCGTTTCAGGGGTGCCGCCCATGCGGTCGAGTTGTGCTTGCGTGACCACGAGGTCGTTGCCGATGCGGGCCAGCGTCGCCGGGAAGCGCAGGCCCGCCAGCGGTTCTTCCTTCACCAGTTGACCGCTGCCGTAGTCGGCGCTGAGGCTGACCTTGCTGACCACTTGGTCCTTGTTGCGGGCCACGTACAGCGAGCGTCCGTCGAGCAGTAGACCGTCACCGTTTTGCAGGCCGCCCAGCACCTTTTTCACAGCTTTGGTGCGCAGGTCGATGCGCCACAGGTCGCCCGTGTTCAGTTGCATCGCCAGCAGGTATTTGCCGTCCGGGGTCGCCACGATGCCGTTGAGGTTCACGCCGGGGCCGTACTTGATGGGCGTCCCACTCAGGTCGAGCCAGGCGGTGAGGTTCATCGCCTTGTCCACGCGGAAGATGACCGGACGCGACGAATCGGTCACGTAGACGTTGCCGTCGGGGGCCAGCACCAGATCGTTCACGTAGGGGCGAGGCGACTTCGGCGTTTCCAGCACCTTGAGCGTCATGCCGTCGGGGGAGAGGAC
>NZ_JAUNHK010000045.1 GCF_030523985.1 Deinococcus sp.
CGGCGAACAGTTGCTCGGGGTTGGTGCCGGGGCCGCCGTCGCCGCCCATCTCGGCAGGCACGCTGAGGTCGAGGTTCAGGCGGTCGTCGCTGCTGCGGGCGGTTCCGGCGCGGCCTCCGGTGGCGGTGGCTTCGGCGGTGTAGATATTGGACATGGTGAGGAGTATAGGCGCTGTCCGCTTCGCTTTCCCCGCTCGGCTGGAGACTCAGCGGTCATTCACCAAAGATGCTGCCCAGCAGGAGAAGCGCCTGTGCCGTGATGCCGATACCGAAACACAGAATGAAGAGCATGACGAGGATAGCGAGGGGCTTGGAGCCGTTCGTCTTTCTCGAAAAGGCCGCCCTCCAGCGCTTACCGTCGCTTCCCCTATACACCCCCTGACTGGACACCCCCTGACCGGGAGAAGCCGCCACCTTGAGGCTGCTGCCCACAGGCAGGCGCCGCCGGGCCTCGGCCAAAGCGAGCTGGTCTACCTCCTGCATAAATTCAGAGAAGCTCATGCCTGCGGGCTGCGTGATACGCATTTGCCACAGCTCTGGTGGAGAGACATCGGCCAGCGTGCCGTCTGCAAGCTGTACCGTAACCTTGACATTGACCGTCTCGACCTGTGGCCCGCTAGAAAAAGGCACGGGGACGCGGTTTCCCCTAAATTCGGCCTCGCTCTGGTGCGCTTTGACCACGCCCTCCACCTCGGGCCACTGGTAGGGGTCGTCGGTCTTGCCGCCGAAGAGGTAAGCCCAAAGGCTGTAAAGGCTCAGCCACAGCAAAAAGACGCCCAGCGCCAGCAAGGGCAGAAGATAAACAAGGGCGAGTGATTTGCCGACTGTTTCCACCATGCGTTTCTCCTTCGCCTCCGGCCTCGAATGCACTGCCCACCATACGGGCAAAGTTGGAAGAAGGGCGTACACTCCTCCCCGTGCCTGCTCCCGAAGTGCTGCTTTACGGTCTGCCCCTCGCCTTTCTTGCCGGATTCATAGACGCGGTGGCGGGTGGCGGCGGCACCATCACGCTGCCCACGCTGTTTTTCATGGGCCTGCCGCCCGCGCAGGTGGTGGCAACCAACAAATTGCTGGCGATTTTCGGCTCGGCGAGTTCGACGGTGCAGTACTGGCGCGGTGGCCACATAGAGCGGGCGCTGGTGCTGCGGCTGATTCCGCTGGCGCTGGCCGGGAGTGCGCTGGGCGCGTACCTGGTGCGCTTCGTGGACCCCGACGCCTTCAAGACGCTCGTCGGGTTCGTGATTCTGGGGGTGGGGGCGCTGGTGCTCGCCAACAAGAAATTTGGCCTGGAAGACCGCTACCCCGGCCTGACCACCCGCGTGCTGGCGCTGACCCTGCCTGGAGCGTTCGTGGTCGGCATGTACGACGGCTTTCTCGGCCCTGGCACGGGCACTTTCCTGATGTTCCTGTTCGCGCTGGCGGGGTTCAATCTGGTCAAGGCCAGCGGCAACGCCCGCGCCATCAATTTTGCCACCAACGCCGGAGCTTTCCTCACCTTTCTGATCGGCGGGCAGATGGTCTGGTGGATTGGCCTGCCGATGGGGCTTGCCAACGCCCTCGGCGCGACGGTGGGCGCACGCATGGCGATGCTGCGCGGCTCGGCGTTCGTCAAGTGGATGTACGGCCTGATCGTGCTGCTGGTGGCCGCAAGGCTGTTTCTGGTGCACTGAATCCGGGTGCTTCGGCGGGACGACTACAGCGGTTTGACCAGCACGCTGTCGCCTCCGCGGAGCCGTGTCTTGGTTAGCACGTCCGGGGGAATACAGATCAGCGCCCCCAAGTCCGGGTGACCGCGCAGGGGAAAGCGGTAACTTTTGCCGCCCTCGTCGCGCACGCCGACATACTGCGGCAGCCGCACCAGATCGTTTTTCCAGCGGTTCACGATCATGTCGTCGACCAGCACCACTCCGGACACGTCATGCGTCACCGTGACCAGCAGCCGGGCCGTCCGGAGTTTGCGGGGCCGCAGGATGCCCAGTCGGGCCAGCCGCGCCGCCACCTGCCGCGCCAACGGGTCGTGCGCCAGCTCACCCAGCGGCACCTGGGCGCGAATCTTTTCCACAATCTGCTTTTCCTGAAGCGTCCAGTCGAAAAGGTCGAGCCGCTCCGGGTCGGGAATCCGGGCCGCCGTCGTGAAAGGCAGTTCCATTTCGGGCAGGGCGCTCAGGGCGGCGTAGGCGAGCGGGTCCAGTGGCGAGTCGGTCGGCGGGTCGGGGTGCAGCAGTCCTTCGTCGAACTGAAACCGCCCGCTCGGGGAGCGCAGCATCGAGACGAGCGCCGCCAGTCCGCCGAGTTCCTGCTCGCCGCTCGTGAGCTGAATGGCCCGGACCCGGCCTTGCTCAAGCCAGCACTGAAACAGGTCATCGCCCCGGCTTACGCGCAGGACGCCTGTCCGCTTGCCGCCCGCGAGCAGCAAGAGGAGTTGCAGAAAGTCGAAGTCGGCGAGGTTGCTGGAAGTCATGGCAGGTCGGGTGTAGGAAAGAAGTAGAGGTGGCCCGCGCCGAGTCTAGCCGACGTGGGGACAGGGCTAGCTTCGCAGCAGATGCGAAAAGTCGGTGCCCGGCAGCGGAGGCAAATCTTTGAGGGTGGTCAGTCCGAATTCCAGCAGGAATTTTTCGGTGGTGCCGTAGAGCAGCGGGCTGCCCACGCTGTCGCTGCGGCCCACGACCTTGACGAGTTCGCGCTCCTGCAAGGTCACGACAGTTCCGGCGCTCGCCCCGCGCATGGCCTCGATTTCGGCGCGGGTCACGGGCTGGCGGTAGGCGATGATGGCGAGGACTTCCAGGGCGGCGGTACTCAGCGGCGGCAACGGCGGGGGGGCGAGCAGCGGCGCGAGTTGCCCCGACAGGTGCGGCGGAACAATCAGGCGGTAGCCTCCCGCTACGGCTTCGAGAGTGAACCCCAGTCCGGCCCGCTCCAGTTCGCGCCCGAAAGCCTGCACCGCCCGCAGCGCCGCGTCTTCGCTGAGGCCCAGCACGCCCGCCAGTTCGCGCAGACGCACCGGGCGACCCGAAGCGAGCAGGGCGGCTCCGATGAGGGCCTGCACAGATGCCGTGTGGGGGACGGGTGTCTGGTCGCTCACTGCACTACCACAGCCAGGCCGAGGGGGGCCAGCCACGCCCGCAATTCCTCCACACCTACCGCGCCCTGGCGCAGCACCTCGGCGGGGCGCTCGCCGTCCGGTAGGCGCACCACGGTGCTGGGTTGACCGTGACCGGGCTGACCTGCCGGGGCGTCTTCACCGGGCAGGAGCAGGTCGGCCAGCCCGTAAGCGGCGGCCTGGGCCTGGGTGGTCGCGGCGGGCTGACCGCTGGGGTTCAGGCTGGTGGTCGCCAGTGGCCCGGCGCGGCGGAGCAGGGCCAGGGCAGTGGCCTGGGCCGGAACGCGCAGCCCCACCCAGCCGTCCGGTGCGACGGCGGACGCGCCTGCTCCCCAACCCGGCAGATGCTCCGGGCGGGCCGGGGCAATAACGGTCAGTGGACCGGGCCAGACACGGCTGAGGGTGTCCAGGGCGCGGTTGGGCTGGGCCAGGGCCAGGGCACTGGCGGGGTCCGGGCACGACACTTGCAGGGGCTTGGTGTCCTCGCGGCCTTTGCGGGCATACAGCTCGGCGGCGAAGTGGGGGCGGGCCGCCAGTCCCCACACGGTCTCGGTGGGGTAGGCGACGACTCCACCCGCGTCCAGCACGCGCAGGGCGTCGGCGAGGAGGTCGGAAACGGACGGGAAATCAGACATAGGCAGGGGGGCGCAGTAAGGTTCGCGCAAGACCCTGACGACTATACTCATCCCATATGCCGGTCTACGAATATCGCGCCCGGGACCGGGAGGGTAAGGTCCTGAAATCCCAGATGGACGCCGAGAGCGAAGCGCAGGTCCGCGACGCCCTCCGCGCCCGCAACCTGATGATTCTCGAAATCAAGGCTCCCAAAACGGGCCTGAACGCCGACGTCAAGATTCCGGGCCTGACCGACCGTCCCCCGGGTCTCAAGCAGGTGGCGGTCTTCAGCAAACAGCTCGCCACCCTGATCAACGCCGGTGTGCCGCTGGTGCAGTCGCTGGCGATTTTGCAGCGGCAGGTGGACAACAAGACCTTCGAGACGGTTCTCAAGAAGGTGCGGGGTGACGTCGAGTCGGGTACACCTCTGAGTGAAGCCCTTCAGCAGCACCCCAAAGTATTCAGTCGCCTTTTTATCAATCTGGTCCGCGCCGGCGAAACGAGTGGGACGCTGGACACGGTTCTTGACCGCATCGCCGAGTTTCAGGAAAAGCAACTCGCTCTGCAAGGCAAAATCAAGAGCGCCCTGACCTACCCGGTGGTCGTGCTGGTGTTCGCGCTCGGCATCACCTACTTCCTGCTGACCACCATCGTGCCGCAGTTCGCGGGCATCCTGACGCAGCTCAACGCACCCCTGCCCTTCATCACGCGCATGCTGATGGCGGTGTCGGACTTCCTGCGCTCGTCGGGCCTGTTTATTTTCCTCATTGTGGGCGTCATTTTCTTCGCCTACCGCTGGTACTACCGCACCCCCAAGGGCCGCTATGTCATTGACGACATCAAGCTCCGGCTGCCGGTGTTCGGCAACCTGATCCAGAAGAGCGCCATCAGTTCCTTCGCGCGCACCTTCGGCCTGCTCATCAGCAGCGGCGTGAACATCATCGAATCGCTGGAAATTACCAAGGGCACCGCCAACAACGCGATTGTCGAGGAAACCATCGACAACGCCAAGAACGTGGTCATCTCCGGTGATCAGATGAGTTCGAGCTTGGCGACCAGCAAGGTCTTTCCGCCGATGGTGGTCAGCATGGTCGCCATCGGGGAAGAAACCGGTTCGCTCGACAACATGCTGGGCAAAGTGGCCGACTTCTACGACCGCGAAGTGGACGAGGCCGTGGACTCGCTGACCGCCGCCATCGAACCCATGATGATCGTGTTTCTCGGCGGTATCGTCGGCCTTATCGTGGCCGGGATGTTCCTCCCCATGTTCAGCATCATCGGCGCGCTCAGCCAGTAAGCACACTGCTGCGTCCTTCGCCCCCTGGCCCCCGCTGTGGTCGAGGGGGCGCTTTCGCTTGGCGCAAGAGCGAACGCACCCGTATGAAGCGTCTGGGATATAGATCGGCTTTTGTGGAATTTGGTACGGCGGTAATGTCCCGGTAACTGACTGTCTGTAGCAGCAGGGGTATGAACGGTTCTTCGGCGGCGAGAAGTGTGGCCATTATCGGGGCGGGCATAGGAGGGCTGGCGCTGGCCCGCGCCCTGACGGTTCGTGGCCTGCAAGCGGAGGTCTACGAAGCCTCTGCCGAGATTAAGGGGGCAGGCGGCGGACTCATCGTCCCGCCAAATTCGGCCCGCATTCTGGACCGCTTGGGCCTGGGCGAAGTCTTCCGGGCCGGGGTGCCGCTGCGCCAGATGCAGATTCTCGACGCTGGGGGGCAGGTGCTTTATCGCCGTGACCAGGGTGAGGTCAGGCAGGCCCAGGGCTACGGCCTGCACACCGTTTCGCGGGCGGCGCTGCATCAGGCGCTTCAGGCGGCCCTGCCCCCCCAAATTCTCTTTCCCGGCTTCCGCTTGCAGGAACTGCGGCGCATGGGAGACAAGCACTACGCCGTCTTCGCCAATGGGCAGCAGGTGGTTGCCGACCTGATTGTGGCAGCCGACGGCGCACAGTCACGGGCCAGGGCCCTGATGTTTCCCGAGGTGCATCTGGAACCCACCGGGCAGGTCGCCATGCGTGGCGTCGCCCGTGCTGCCCTGCCGCCTGCCTTCCAGCGGAGCTTCACGGAAATCTGGGGGTCGGGGCGGCGCATCACTTTCTTTCCCCTGGCAAACGACGAAGTCTACTGGCACGCCGCTTTTTCTGCCGACCACCTGGGCGCACGTCCCAGCCTGAACGAAGTGGCGCAGCACTATGCTCAGTTTCCGCAGCCTGTGGCGCACCTTCTCGAAGCCACCGACCCGCAGACGCTACAAACCACCCTTCTTCAGGACCTCGAACCGCTGCCGCAGTGGTCGCGGGGGAACGTGGCCCTGCTCGGGGACGCGGCCCACGCCACCAGTCCCAATCTGGGCCAGGGCGCAGCGCAGGCGCTGGAAGACGCCGCTGCCCTAGCCGAACTGCTGGGCCAAGAAGTGAGGCTGGAAACGGCCCTGTTTGCCTACCAGAAGCGGCGCGAACGCTATGCCAATGCCGCCGTGGCCCGCTCGCGCCAGATGGGGCAGATCGGTCAGGTGGGCGGCCCACTGCGCTGGATACGCAACACCACCATCAAGATGAATCCCGAACTGGCCCGCAGCCGCATTGAGGCGTTCTACGAGGAGCATTGAGCCGTCAGCCCAGGCCTAATCTCTGGCCTAATTCTCTAGCGCCTGGCGTCGAGGGCAGCCAGCACGAAACCCGCTATCAGCAGCACCCCGCCGATGGGCGTGATGGCCCCCAGCCAGCGGAGCCCGGTCACGGCCATCAGGTAGAGCGAACCGCTGAAGATGATGGCCCCCAGCAGCAGCGGCAGCGGCGCACGGGTCTGGCCCGGCAGTGTGCCGAGAACCATCAGGGCCAGCGCGGCGTACATCTGGTAGCGGGCCGCCGTCTCCACGTTGGCGAGCATGGCGGGGTCGAGGCGGGTCTTGAGGGCGTGCGCCGCGAACGCGCCGATGGCGACGCTGAGGGCGGCGAGCAGGGCTCCGGCTTGCAGGGCGAGGCGTCCAGACATGGGCTTCAGGGTAGAGGATTTGCCGGGCCGGGTTCCCGCCACGGGTGAGCAGCAGGGGGGAAGGCGGAGTCAGAGGGGCGGGCGAAATCCGGGGGTGGTGGGAAGCGAAGCCGAAATGGGGGAAAGGCTGGGGGGAACGGTGGGAAACAGTGGTAAAAGGTGGTGAACACTGTTACACTTTCACCGTCAGTTCAGGTTTTTTCGCTTTGCGAATGACCGGGCTGCCATTTGTTTATTGCGGCCAGCTCCCCGAGGCGCTGCCAGTGGGGAAAAAGCCCAGGAGAGGACGCCCAGAATGCCGTTTGGTGAATACCCCTACACGATTGACGACAAAGGCCGCGTGGTGATGCCACCGGCGTTTCGTGAGTTCGTGGAGGACGGCATGATTCTGACCCGTGGCATGGAAGGTTGCCTCTACGCCTTTCCGCTGGCGGGCTGGAAACGGGTCGAAGAGCAACTCGAAGGTCTTCCCCTGACGGACGCCGGGTCGCGGGCGTTCGTGCGGTTTTTCTATTCCGGGGCCAGCAAAGCCCGGCTCGACAACCAGAGCCGGATCAGCGTTCCCCAAACCCTGCGCGTCTTTGCAGGGCTGGAAAGCGACGTGATCGTGGCCGGGGCGCCCGGCAGACTGGAATTCTGGAATCCCCAGCGCTGGGAAGCGGCGATTGCCGCCGTGCAAGCCGAGCCACCTCAACCCGACCTTCTCGCCAACTTTGTGGCGTGACCATGATGACTGCATCCCAGGGAAACCTTTCCCTTTCCAAAACTGCCGAAACCGACTCCGACCTGACCCCCGACCCCACCGCCCTTTCTCACATTCCGGTGCTGGCCGACGAGATTCTCGACGCCCTCGCCCCCGCACCGGGCAAAATCTTTGTCGACGGCACGCTCGGCGGCGCGGGACATACTCGGCTGCTGCTGGAGCGTGGCGCGACCGTCTACGGCATCGACCAGGATCCCTACGCCCTCGAACGGGCGCGGGCGGCGGCGCTGCCGGGACTGCACGTTCTTCAGGGCAATTACCGCGACATGGGCGAGTTGCTGCTCGCTCAGGGCGTGACCCAGGTGGACGGCATCCTGCTCGACATCGGCGTGAGCAGCTTTCAGCTCGACGACGTGGAGCGCGGCTTTTCGTACCACTCCGAAGCACCCCTCGACATGCGCATGAGTCAGGACGGTGAAAGCGCCGCCGACGTGGTCAACGACCTCGAAGAAAGCGAACTCGCCGCCCTGATTTACGAGTACGGCGAGGAGCGGCATTCGCGGCGTATTGCCCGCTTCATCGTCCAGGCGCGGGAAAAAGCCCCCATCGAAACCACCGTGCAACTCGCCGACCTCATCAAGCGGGCCTATCCGGGGTTTTCCAAAGGCATTCACCCCGCCCGGCGCACCTTTCAGGCGTTGCGTATCTATGTCAACGACGAACTCGGGGCACTGCGCGACGGACTGAAAGCCGCCGAGGGATTGCTTGCGCCCGGCGGGCGGCTGGCGGTCATCAGCTTTCACTCGCTCGAAGACCGCATCGTCAAGCGGTTTTTGCTGGGTAGCGAGGTGCTGACCCCCCTGACCAAAAAGCCCATCGTGGCCTCGGAGACCGAGCAGGCGAGTAACCCCCGCGCCCGCAGCGCCAAACTGCGCGTGGCCGAGCGTCCGGCGGAGGCCTCCTGATGCCCCGGCGCTGGCTGGCTGCCGACCCCGACCGCTGGCGGACCCGCGCCGTGCGGATGCTGCTGGTGTACGCCGCGCTGTCGCTGACGCTGCTCTCGACCCGCTACGCCACCCGCGAGGTGCGGCCCGAACTGCTCGATGCCCGGCGGCAGGAAAGCGAACTGACCCAGGAGCGCGACACCCGTGAGCTGCGCGTGCAGTCGCTGCTCTCGGAAACGCAGGTGCAGAACTGGGCGCTGCGAAACGGCATGATTCGCTTTGCCGAAGCCCCCAAAACCAGCCGCGACCTGGGCAGCCAGACGCTCCCCACCCCGCCACAACCGCCTGCTGAACGATTGAAGGTGAAGATTCAATGGAACTGAAAATCCGTAACCGCTCCCGCTGGATGCAGGTCATCGCCCTGCTGATGTTTGCCACGCTGGTGTGGGCTTACGCGCAAATCGAGTGGGGGCCACCCAACACCATTACTCCCCGTCAGGAAGTCGTGCGCGGCAGCGTGCTGGCCGCCGACGGCACCGTACTCGCCCGCACGCTGGGCAAACAGCGGGTCTACCCCCAGGGCAATCTGGCCGGGCAGGTCATCGGCATGCTGGGCGACTCGGGCGGTCTGGAAGGGATAGAGCGCACCTACGACGACACCCTCAAGGCGGGTCAGAACGTGCAACTCACCCTCGACCCGGCGGCGCAGGCGATGGCCGAAGCGGCGCTGGCGCGGGGCGTGCAGAAGCACCGGGCACAGTACGGTGCCCTCGTGATGCTCGAAACCCGTTCGGGCCGCGTGCTGGCCGCCGCCACCTATCCGCCGTTCGACCCCGGCAACTGGCGCGGCAAGCCGGGCACCCAGGAACGGGTCAAGAACCGTGCCTTCCTGGACGCCTACGAACCCGGCTCGACCATGAAGGCGCTGACCATCGCGGCAGCCATCAACGACGGGCTGACCACGCCCGGCACGGTCTACAGCACGCCCATGCAGCGTCATGTCGGCGGGCGCTGGGGCCACAACATCGGGGACGCCGTGGCCCATCCCCCCACCCTCACCACCCAGCAGGTGCTGCGCTACTCCTCGAACGTGGGCATGTCGCACATCGTCGAGGGCTTCACCTACCCCAAGCTGCGCGGCTACCTCGCGGCCTACGGCTTCGGGCAGAAGGTGGACATGACCGGCGCCGTGACCGCCCAGGGCATCCTGAAACCTGTCGAGAAGTGGAACGACTTGGAGCGGGCCACCAACTCCTTCGGACAGGGGGTCAGCGGCACGACCCTGCAAGTGGCGGCGGCCTACAACGCCGTAGCAAATGATGGCGTGTACGTCGCGCCGCGCCTGATTGACGGTGCGCCCGCCGGAGAGCGCCGCGAGGTCGTGGGGGCTGCCGCCGCCCGCTCGGTGCGCGACATGCTCAAGAGCGTGGTGGTCGAGGGCAAATTCGCCGCCATTGACGGTTACGACCTGTGCGGCAAGACCGGAACGGCGCAGGTGGCGACGAGCAGCGGCTATTCGGACACCGTATTCAAGAGCACCTACGCGGGCTTCTTCCCCTGTGACGCCCCCCGCGTGACCCTGGCGGTCATGGTGCACGGCGCTCAGGGCGAACATCACGGCTCGCAGGTGGCCGCGCCCATCTTCCGCGAAATCGCGTCGGGGATGCTTTCCGGCTGGGGCACCGCGCCCAACGTGACCACTCCGCCGCCTACCAAATAACCAGCCATCAGGTAACCAACGAACGCCCGTTTGGTCAGCGATCCGGGGCGGGTTAAAGTGGGCAGCATGACCTGGACCATGCGGCGGCAGGTCGGTGAAGCGGAAGTCTTTTCGCTCACCGACGGCACTTTTAGACTCGACGGCGGCGCGATGTTCGGCACGGTTCCCCGCGTGCTGTGGGAAAAAGTCGCGCCCCCCGACGAGGACAACCGGATCCTGATGCGGATCAACCCGCTTCTCATCAAGCTCGGCGGCAAGACGGTGCTGGTCGAAACGGGCATGTGGGACCGGGGCGGCGAGAAGTTCGAGCAGATGTACGCCCTGGAGCGTGACGAAACCGTGTTCCGGGGCCTGCGTGACGCGGGGGTGGAACCCGGCGACGTGGACATCGTCATCAACACCCACCTGCACTTCGACCACTGCGGGCGCAACACCGGCCTGACCGGAGAGCCGACCTTTCCCAATGCCCGCTACGTGGTGCAAAAGCAGGAATGGCACGACGCCACCCACACCCACGAACGCAGCCGGGCGAGTTACATCCCCGACACCTTCATGCCCATCCACGAGGCGGGCCTGTTTGACCTTGTGGACGGCGAAACCGAGCTGCTGCCGGGGCTGAGCGTGCTGCCGCTGCCGGGCCACAACCTGGGACAGCAGGGCGTGGTGCTGCGCTCGGGCGGGGAGACCCTGGTCTACACTGCCGATCTGGTCCCCACCACCGCCCACGCGCCCTACCCCTACGTGATGGGCTACGACCTGTACCCCGTCACCTGCCTCGAACACCGCAAGAAGTACCTGCCGCAGTGGTTCGAGGAAAATGCCCTGATCTGCACGCCGCATGACCCCAAGGTGGCCTTTGCCCGCCTGCACGAGACGAAGCGGGGATTCGAGCTGAAGGCGGATGGCTGAGGGCTTGTTGCGGATAGCCGATGGCCGATGGCAAAAGGCACCCCCGCCGAGTGATATGGCGGGGGGTGCTTTTTTTGCTTTCAGCTATCGGCTATTCGCCATCCGCTCTCAGCTGGCGACTGGCTTGCTCGCCTTGTTCCGTTCACGCCATTCCTCGAAGTAGACCACCAGCGGGGCCACGATGTAGATGGAGGAATAGGTGCCGACCAGGATGCCGACGAGCAGAATCAGGCTGAAGTCGCGCAGCACCGGGCCGCCGAAGATGAGCAGGCTGACCAGTGGCAGCATGGTGCTGACCGAAGTCATGACGGTGCGCGAGAGGGTCTGGTTGATGGCGGCGTTGACGATTTCGCGGTAGGAGTGACCGCGCATGGTCTTCAGGTTCTCGCGGATGCGGTCCGAGACGATGATCGAGTCGTTGAGCGAGTAGCCGATCAGGGTCAGCAGCGCCGCCACCGTCGCCACCGTAAATTCGAGGTTCAGCAGCGCGAAGAGGCCCATGGCGATCGCCACGTCGTGAATGGCGGCCAGAATGCTGCCCAGACCCATGATGAAGTCGAAGCGGAAGCCCACGTACACCAGAATCAGCGCCAAGCCCAGCAGCGCGGCGTAGATGGTCTTCTGGGTGAGTTCCTTGCCCACGGCAGGCCCCACCGTTTCGCTGGCGGCGACCTGCCCCTGCGGCAGCTTGGTGATGGCGGCGCTGAGCTGCTTGACCTCGTCGGTGGTCAGTTCGGGCACCTTGACCGTGTAGGTCGCGCCCTGCTGACCAGGGGTGTTGTCGCGCTGAATGGTGGCGCTCTGGCCCGTGACCTTGCCCACGCCCGCGCCGATGACCGCGTTACGCACCTGCTCGGTGCTCACATCGGCGGCGACGCGGGTGGTCAGGGTCGTGCCTGGCGCGAAGTCCACGCCGTAGTTCAGGCCCTTGGTCAGCACCAGCGCACCCCCGGCGAGGGCGAGCAGCACCGACAGGGTGGAAATGACCTTGGCGGGCTTCATGAAGTCGAAGTTGGTCTGCTTGATCCACTGCGGGGCGCTCATGTTGGGCTTGCGCTGGGCCAGCCATTCCATGAACCACTTGGCGAACACCAGGTTCGAGAAGGTCGAGGCGATGACCCCGATGATCAGGGTGACGGCGAAACCTTTCACGGCCCCGGTGGAGTAGTTGTAGAGCGCCATCGCCGAGAGCAGGTGCGAGGCGTTCACGTCCAGAATGGCGGCGGTCGAGTGTTCGTAGCCCGCGCCGATGGAGTTCTTGATGCCTTTGCCGCGGGCCAGTTCTTCCTTGATGCGCTCGAAGGAAATCACGTTGCCGTCCACCGCCGCGCCGATGGTCAGCACCAGACCGGCGATACCGGGCAGCGTCAGGGTCGCGCCGAAGCCGCCCAGGATGCCCAGGATGATGACGGCGGAAAACAGCAGGCCGAGGGCGCCCACCAGACCGAACCAGAAGCCGTAGTAGGCGAACAGCATCACGAAGACCAGCCCGATACCGACCAGGGCGGCAATCGCGCCGCTGCGGATGGCGTCGGCCCCCAGCGAAGGCCCGATGGAACGCTCGGCGGCGGTCACGACCTTGATGGGCAGCGCCCCGGCTTCGAGCACCAGCGCGAGCTGGCTGGCTTCGTCTGCCGTGAAGTTGCCGCTGATCTGGATGTCGCGGAAGAGGCGCTGGTTGATGGTGGCGACGGACTGAATCTGATCGTCGAGTACGACTGCCATCAGCTTGCCCACGTTCTTGCCGGTAAAGTCGCCGAAAATCTTGGCCCCGGCGTCGGTGGTCTGGAAGTTGACGACCCACTCGCCGGTTTGCGGGTTGGTGCCCGAGGTGGCGCTGGCGATGGTTTCACCCGTGGCGACCACCGGGCCGAGTTGCGAGAGGGTGTAGCCGCCCGAACGGGGGTTCTGGGCACGCAGGGTCTCGCTGGGCGTCGCGCCGTTCTGGACGATGCGGAATTCGAGACGGGCGGTCTGCTTGATGATGTTGCGGGCGCGGTCCTGCACGGCGGGCGTGGCCCCCGGAATCTCGACCACCACGCGCTTGCCGCCCGAGACGGTCACGGTGGGTTCCGCCACGCCCAGCGCGTTGATGCGGTTTTCGATGACGGTCTTGACCCGGTCGAGTTCTTCACGGGTCGCCGTGCCCGATTCGGGGGCGAGTTCGATTCGCAGGCCGCCCTTGAGGTCCAGGCCCAGCGTCATGAACTGGTAGTTGTCGTTCCACAGCGTCCAGGGGTCGTTGCGGTGTTCCCAGGGCCGCCAGATGTAGAGCAGGCTGCCCAGCAGCGTCAGCAGCAGCAGCAGGGCGGTCCAGGGATTCGGCTTGTTCGCGCTGTTGTTGCGCGGTGGTGGGGGGCGGCGGCTCGCGCCGTTCATCTTGCGGGGTTGTTTACTGCCGTAGGTCATGCAAACTCCGTTGGGGGGAAGGGGGGAGGGTAAAGGGATGAGGGTCTAGGGCACTCGACATAAGAAATGTTTCGCGGTTTGACTCTCTCTCCTTGCGAAAGCTTGGCGTGACTGGCGAAGCAGCCAGGCCAGCTCTTTCCTGGGCAAAATGCTCTCAACGCTCAGCCCTCAAGCTGCCAGCGCCCTAGCATCGCCAGCAGGGGACGCCAGCAGGGAGCCTGCCACTGGGCCGCTTGCCACAGTGTCAGCGGACGCGCCCGCGCCAGCCACAGCGGTTCGGGGGGCGGCGCGGCGGGCAGCGGCACACTGGGCGCAGGCTGCGGCGCGGGGCGCAGTTCGGGGAGTGGTGGGGTCAGGCTGCCCGCCGTCAGGCGCGGCGGAACTTCGGGCGCGGGGGTAGGCGCACCCAGCCACACCGCCAGAAAGGAAAGCAGCGCGGCCAGCCCCGGCCAGGCCAACGCCAAGCGCCCCGCTGCGGGCCACCGAAAGGCGGGCAGGAGCGGGGCGCGGCGAGGGGGCTTCACAAGTAGGTCAGCTTATCAGACCGGGGCTGACGATTCCGAAGGGGTGCGGGTGTGGAAGGTGAGAAACAGGCTGGGCCTCAGCGCACGGTCAGCGGCTCGTAGGCCGTCTTGACTGTGCCGTTGGCGAAAGTCAGTTTGGCGATGGTGTTGAGGCTGATGACGCGGCGGCCCGGCACGCTCTTGATGGCGAGGCTGAGGTTGGCGCTCACCGTGCGGCCCTGCTGCGTCACGCGGGGGTCGAGCGGCTGCTGCGCCCGGCCCGGCCACCAGTATTCCTTTTCGGGCAGGATTTTCTTGACGTACTGACCGTCTTGGACATACTCGATTTCGTACTGGAACTCGGCCCGCACGACCTGCGAGGCCGCGCCCTTGGTGGTGATGACTAGAGTGCAGCGGGCGGGCTTGCCGGTGGGCAGATACTCGCTGGGGCTGCCGTTCACGTTGCAACCCGTAAACGCCCAGGTGTTGAGCTTGGTGGGGCCAGTGGTCGGTACACTGGCGGGCGCAGTGCGGGCCAGATAGTTGCGGTCGGCCTCGATGACGAAGCGGGTGTAGGCTTCGTCCCAGTCGCAGTAGATGCGCCGGGTGCGCTCGTCGGGGGCGTCCGCCATGATGCGGTAGGTCGCGCCGTTGAGGGTGTAGCAGGCATCCAGGCGGCCCGCGTTGGACACGAAGCCCAGCGCCAGCTTTTGCACGTCGCCGAAGGTCTTGCGGTCCAGGTCGATATTCACGTCGTCGTTGTCGGAGAGCAGGCTCACTTCCGTCACGCGGCTGCCCGGTTCGCTCGACTCGCGCTGCACCAGCAGCATCTGGCTGCCCGGCACGTTCAGGTCATACAGCCACTCGCGCCCGCTGTTGTCCAGCAGCGTGCATTTGTACTGCTGGCAAAAGGCGCTGGTGCTGACCGACTGCGAAGTGCCCAGAATCCCCGCCGAGCCCGCCGTGCCCAGTCCTGCCGCCAAGCTCAGGGTCGCTCCCCACCTTGCAAAGTGTCTCATGCTTCATTCTAGCGGCACAGTGTCAGGGGTGGACGGGGCCGGGGTCTTCAGCAGCGGGTGCAGGCGCAGGGCGGCGATGGCTTCTTCCTTGCCCTTGGCCTCCACCTCAATCCAGGGCACGTCGGCGTAGGCGCTGGGAAAATCGGCGATCAGGTGGGCGTGGCGGCGGTCCTGCGGGCCGTCCATGCCGTTACTCAGGTGAACGATCTGCCATTCGGGAGGCTGCCACGTCGCCCGCGAACGCAGCACCCACTCGCGCACGCTGGGGTCTTCCTGACTGTCCAGTTTGTCGTGGACGACGTGGTGGTGGGCGTCGAAGACCAGCGGCGTGCCAGTGGCCTCGCAGATGGGGAGCAACTCCGCCGGACTGTAGGCCCGTTCGTCGTTTTCCAATCCCAGGCGCAGCCGCACGGCGTCCGGCAGGTCGGGAATGATGGCCTGCAACTCGGCCCCGCGCCCACCCTTGCCGCCGTGCAGCAGCAGCAGGTTCCAGGTCGAGCGCTCCAGCCCCAGCCCGTCCATCACGCGGGCGTGGGCGGACATGGCCCGCACGCTGGCCTCCCGCACTTCGGGGCGGTCACTGTTGAGCACGATGAACTGCTCCGGGTGCATCAGCACGCGAATGCCCGCGTCGGCAAAGGCGTGTCCCGCCTCCAGCAGCAGCGGCGCGAGGTGGCCCAGCACGGCTTCCCCGGTATCGTCGCCCACGAGGTCGAGCATGGGAAAGAGGCTGGAACTCAGGCGGTAGAGCCGGATGCCCCGCGCCGCGCAAAACTGAGCCGCCCCGCGCAGGGTCTTGATGTTGCTGCTGTAGAGGTCGAGCAACTTGGCTTCGCGCTCGGCAGGCGAGAGGGCGCGGTAGCGGCTGAGCGTCACCGTGCGAAAGCGTACCTCCGGCCCGACGGTCAGGCACACCAGTCCCAGATTCGGCGTGTGGGCTGCGGTCACGCCTGTTCTTCCCGGCGGCAGCGTTCCGAGCAGTATTTGACCTGTTCCCAGTCCCGCTCCCACTTTTTGCGCCAGCTGAAGGGCAGGCCGCAGCGGGCACAGATTTTGCTGGGTCGCTGGCTGGGGGGCCGCCCGCCGCCGAAGGTCTTGCCTGGGTTCGATTTCGCCACCCGCCCAGTGTGCCGCGTGACGGCAAAAGGGGCTGTGGGAGGGGTTACGGAGAGGGGAAGAGGTTGGCCCCTCTCTCTTCACTCGGCAAATTCAGACACACGGCGGTTTGACCGTCTAACGGTGAGACAGTTCGCCTCTTAGCCTCCCAGCCGCTCGTGCGCTTCCAGCAGCAGCTTTTCGGTTTCGTCCCAGCCCACGCAGGCATCCGTCACGCTCACGCCCCGGCGCAGTGGCGTGCCGTCGTTGGGAATGGCTTGTTTGCCCGCTTCCAGGTTGCTTTCGAGCATCAAGCCGCGCAGGGCCGTCTGTCCGGCGAGGCGCTGGCCCAGAACGTCGTTCCAGACGAGGTGCTGCCGGGTGCAGTCGCTGCCCGAGTTGGCGTGCGAGCAGTCCACCATGACGGCGGGGGTCAGTCCGGCGGCCCGCATCAGGTCGGCGGCCTCGGTCACGAAGGACGGCGCGTAGTTGGGGCCGCCGCGCCCCCCGCGCAGAATGACGTGCCCGTAAGGGTTGCCCCGTGTGTGGACAATCACGGCCTGCCCGTCGTCGTCGATGGTGAAAAAGGCGTGCGGATGACTGGCGGCGACGATGGCGTCCACCGCCAGCTTGATGCCGCCGCCCGTGCCGTTTTTAAAGCCCATCGGGGCGCTGACGGCGCTGGACATCACCCGGTGCGTCTGCGACTCGGTGGTGCGTGCGCCCAGGCAGGCCCAGGCCACCGCGTCGAAGAGGTACTGCGGCGCGAAGGGGTCGAGCAGTTCGGTGGCGACGGGCAGGCCCAGTTCGCTGACCGCCACCATCAGCTCGCGGGTGCGGCGCACGCCCTTGTTCATGTCGTTGCTGCCGTCCATGTCGGGGTCGAGCAGGTAACCGCGCCAGCCCACCGTCGTGCGGGGTTTGTCCACGTAGACGCGCATCTGCACTTCCAAACGGTCTTTCACCCGCTCGCGCAGCGCCGCCAGTCGCTCGGCGTATTCGCTCGCCTCGGCCTGATTGTGGATGCTGCACGGCCCCACCACGACCAGCAGGCGGTCATCGCGGCCCGCCAGAATGTCCTGGGCGGCCTCGCGTCCGGCAATCACCGTCTTTTCGGCGGCAGGGGTCAGCGGCACCTCGGCCTTGAGCTGGCGCGGCGTGACCAGGGGCGTAAAGGCGCTGACGTGCAGGTTTTCGGTGGTGGAAGGAGCAGGGGGATGGGTCATGGCAGACTTCCTTTGTCGGGGACGGGAGAGAAAGAAAAAGCCCGGCGTGCCTCTGAGGGGGCGACACCGGGCGGCGAAAAAGCGGCAAAAAGCTAGGCCCGGTGAACTCCGAACCAATAAAAATAGGCGAACGCTGGCCTTGCCGTCATGCCGGGCAGTGTAGCCCCCGGTGCCATGCTGGGGGGCGCAGGCGTCTAGAGTGTCTCCGCTGCCGGAACTTGCAGGCCACCCGGCGCGTACTCTGGGGCAATGAAACGCACCCTGGTTCTTGTCCTGACGGGCCTCGCTCTGGTGGGGGGGCACGCCGACGCGGCCCGGCGCAGCAGCGGCGGGGGCTTTGGCGGCAGCCGCAGCTCGGGCAGTTCTTCGCGCCCGCCCAGTTACCGTGCACCCAGCACGCCCACCTACCGCGTGCCCTCGACTCCGCGCCCTCCGGCCAATTCGGCGGGCCGCAGCCCCTACACCGCGCCCGGCACGGCCCCCAGCACGCGCACCCCCAGCACGACCCAGCGCACCACCCTGCCCTCCAACGCGGCGGTGGCCCAGAGTGCGGCGAACAAGGCAGCGGCGGCCCGCGTGACCAGCACGCAACTCGGCGGCTGGAAAAACGTGAAGCTGCCCGCCGGGGTGCCGCGCCGCGCCATCACCTACAGCGCCACGCCCAGCAGTCAGTACCAGTACCAGCTTCAGCCGGGGCGCTACTACCCCTACCCGCAGAGTTATTATCGTCAGAACGGCATCGGCTACGACATCCTCAAGTACGCCCTGATCTTCACGGCGGTCAGCAGCGTCGCCGACGCGCTCGACGGGCCGGACGTGGTCGTCAACAATGTCAACAACGGCAATTTCGGCAACGAATTGGAGGGCGTCACCTACAACAACCCGGTGACGCCCGCGCCCGCTGGCCCCAACCTGTGGACGTACGTGGGAGTCGGCTTTCTGGCGGCGGCGGCAGGTTGGTTTCTGCTGGGACGCCGCCGCTGATGCTGCGGCCCGACGCTTCCAAGGCCGAGTGGCGCGAGTGGGCTTTTGCCGTCCGCAAAGACCTGCCCGACCATTCACAGGCTGTCACTGGGCACCTTCGCGCCTTCTTGCGACAGCAGGGTGCACGGCGGGTACTCGCCTATCACGCGCTGGGCGGCGAACCGGACGTGTCGGGGCTGCGAAGCGACTTTGAGCTGCTGACCACCCGCACCCGCTTCAAGCCCGAGCGCCACCTCACCCTCCACCCCTACGAGACGGCCACCGAGGTCAGCCGCGCCGGATACCTGCAACCGCCCAAGGACGCGCCGCAGGTCGCGCTGAACACGGTGGACGCCGTGTTGCTGCCGGGGCTGGCCTACGACCTGCGCGGCGTGCGCCTGGGCTACGGTGGGGGTTTTTACGACCGCCTGCTGCCCGGTTTCGCGGGCCTGAAAGTCGGTGTGGTGTACGCGCCCTTACTGGTGCCCGCGCTGCCCGGTGAAGCCCACGACGTGCGGGCGGACTGGGTGGCGACGGAAAGAGGAGTGGTGGCGAGCGGCGACTGAGCGGCCCTGCGGACTTCTATGGGGCGACCTTTGTGGAAAGCCTGAGGCTTCTCCCACACGGCGCACGGCGCGGGCAGGAAGCTCTAGACTGCATGCCTGCATCAATTGAACGCGGAAGCGGGGCGTCGGTGAACGACCTGCGCTCTCCTGCCGTTCCCCCGGAGGTCCACCCATGAAGAGATTGCCCCAGCTCGCGCTCGCTTCCCTGACCCTGCTTCTCGCTTCGTGCAACCGGGTGAGCCCTCCAGCGGCCCCCTCGGGAACCACCGCCTACGGCCTGACGACCAGCGGAATGCTGGCGACGTTCGGCACCGACAATGCGGCGGCCAGCTACCGCACCCTGTCCATCAGCGGGCTGGCGTCGGGCGACACCCTGGTCAGCCTGGACTACCGCAACACCGACGGACGCTTGTATGCCGCCACCAGCAACGGACGCCTCTACCGAATCGACCCGCAGACCGGCGCGGCGACGCAGGACAGCGCTGCGGTAGGTCAGGGAGTCGTGACGGTGGACTTCAACCCCTCCGCCAACCGCCTGCGCGTCATCGGCACCAACAACATGAATTACCGCCTGACCCTGGGGGCGACCCCGGTGCCTTCGACCTCCCCGGCTGGCACCGTCACGCCCGACGGCATCTTTGCCTACGCCGCAGGCGACGTGAATGCGGGTAAGACCCCCGAACTGGTGGCGGCGGCGTACACCAACAGCTTCAACGACAGCGCGACTGGCAGCGTCCCGGCAGGCAGCACCACCGCGCTCTATTCCTTCGATGCCGCCCAGGACGTGCTGGTCATGCACGATGTGGGGCCGCAGTTCAGCACCCTCAAGACGGTCGCTCCCCTCGGCGTCAACGTCATGGCGGGCATGGTCGGCTTCGACATCAGCGGAATGAACACCGCCTACGCCAGCGTCAGCAGTGGCGGCAAAACCACGCTCTACCGCGTGAATCTCGCGGCGAGCAGCCAGGCCCTGAGCGCCGTCTCCACCCTGAACGACGTGTCCCTGCGCGACCTCGCCCTGGTGCCTGCCAGCCGCTGAGCGAAGAACAAAAAACAAGGGGGCAACTCGGTGCATCACTGGGTTGCCCCCTCTGCTTTGGGACGTGAACCCTGGAGCCTCTGGTCAATCGCTCACCCCCCCACTCAGCGGCCACTCCGCTACCGGTATATAAACCCCACCCGGCCCCGGCTTCTCCATCAGCGTGAGGGTGCGGGCTGTGAACACGAACGGCGTACCCTTCAGGTCGGCAAACTCCCGCTCGGCATCGGTCAGCAGCTCTGGCAAA
The DNA here is from genome assembly GCF_030523985.1 of Deinococcus sp. GTDB lineage: Bacteria > Deinococcota > Deinococci > Deinococcales > Deinococcaceae > Deinococcus. Next base: position 20,054 of record NZ_JAUNHK010000045.1, read on the forward strand.
TCTACCCCGCGCCGGGCGAGGGCCAGCGTCAGGTGGGGCGTCATCTGCGGCCCTTCGTACCCGAAACGCCGGGGTGGTTTCAGGGCGTCCAGCAGGGCCAGGTGCAGCCGAATCGCCTCTGGGCTATGCACCGTCAAATACAGCGCCGAGCCCTTGGGGAAAAGGCGGGGGCCGCCGACCTCCACCCGCACAGGCGCCTGCCCTGAGGCGACCGCCCGTGCCACTTCGCCCGCTGACCCGTCCAGGCCGCTGCGGGCCTTGACCGTGATGTGAGGCACCGCCGCCGCGTCGCGGATGCCGTGGCGGTCGCGGAAGTTGCCGAGACGGGCGCTCAGCTCAGGTGGGGGCAGCAGCGAGAGCAGAAAAGAAGGCGTCACCCCCGCAGCCTACCTGCCGACCTGTCCATACCCCCCGGACGCTTTTCCCCGGTTTCCCTTAAAGTTTCCTTGTGACCGAAACCAATGCCACACCGCTGAAGCGGACGCCGCTGCATGCCGCGCACCAGAAAGCCGGGGCCAGAATGGTGCCCTTCGGCGGCTGGGACATGCCCGTGCAGTACAGCGGCCTGAAAGCCGAACACGAAGCCGTGCGGACCTCGGCAGGCGTGTTCGATGTCTCTCACATGGGCGAATTCCGCATCACCGGCCCCGACGCCCTGAAGTTCTTGCAGCACGTCACCCCCAACGACGTGAGCAAGCTCAAGCCCGGACGCGCCCAGTACAACTGGCTGCCCAACGACAAAGGCGGGCTGGTGGACGACATCTACATCTACATGGCCGCCGAAGGCGAGTACCTGATGGTCGTCAACGCCAGCAACATCGACAAGGACTGGGCGCACCTTCAGCGCCATCTGCACGACTTCGACGTGAAGCTCACCAACGAGTCCGACAGGTGGGCGCTGCTGGCCGTGCAAGGCCCCAAGGCCGAAGAACTGCTGAACGCCCACACCGACATCGACCTCAGCACTAAGAAGAAGAACGCCTACTTCTCGGCCAAGCTGTTCGGGCAGGACGTGAAACTGGCCCGCACCGGGTACACGGGCGAGGACGGCTTCGAGGTGTTCGTGGACGCCGAGAAAGCCGAGGAGATGTGGGACAAGCTGCTGGAAATCGGCATCACCCCTGCTGGCCTGGGCGCCCGCGACACGCTGCGTCTGGAAGCCGGATTTCCCCTTTACGGGCACGAATTCAGCGACGAAATTCACCCGCTGAGCAGCCATTACACCTGGGTCGTGAAGGACAAGGAATTCCACGGGCGCGAGGGCCTGAAGGCGGCGCCCAGCAAAAAGTTGATTGGCCTGAAGCTGGAAAAAGTCCCCGTGCGTGAGGGCTACCCCGTGCACGCGGGCGGCAAGGTCGTGGGCCACGTCACCAGCGGCAGCACCAGCCCCAGCCTCGGCTACCCCATCGCCCTGGCGCTGGTGGACGCCGACGCCGCCGAGGTCAGTGACTTCGAAGTCGAAGTGCGCGGCAAGAACCACGCGGCGACGAAAACGGACGTGCCCTTCTACACCCAAAAGGCTTGAAGCGGGAGGCGAAAGGCCCGCTCCTGCTCTAGCCTAAGTCCAGCCTTTTTGCCCTTCATCTTCGTCTAGCCGCCATCAGCAAGTCTTCACTCAACTTAAGGAGAATAAAACCATGACCACCACCCCCACCGACCGCAAATACGCCACCTCCCACGAATGGCTCGCCGGGGACGGCAAAGTCGGGATCACCGACCACGCCCAGGACCAGCTCGGTGATGTGGTGTACGTCGAACTGCCCGAAGTGGGCCGCGAAGTCGAGAAAGGCGAAGCCGTCGCCGTCGTGGAGTCGGTCAAGACCGCGTCCGACATCTACGCTCCCGCCAGCGGCAAAATCGTGGCCGTCAACGAAGAACTGAGCGGCAACCCCGAACTGGTCAACAGCGCCCCCTACGAAGGCGGCTGGCTGTTCCAGATCGAAGTGACCGAAGAAGGCGAGCTGCTGGACGCGGCGGCCTACGAAGCGCAGGCGCACTGAGCTGGGCCGTGAGCCGTGAGTGGTGGGCCATGAGCCAGAAGCGGCTGGTGGCCCACCCTTTTTTCGTCGTGACAGCTTCTTCAACCGAGGCTGAATCCTCTTTTTTTCCTCAAAGCTCATGGCCTACAGCCCAGAGCCACCCCAAGGAGCACCCATGACCAGACCCCTCTCTGACCTCCTCCAGACCAATGACTTTACCGCCCGGCACATCGGCCCCAGCGAGGCTGAGCAGGCCGAGATGCTTGAAGCGCTGGGCGTGAGCAGCCTCGACGAGCTGACCGAAACGACCCTGCCCGAAGCCATTCAATTCAAGGGCGACCTGAGCGCGGGCGCGGGCGTGACCGAGGCGCAGGCGCTGGCCGACCTGAAAGCGGTGGCGCAGAAGAATAAGGTGTTCCGCAGCTACATCGGCATGGGGTACTCCGGCACCCATGTTCCGCCCGTGATTCTGCGCAACATGCTGGAAAACCCCGGCTGGTACACCGCCTACACCCCC
>NZ_JAUNHK010000175.1 GCF_030523985.1 Deinococcus sp.
GAGGGGGACACCACCCTGCTAGGCCGTGTCCCCCTCCCCTGCAATTTCCGAACTTGGCTCCTGGCTTCTCAGTGAATATCGGAGACATCAGCCAGCAAGTCCGCCAGTTGCTCCTTGGCCCGAAAGACCCGGCTCTTGGCCGTACCAGTGGCGACTCCCTGAATGCTAGCGATTTCGTCGTAGCTCAGATCATCGACAAAGCGCAGCACTACGGCCTCGCGGTACTCGGGCGCAAGTTTCATCAGGGCACGCTGCACCCGGTCCTGAGCCTGCTCGCTCTCGGCAGCCTGCACTGGCGAATGGGCCTCGCTGACCACCTCAAAGCCCACTTCCTCCTGCGCTTCCTCCAGACTGAAGCGGGCGTGCTGTTTACGCCGATGCGACTCGATTTGGGTGTTGCGTGCCACCTGGTACAGCCACGGCAACACGCGCTCACCAGCGCGGAAGGTGCGAATAGACCGCCAGGCCCGGTAAAACACTTCCTGGGTCAAGTCGAGGGCGTCGTCGCTGTTACCCTCCAGGCGGTAGAGGAACCCATAGATCCGCCCCTCGTACTCGGTGATAAAGCGGTGCCAGGCTTCCTCATCCCCAGCAACCAGACGTGCATGCAACTCCTCGGGCAGCAGGTCGTTCGGCGCGGTGCCATCACGCTGTAAGGAATTGGAAGGCATCTGCACGGTTTGCATATGTTAACCGATAGGCCGACCCGCCGTTGTGACCAAGTGCCAGAAGCGGCCCCCCTTTCCCTACACGACTCGCACCCCTTGGGAACTATCAGTCAGTAGATTTGCCGTTCTGAAGGGCCAACACCGTCAGCCCCAGCCCTGCGCCGTAGGCCAGATGAGACGCCAGACGACTGGCATGTCCGGCGACCGAATCCCCGGCGGGGCCGTCGTGGAGCCCGGCCAGTGGCAGCAGACCTTCATCCACCAGAACCCAGAGGGTCATGCTGAACCCCAGGCTGGTCAGGAGATTGAGATCACGCGTCAGCAGCCCGTACACCGCGCCACTGGCAATCCCCATACCCCAGTGCACCTGCTCGCCGAGGGATTCGCGGGGGGCGTTGCGCCCTTTGGCGGCCTCATAGGCCAGTCGCCCGACTGCCGCCGCACTGCTTTCGCCCGGTGCATGCAGCTGTCCGAGTGGCGCGACACTGTGCTGGTCGGGAAGGTGAGCGTTCTTTCCGTTCGTGACCAGAGGAGCCACCTGCTTGTTGTAGACCGTCATCGCCAGCGCTCCGACTGCCCCACCCAGAGCACCAAGCGCCACTCTTGAAATGCTGTTCATGGGTTCAGCCTAGAACAAAGCCCCCCACCCAGATGTCCTCGGGGCGGGGGATAGCGGAAGCCCACACGTACGGCAAAGCTCAAATTCCTTCTCTTCTCCGCTGGGCCTCAATCCGAAACTGTCAGATTCAATGAGAGGGCGTATCGGAGGTGTGATGGGCAGCGAGTAATTTGGCCAGAGCACGGCCCCGGTGACTGATGGCCCGCTTCTGCTCCAGCGACATCTCGGCCATGGTGAGGTCGGACCCCACCGGCAGGAACAGCGGGTCATACCCGAAACCGTTGTCCCCGCGTGGCCCTTCGAGCAGTTGGCCCTCGACCTCGCCGCGATATTCTTCCAGCTTGCCGTCCGGGTAGGCCAGAACGACCACCGACACGAACTTGGCGCGGCGATCCGTCTGGTGACGCATCTTTTCGAGCAGGTGCAGGTTGCGTTCACGGTCACTGTCGAGGTTGCCGAAGCGGGCCGAATAGACCCCAGGCTGCCCACCCAGCGCCAGCACCTCAATGCCCGAGTCATCCGCCAGCGCCGGAAGCCCCGTCGCCATCGCCGCCGCGCAGGCCTTGAGCGCGGCATTTTCCTCATAGGTGGTTCCAGTTTCCTCGGGCAGCGGCACTCCCTCCAGGCCCTGGCAGCGCCACCCCAGCGGGGCCAGCGCCTCTTCTATCTCCCGAACCTTACCGGGATTGCTCGTCGCCACCACAATCCGGTTCATTCGTCCCCGTTCGCCCCCCATGCCAGTCTGCATCTTGCCGACAGTCTAGAGGAGAAAGGCACCTGAGGATGATTCTCCACAGGTCTCCGGTCACGTCTTCCGACAAGCCGGTTAGAACGCTTTGACGATTTCGGTGACGAGGTCATCCTGCACGGCCCGCAGGGTAAGAATGGGGCTCTCCTCGGGGCCGTTCATCAGGATGGCGAAGGCCAGCACGCGTCCGCTACGGGCGGTGGCATAGCCAGCCAGCGCACTGACGCCGGGCAAGGTTCCGGTCTTTGCCCGGACATCAAGGCCCCGGCCCATCATCCGCCGCGCCAGCGTGCCACCGGGGCCATCGCGCCCAGGAACCACTTCGCCCGTACCGGCTTTGGGCAGGGTTTCGACGAAGGCGTTGCGTTTGCCCGCATACAGTGCGCTCGGTGCGAGGGCGGCCCGGGACGCGGTGGGCAACGGATACGGCAGGTCGTACATCACCTTGAGCAGGTCGGTGAGCATCCGGGCGGTCAGGCGGCTTTCGCGGCCCAGTCCGCTGCCATCGGTCAGCACCACGCTGCTCACGTCCAGGCCCATCCGTTGCAGAATCGCCCGTTCGCGCTTGAGGGCACTGCTGAGGGTGCCCGTTTCGCCCGGCTGCACGGCGAGAGACGCGAGCAACGTTTCCGCCCGCAGATTGTCGCTGGGCCGCATGGTGGCCGCCAGATAGGGATAGGGAGAGCCGCTGCGGACACTCGCGATGCCCTGCTGCGGGCGCTGCGTGGTCGGAATGAGCAGGTTGGGCGGCAGAGGGCGGCCCTTGTCGTCCTGGCGGGGCGGTGGGGTATAGGGGCGATAAGCCGCCGCAGTCCCTATTTCGTCGGTCTGCACCTCTATTCCGGCTCGGCGCAACTCGGCCACCAGCGTATTGCCCACGCGGCGGCGGGCTTCGGTGGCCGAGGTCGGGGGGCGTGTCTCCCAGTCGCTCAGGCGCACAGCGGGCATGGACAGGCCCAACTCGGTGCGCTCGAAACTGGTGGCATCCAACGGCAGGGTATCCACGTCCACCCGTCCCACAGACCGCAGGCCCCGCGCCCGCGCCTGTTCCGCCAGAGCACGCAAGCTGTTGGGGCCGTTATA
>NZ_JAUNHK010000046.1 GCF_030523985.1 Deinococcus sp.
TGGGCCTGAGTCCGGCCCGCGTCAGGGCCGCCACCTGCGCGGTGTCCCATTCGTGAGGCTGCACGGTCAGTTGGCCTGCGGTTTCGGACGCGACCTGGGCGACGATGGCGTCCCAGACCTCATCGGGCAGCTGCGGTAGCCCTTGCAGCACGGCCCAGCCGGAATCTCTGTAGGCAAAGCCCTGCAAGGCGTCACCGTCGAAAAACAGGTCGAGGGCCTGCGCCGGGTCTACCAGCGTGTTCTGCCGCAGCCACCACACCAGGTCGCCAGGGTGCATGAACGTGTCGGGCGCGTGGGCCGAGAGCCAGTGCAGGAGCAGCGTCAGGTCGGCGTCGTCGCGGTAGGGCCTATGGGTGAGGGGCATGCCCCGAGGGTAGGGGAGAGGCCGGTCAGCGGCATCGGTCAAGTGGCCTAGTGTCGGTGCCTTGCAGCGCCTCCATAAAAGCGGCGGGGTTGTCCAAATGCAGGGCAACTTTGGCGGTTTCCCTTTCTACCCAGTACATCCCCAGCACCCGCAGCGGCACTATGCATTCCAGCGTGACATTGGGCCGCACGTCTATAGCGATGTTCAATGCGTCCTGGTCGAGTTCGGGCGAGTATGGCCTGGCCTGATGCACGTTGGCGCGGGGGGTACTGGCCGTCCAGTGCAGGCCGCTGCGGAGGTAGAGGCGGCGGTGGGTCAGCGTCACGGGCCGTGTACTCAGGGCGCGCCCGTAGGCCAGCAGCCAGACCAGCCCCAGCACGTTCAGCGCTGTCCATACCCAAGCCACCAGTGGCTGCCACCGTTCCAGCAACACATGCGACAGCAGGCCCTCCACCACACTTCCGAAGATGAGCAGCGTAAACGTACTGCCCGTGCTCGCGCCGTGCCGGGTTCCGAAGTGCTGTCCAGCGGGTAAGCGCGGACGCATCAGCAGGTGCTTGAACAGCGTCAGGTCCCAGAGCAGGGGGCGGTGCAGCCTGGGATGGCGGCTCAGGCGCAGCCAGAAGGCATAGGTGCGCTCCAAGTCGTCCAGTTCGCTAAAGCCTTCGGGGAGGGGGCGTTTTAAACCACGCAGCGCGAAAACGGCACTCAGCACGACAAGCAGGACTTCCAGCTTCAGGACGGACCGCACTTCGGGGAAAACGAGTGCTGCCAGCGCTGCTCCACGCAGAACGACGCCCAGCAGGGGTCTGAACCCTCTTTGCGACCTGGGCATAGAAAACAACACAATCAGGGCCGTCGTCACCGTAACATCGAAAAGGGCCAGTTGCGAGAGCAGGGTCCGGTCTTCCGGAAAGCGCAGACTCAGCGCCAGGGCTGCCGTCAAGGTGAAAGCAGGCCAAAGCCAGGCCAGACGGCTGTGACGCGGAAGCTGGTGCAGGCGCTGAAGCATGGGTTGAGACAAGTATAGGAGCCTGCCGTTACGGGCAGGTCTACACTGCCCCCATGAAACTGGCCGAAGCCCTGATCGAACGTGCCGACCTGCAAAAACGGGCCGCCCAGCTTGAAGAACGCCTGGTGCGGAACTTGCAGATGCAGGAAGGCGAGCTGCCGTCCGAAGACCCGCTGGAGCTGCTCAACGAGCTCTTGAGTGTGGTGACGGCGCTGGAGCTGCTGCTGCCGCGTATTCACCGGGCCAATCTGGAAGCCAGGTTGCCGGGCGGCCTCAGCCTGACCGAAGCCCTGACCCGGCGCGACCTGCTCGACCTGCGCCTCAAGGTGCTGCGCCGCGCCGCTGCGACGGCTTCCGAGCGCCAGAACCGCTACAGCAACAGCGAGGTCAGAATCGTGGCGGTGATTCCTGCCCGCGAGTTGCAGCGCCTGATTGACCCCCTCGCCAAGCAGCGCCGCGAACTGGAAGCCGAGATTCAGCAGACCAACTGGTTGACCGAACTGCCCGAGTAGCGCCAGACTGCCCTCGGCGCAGCTTCGCCGGAAAGCAGGCGAAGGTCTACCTCGCGGCGGGGAACAAGGCCGCACCCCTAGCGGCTCCGGGGCGGAGTCAACCGGACTGACCTCCGAACCTTCACTGGGCACGCCCAGCACCCCTCACCGCTGACGCTTCACCCTTCACGTTCACGACCATGACCTTGATGCTTGGGGGCGAAACTGCGCCGAATCCACCCTTTCCTTCGGGGAGGGGTGGACTGTTTTGGTGAGGCTTTTTGGGGAGGCTTGGGCATCACTTGACCCCCTTCCCACACAAAGGCCGCTCCGGGCAGACACAATGCAGGTATGGCAACTGAGCAGAATTCGACTTCCCGCATCCTCGTGACTGGTGCAAGTGGCTTCGTGGGCCGCGCCATCGTGCGTGAACTGACCGGGCGCGGCTATGAGGTCTTCGCGGGTTCCCGTCAGGGTCGGGGTGTGGGCCAGGGAATAGGTATCAAGCTGGACGTGACCAGCGAGAAGAGTGTGCGGCAGGTGCTGCGCGACGTGAACCCCGACGCGGTGATTCACTTGGTCGGCATCATCGCCGAGCAGGGCAAGCAGACCTTCGAGCGGGTGCATATCGAGGGCACGCGTCATGTGGTTCAGGCCGTGCGCGACCACGACAAGGCGCGGCAGGACGCCCACAAGGGCGACGAGATGGAGCGTCCGCAACCCGTGCGCTACCTGCACATGAGTGCCCTGGGAGCCGACATCATGAGTCCCAGTGCCTACGCCTGGAGCAAGGGAGAGGCCGAAGGGCTGGTGCGCCTCAGTGGGCTGGCCTGGACCATCTTCCGCCCCAGCCTGATTTTCGGAGTTGGGGACGAATTCTTTGGCGGCGTCCTCAAAGGCCTCGCGTCCGCGCCCGTCGTGCCGCAGATCGGCGACGGCCAGTTCCCCTTCCGCCCGGTCAGCGTGGAAGATGTGGCTCAGGCATTTGCTCGCGCCCTGACGCTGCCCGAGACCGTAGGCCAGACCTACGCCCTGACCGGCCCGCAGGAATTCACCTTCCGCGAACTGCTCGACCTCGAAATGTCGGCCCTGGGCAAGTCGCGTAAAGTCGTGCCCGTGCCGCTCAAGCTGATGGACGTGGCCGTTCCCGTCATGAACAAGCTGCCTTTCGCGCCCATTACCGGGGACCAGTACGCCATGCTCAAGGCGGGCAATACGGCCCCCAACGAACCTGCCCGCTCCACCTTTGGCCTGCCCATGTACCGCCTTCAGGACAAACTGCCGCAGATCGTCCACAGCCAGAAGAAAGCGAAATAAGGCACCAACCGAACAAGGCCCAGAACCGTCCGGCAGTTCTGGGCCTTGTTTTTTCTTATGGACCGGGCTTACTCCAGTTCGTCGTAGTGGTGCAGCAGCGCCGCTTCGGGGTCGCCCACCGAGGCGTGGTGCCGGGCCACCAGTTGGGCCACGCGGGGCCGCGCTCCGGCGTAGGCCAGCAGCTCGGCTCCCAATTCGGGGTGCGCGGCCCGGATGCCCAGTGCTCCAGCCTGCGGCAGCATCAGCGTCAGACGGTGCGGAATCAGGCCGACCAGCACCCGCTCGGCGACATGGTAGGGGCGCACGCTCTTGCCGCAGTCGTGCAGCAGCGCAGCCGCCACCAGTTCCGGCGAGGCGTCGGGGTGGTCGCGCAGCAGGTGGCGGGTCACGCGGCAGGCATGTTCACGGTCGCGGGGGTCCATGCTGCGGTAGACCAGGGCCTCGCCGGGATTCAGGAAGGTTGCGGCCCAGCGGTCGTCGGGCCGTGCAGCGTCGGCCCGCAGACTGCGCGACAGCCGCCTGGCCTTGCCCACATAGCCTTGAAACTTTCGGCGCAACCGGGCAAACGGGGAAAGGCGCAACATGCGCGCTATGGTAGCGCCTCACCCTGCTGCGAGGCCAAGAGAAGACCAGGGGGCACGCAGCCGCTCCTGGTCTTCGGGTAGCGCTGGATGTCTCAATCGGCGGCAGTCGCCTCGCCGGGCACTTCCATCGCGGCCAGTTCGCGCTCGGCACTCATGGCGGCGCGGGTGCCTGCGCCCACGCTGGTCGCCAGTTGGCGGTAGATGTAGTCGCTCACGTCGCCCGCCGCGTACAGCATGGGCACGTTGGTGTAGATCTCGTCGCGCACTTCCACATAGCCGTCGTCGCGCAGCTTGACGGTGTCCTTGACGAAGTCGGTGTTGGGAATGTGGCCGATGAACACGAACACGCCGTCGGTGGCAAAGTCGCTGACTTCTCCGGTCTGCACGTTCTTCAACCGAACGCCCGTCACATGCTCGTCGCCCTGAATCTCCTCGACTACCGTGTTCCAGATGAATTTCATCTTGGGATGGCTCAGGGCGCGGGCCTGGGCCGATTTGTTGGCCCGCAGGCTGTCGCGGCGGTGAATCAGCGTCACTTCGTCGGCGAATTTGGTCAGGAACATGCCTTCCTCGACGGCAGCGTCGCCCCCGCCGACCACCACGACTTTCTTGCCCCGGTAGAAGAAGCCGTCGCAGGTGGCGCAGGTGCTCACGCCCTTGCCCCAGAACTTTTCTTCGCCGGGCACGCCCAGTTGCCGGGGGTTGGCTCCGGTCGCCAGAATCACGCTCTTGGCGCGGTAGCTGCCGCTGTACCCCTTCACGGTAAAGCGGTAGTGGGTGCCGTCTTCGTTCAGGCTGACCGACTCGACCTCATCCATCTCGATGCGGGTGCCGAATTTTTCGGCCTGCTGCACCATGCGCTGCGAAAGCTCCATGCCGGGAATCGGCTCGGGAAAACCGGGGTAGTTCTCGACTTCTTCGGTCTGGGCAATCTGACCACCGGGCAGACCCTTTTCCAGAATCAGGGTGCTGAGGTTGGCACGGCCCGTGTAGATAGCCGCCGTCAGTCCCGCCGGGCCGCCGCCGATAATGACCACATCGTAGTCGTTCGTCACATTCGTCATGGCTTCAGGGTACCACCGGGCCACCTGCCGGGGCAGCGATCCACTTTACTTTTTAAAGCTAATGATCGGCCCACGCACCAGGCAAAAGGCAACAAAAAAAGAGAGAAGCGGCTGCTCCTCTCCTCGTGGCTGGGGTACTAGGACTCGAACCTAGATTAACGGTGCCAGAAACCGACGTCCTGCCATTAGACGATACCCCAACGGTGTTCATCTGGCTGGGCCTTCAGTAAGGCGGAGGAGAGTATAGGCGAGGCATGCGGAAGCGTCAAGAGCGGTCGGTGGCCTCACACCCCCCGTGTCTCAATGTAGGAGTCACCATTTTTGCCCTAACGGGATGGCCGCAGTGTCCTTTGGAACGGGAGAGGCGAGGCGGATTGCGACTGATGGGGCCTTGTCCAGAATGAATTTTCTGTGATAAGCTGAGGTGTTGCCGTGCAACGAAACCCCAAATTGACGATGCGTCGGACTCCTCCGATTTTCGCCTTTGGAAGGTCGTTCAGCACAGGTATCAGGCAAGGCACTGGCGCATTCCAACGCGAAGGTTCCAGGCCAGGAGGACAGGAGTTCATGGAAGACAACACCCAGACCCCCGCTGTGAATGGCGGGACTCAGCCCGTGACGGGCACCAACACCCAGACCAGCGCCGAGCGCGAGTACCCCGAGATGACCATGGAGGACATCCTCGCCGCCGAGGCGCAGGAGCCCCAAGCGGTCGGACGTGGCGACATCGTGGACGGTACCGTGGTCTTTATCGGCCAGGAAGGGATTGCCGTCGACATCGGCGCGAAGGTGGAGGGCGTTATTCCCCTCAACCAGCTTGGCGAAGAACCCGTGAGCCTTGAACAGGCCCAGGAAATGTACAAGCCCGGCGACGCCATCGAAGCCTACGTGGTGCGCGTGGACCTGCCCAACAGCCAGATCGTGCTCAGCAAGAAGCGTGCCGAGCAGGACAAGGGCTGGCGCGTCCTCGAGCGTATGCAGGAAGCCGACGAAGCCTTCGAAGTCGAGGTGCTGGAGAAGGTGCGCGGCGGTCTGGTCGCGCAGGTCGAGGGCATCCGTGCCTTCCTGCCCGCCTCGCAGGTGGACACCCGCCGCGTCAACGACCTCGATCCCTACGTCGGCAAGCCCCTGATGGTCAAGCTCATTGAGCTGAACCGCAAGCGCAACCGCGTCATTATCAGCCACCGCGCCATCATGGAGGCCGAGAAGGCCAAGGCCCGCGAAGCCACCGTCGGTCAGCTCGAACCCGGCGCACAGTTCGAAGGCGAAGTGGTCGAAATCACCGACTTCGGCGTGTTCGTCAACCTGGGCGGCATCGACGGTCTGGTGCACCGCAGCGAACTGACCTTCGGGCGCTTCAACCACCCCCGCGACGTGGTCAAGGTGGGCGACAAGGTTCAGGTTCAGGTCATCGATGTGGACGAAGGCCGCGAGCGCATCAACCTGTCCATGAAGGCCCTGACGCAAGACCCCTGGGAAGGGGCCACCGAGCGCTACAGCATCGGCCAGAAGGTCAAGGGCAAGGTCACCAACCTCACCAACTTCGGCGCGTTCATCGAACTCGAACCCGGCCTGGAAGGTCTGGTCCACGTCAGCGAAATGAGCTGGACCAAGCGCGTGCGTCACCCCAACGAAGTGATGAAGGAAGGCGACGAAGTCGAAGCCGTCATCCTGCGTATCGACCCCAAGGAGCGCCGCATCAGCCTCGGTATTCGTCAGACCACCGACGATCCCTGGAGCGCTCTGCCTGACCGCTACCCCCCCGGCACCCCGGTCAAGGGCAAGATCACCGGCATGACCGACTTCGGCGTGTTCATGGAAATCGAAGAAGGCATCGAAGGCCTGATTCACATTTCCGAACTCGACCTCAACCGCGTCAACAACCCCGCCGACCTGTTCAAGAAGGGCGACGAAATCGAAGCCATGATTCTGAACATCGACCCCGTCGAGCAGCGCGCCAGCCTGAGCCGTCGCCGCTTCCTGGGCGGTGGCCCCGCGCCCCAGCGCGAAGGCGGACAGCGCGACTACGTCAGCCAGGGTGGCGGCAGCCGCCGTGACGCGACCTTCAGCGGTGGCGGACGTGGCGGTGGACGTGGTGGACGTGGCGGCGGTGCCGACTACGCCTACAACGCCAAGGATGCCCAGCAGGGTGGCAAGATCAGCACCAAGCTCGGCGACGTCTACGCGGACCTGTTCGCGCAGTTCGGTCTGGGAAGCGACAAGAAGGACGAAGGCAAGAGCGAGGAGTAACCCTCCCTTCCTAGCCTGAAAAAAGACCGCCTCCAAGTGGGGCGGTTTTTTCGTTTGTCTTCTTAGAGCCTTCGCCAACCCTACCTTTCTCCGTGCTTGACGACATGGTGAACCCGACATCGTGCCTCATAGCTCTCTTTGGCGCCGACCAGCACTACCGGGTCGTCGAAGTGGGCGGGTTGTCCTCCAATCAGGCGCTGGGTACGGGTCGCGGGGGCGCCGCACACGGTGCAGATGGCGGTCAGTTTGTCCACACTCTCGGCACGGGCCAGCAGGTCGGGGATGCAGCCAAACGGCTCGGCGCGGAAATCGAGGTCCAGGCCCGCCAGCACCACCCGCACCCCTGCCTCGGCCAGTTCCAGGGCCAGTGGTACCAGCTCCGGGCCGAAAAACTGCGCTTCGTCGATGCCGACCACGTCTACCCCCTCGGGTGAAGCGCTCAGCAAGTCGCCCTGCCCGGACAGATGGGCGCGAATGGCGGCAACATCGGGCACGGCCACCGCGTCAAGGGTGCGCCCGGCATGACTGGCGACCTCGGTGGCGTGGTAGCGGTTGTCGATGGCGGGTTTGAACACGGCGACCCGTTGGCGCGCAATCAGCGAACGAGTCAGGCGACGAATCAGTTCTTCGCTTTTGCCGCTGAACATGGGGCCGACGATGACTTCGAGATGCCCGCCGGAGTAGGGAGAACGTAACACTGAGGGAGTATGGCAGACGGAACGGAAAAACGCCCCACCGGGGAGGCAGGGCGCTGAAACGGGTAAAACTTACTTCTTGCGGCGGTAGCTGTCGCCGAAGCGCTTGTTGAACTTGTCCACACGGCCTTCGGTATCCACGAAGCGCTCTTCGCCGGTCCAGAAGGGGTGCACGCCGCTCCACACGTCCACGTGGATTTCGGGCTTGGTGCTGAGGGTTTCCATCACGACTTTGCCCTGGTAGATGATCTTGCAGGGAACGGCCTTGGGGTGCAGGTCTTTTTGCATTGCTCCTTCTCCTTTTGCCACGTCACTGTGCGTAGCGGTCTAACCGCAGAAGTATAGCACATCATCGCCAGATGTAAGCTTCTTGCCACGTTTCGCCGCGCCGGATAAAGGGGCTGACCGTACCGACCACCCGGCTTCCCCCCTTGACGGCAGCACGCACGATTTCGCGTTCCAATTGTGGATAGAGCTTTTGGGCGAAGGCCACTTCGTCACGGATGTCCAGTGTTGCGCCGCTCGCCACCGAGTCGGTGCCCAGCGCCACGGTGACGCCCGCCGCTGCGAAGGCGGGCCAGTCGAACACGCCACATTCCAGGTTCCGGTTGCTGCGCGGGCAGGTGACCACCGTGCAGCCGGAGCGGGCTACCCGCGCCACGTCGTCGGGGGTCACGTTGACCATGTGAACCAGGGTGGGTTTGGCCGCCAGAACACCGAGTTCATCCAGATAGCGCACCGGCGTCAGGTCGGGTTCGGGGGAGCGGCCTATGATTTCGGCAAATTCGCGGGGGTAGAGGGCGGGCATCCGGTTGTCCCAGAGTGGCCCCGCGCCCGTGCGGAACAGTTCGAGTTCGCTGGGATGTTCGGCGACATGAATTTGCAGCGGTAAGCCCTCGCCCGCCGCGTAGTCGCTCAGCAGCTTCATCAGCCGCCAGCTGACGGTAAAAGGCGTGTGAGGCGACAGGCCCAGCCGCAGCCCCGGACGCTCCAGCTTGCGCCACTGCTCCAGGCGCTGCCGGGCCTCCGCGAACACCTCGTCGGCCCTTTCGGGAAAGGGACTGAGTACCTCGAGATAGAGTGTGCCTTGCAGATCGTTCCGCGCCAGCAGCGTGTCCATGACTTCGGGTGACCAGACAATGTCGCCCACGCTTTGCCCCAGCCCGGTCAGCAGGTCGGCTCCCCGCCGCGCCGCTTCCGGCCCGCGCAGATGCCGTCCCCGGATGACGACTTCGGGAATCCACTGGAAGTAAGGCAACGCCTGGAATTCGTAGGCGCTCATGTCCAGATGGGTGTGGGCGTTGACCGGCAGCGGGGCGACGATGCCCACGCGCTCCTCGCGGGCCTGGGGATACTGGCGGCGCAGGTCGTCGGGGCGTCCGGTGGCGGCGACCGTCCCACCGACCACCACCACCCCGCCCGGCGACTGCGGCGCGCCCATTCCGGTGTAGAGCAGGTCACACAGCAGCAGACGCGGCAGCAAGTCGGCAGTCATGGGGCCGATGCTACTGCCTGCTTCCCGCTCCTTCGGGCAGATGGGTCAACGCAACTGGCGAATGCGTCCGGCAAGGTCCTGGGCCAGCAGCTGCGGCCCCTGCTGCAACTGGGCATCGGGAATAAACCAGCGGCCTTTCGTCTCGAATTCCTCGACGAACAGGCTCGCCAGGCCCTGGGCGCGGCGGTCCACTTCCAGCACCACGTCCAGGCCGCCCTGCGCCGGAAGCATCAGCACTTCGAGTTCGCTGATGGAGTACTGCCCGTAGGGGGGCGTGAAACTCAGCTCCTGCACGAGTCGCCCGTGGTGGTATTCCACCTCGCTGCCCTTCAGCATGAAGCCCAAAAGCTGCGCCGCCTCGATGACCGTCGCCATGCGGGAATCGGGCAAAACCTGCACCGGGTCGGTGTCGCCGGGGTCCATGCCGCCCGCGATGTCGGCGTCGGTGACCAGCCACACGTCCGTGCCGCGCACCGTCAGCGGCGTGCCGTAGGGGACGGGTAGACTGAACGGGAATTCTCGTACCTCGCCGGGGCGAATGCTGAAGCTGCCGACAACAGGCAGCGAAAACAGCGTGTGGGTCGCCCATTCCTCGCCGTCACGGTAGCGGGTGGTCAGCCCCAGGTTCAGCCGCTCGATATGCTGCTCGACTTTTCCCCCGGTGACGGTGACCGTGCCGCGCAGTTCTTCCCCGACGCGCACGGCAGAGTGGTGCAGGCGGGCATCCACCCGCGCCGCACCGATTCCCGCCGCGGCCATCATCTTCTTGAAAAATCCCATGCCCTGAGTACGCCGGGCATGGGAAAAAAGTTTCCGGGGTCGGGATTACTTCTTCTTGCTGCTGGGCAAGGCCAGCGCCCCCTTGCCCGATTTGCGGGCGGGTTTGCTCTCCGCGTAGGTTTCTTTGGCCGCCGCCACCATCGCCGCGCCGACGATGCCCGCTTCGTTTTCCAGGGCCGCCGGAACCAACTTGCTGCGCGAGAGTTCGATGTGGGGCAGCCACTTGTCGGCCTTGCGGCTCAAGCCCCCGCCGATGATGAACAGGTCGGGCGAAAACAGCAGTTCGAGGTGTTGCAGGTACTTGTTGGCCCGCTTGGCCCACTGTTTCCAGTTCAGGTCGTCGCGTTCACGGGCGCGGTCGGAGGCCCAGGTTTCGGCGTGTTTTTCGCGCAGCCACAGGTGGCCCAGCTCGGTGTTGGGCACCAGTTTGCCGTCGTGAATCAGGGCGCTGCCGATGCCCGTGCCGAAGGTCAGCACCATCACCACGCCCGCCACGTCCTTGCCCGCGCCGAATTTGGCTTCGGCCAGTCCAGCGGCGTCGGCGTCGTTGACCAGATGCACCTCGTGTCCGGTGGCCTGCGTGAACAGGCGGTCGGCGTCCAGCCCCACCCAGCCTGCGTCCACGTTGGCGGCGCTGAGGGTCACGCCCCCCTGCACGATGCCGGGGAAAGTGACGCCCACTGGCCCTTTCAGGCCGAAATGCTCGACCAGTTCGGCGACCACCAGTTGCACGTCTTCGGGCCTGGCCCCTGCGGGCGTAGCAATGCGGTGGCGCTCGCCTGCCAGTTCGCCTGTCGCCGTGTTCACGGGTGCGCCCTTGATGCCGCTGCCGCCGATGTCAATACCGAGAAGAATCGTCATGGTTTCGTCAGCATAGGCGGCACAGCCGAAAAATGTGTCAGGCGAAAGGGTTCGGCGGCAAAGGGAAAGGAGACGCGTGGCCCGCTAGACTCCGGACATGTTCAAACTGGACGGCAAACGCGCCCTGGTGACGGGCGGCAGCAAAGGCATCGGGCTGGCGGCGGCGCGGCAACTGCGCGACCTGGGGGCGGTGGTCACGCTGGCGGCGCGAGGCGAAGAGGTGCTAAGGGCTGCGGCAGCCGACCTGGGTGCGGCCTGGGTGGTGGCCGACGTGAGTACCCCGCAGGGCGTGCAGGCGGCTGTGGAGGCGGCGGGACAGGTGGACATTCTGGTGAGCAACGCGGGCGGCCCGCCCCCCTCGCTGCCGAGTGCTGTGACCGGGGCAGCCTGGGAACAGGGCTTTCAAACCACCTTCCTGAGTACCGCCCGCCTGACCGACGCCGTCCTGCCGGGAATGCGTGAACGGGGCTGGGGCCGCATCATCGCCATTACCAGCCTGACGGTGGGCCGCCCCGCGCTGAACCTGCCTGTCAGCAACGCCATGCGCGCCGCCGTGACCAACCACTTGCGAACCCTGGCCCTCGAAGTCGCTGCCGACGGCGTGACCTGCAACACGGTGGCCCCCGGCTACACCGCCACCGAGCGCCTGCAAAAGCTGCACGCCGACCCCGCCGAGGCCGCCAAGCTCCAGGCCAAAATTCCGGCGCGGCGCTTCGGCAAGCCGGAAGAAGTCGCCGCCGCGATTGCGTTTCTGGCGACGAACGAGGCTGCTTATATCACCGGGCAGGAAATTCTGGTGGACGGCGGCTGGAGCATCTGACCCTGACGCGTCCTTTCGTGGCCTGCGTTGCCCTCTGAAGCCGGGGCCGCGCCTAGTATCCGGTCATGTCTGCTTCCTTTTCCCTGCGGCGTGCGGCCTGGTGGCTGACCGGAGCCGCCGCGCTGACGCTGACCCTCACCGCCTGTTCGGGGGCCAATGTTCAGAACGCCGTCAACGCGACCAACCCAGCGCGGGGCCTGCGGGTCTCACTTGACCAGAGCTACGGCCCTGACCCGCGCAACCGACTGGACGTGTACGCCCCGCCCCAGGCGCAACGGGCACCGACCATCCTCTTCATTCACGGCGGTTCGTGGGAAGGCGGAGACAAGTCGGGCCATGCCTTTGTGGGCGAGTCTCTGGCCCGGGCCGGGTACGTGGTGGGCGTCATGAACTACCGCCTCGCGCCGCAGCACCGCTACCCCGCCTATGTGCAGGACGCGGCGGCGGCGCTGGGGTGGATGCGTGACCATGCCCGCGAGTGGGGCGGCGACCCGCAAAACCTGTTTGTGGCGGGTCACTCGGCAGGCGGCTTCAACGCAGTCGAAGTGGTGGACAACGCCCGCTGGCTGGCCGAGGTGGGCGTCCCGGTGGGCAGCGTGCGCGGCGTCATCGGCATCGCGGGGCCGTACTCCTACGATTTCCGCGACTACCCTAGTCGGGTGGCCTTTCCCGAGGGCAGCGACCCGGCAGACATCATGCCTGACCGCCACGTGCGGCCCGACGCGCCCCCGCATCTGCTGCTGGTCGCGGAGAACGACACCACCGTTTACCCCCAGAACGCCCTGAACATGGAAGCGGCGCTGAAAAAAGCAGGAGTGGAGGTGCAGCGGGTCGTGCTGCCGCGCCTGAACCATGTCACCATCATCGGCGTAGTCGCCCGCAACCTGACCTGGCTGGGCGGCACGCGGGCGGAAATCATCCGTTTTGTGGAGGCCTATCGGCTGAAATGAGGCGGAAAACCGGGGAACACCCTAGATTTCCGCAGGCGGCGGAAAGATGCCGAAGGCGTAAGCCCCCGGCCCCAGGACGGCTGAAACCGTCAGGCTGAAAGTCGTGCTGAACCGGACGCGCAGACCGAGGTTACGGGCTGTTTTTTCCAGTACGGCGATTTGCTCGGCGGCGTCACGGTGGGCGAACACCACGTCTCCTCCGCGTAGGTCGGAAGCTTGGCGCTGCAACCGCTGACGCATGATTCGCAGGGCCGCCGTGCTGTCGGGAGCCGTGGTCAGCAGTTCGACCTGCCCTCCCGGAGCGCGGAGAATCGGCTTGAGGGAAGGCGAAAGGTGTTTTACCGCTTGGCCTGACGGGGAATCCTCGGGAAGAAACTCAGTCGTCTCCAGACACAGAAGCGAGTGCGAAAGCTGGTGAAAGCGGTCAAGCTGTCTCATGACCTGTTGCGGAGAAAGCCCCTGATCGAAGCCCTGGACGGCCCGTTCACCCAGGAGCGCCATAAAGATGGAAAGGGTCTGGGCGTTATAGACGGTCACGCGGCCTGGAAAGTGGCTGGCGGCCTGCTGCGCGACTTCCAGCATGCCGTTGGCGTACCGATTGGGATGAATCGCCAGGACATGGTTTGCCCGCTCCAGCAGGCGCTCCAGGGTGGTGCTGTACCGTTCCACCAGCATCGGAAAGGGCGCTGGCCGGGCTACCCCGGCACGCAGTGGGCCATAGAGCTGCTCGCTGCTGATTTCTTCAGAATCGAGCCAGGTCTTTCCACCGAACTCTATGGGTTGCAGCAGCAGATGCACGCCCAGCTCAGTGGCCTGCAACAGGCTGATGTCACTGGACGAATCGAGAAGGACGGCTGGCTGCATCGTTCTTGATCGTACTCTTGAGAACTGGCCTGCGCTCACTCCTGTTTACATACCGGCTATATAGCGGGTCCAGTGGCGCGGTGGTGCGGGACCAGTTGCCGCCAGCTCTGGACGTTGCCGACCTGCGCCGACACGAACTTTTCCAGTGCCTGCCACAGCCGGGGCCGTTCGCTGGCCGCTACCGGATGGTCTATGTTCTGGCGCACGCTGCGGCGCACCGCGTGGCGCAGAAAATCCAAAACGGCAGGCGGGTAGGCGGGCAGGGCCGCGCACCGGGCGCACAGCAGTTGCCCGCCCAGCGGGTCGGGATGCTCCGGCTCGGGCGCTCCGCAGCGGGCACAGCGGGCGGTCTGCGGAATGACCCCGGCAAGGCCCAGCAGCTTGTAGCACAGCACCAGGGCCACCCATTCCGGGTCGTCCTGGTGGGCAATACCGCGCAGCGAGGCCGCGAACAGTTCAAACGCCTGCTCGGAAAATTCGCCTTCCTGAAACAGTGCGTCGGCAAACTCGGCCATCAGGTGCGCGAAGGCGTAGCGCTCCGGCTGGGCCAGCGTGGGCAACGCGCCTTCCAGCACTGCCTGCCGCACGCTGGCCAGGTCGTTGTGCGGCCCCTGATAGACCTGTACCCCGACATGATGAAACAGGTTCAGGCTGCTGCTGAGCGGCCCCTTGACTCCGCCCCGCGCCACCGCCTTGAGCTTGCCCTGGGGGGTCAGCAGGGTCACGAGAATGTCTCCGGCAGGCGTCACCCGGCGGCGAATGACGATGCCGCTGCGGTTGGCGGTACGCGAGCGCATAACGAGAAATATAGCAAAGAAAGCCGCTTTTTCTGTCAGGAGCGAAATCAGGTCACATCTGAAGACTGACCACAGTACCCGCCCGCGCTTCACTCTAGACTGCCCCGGATGAGCGACAAGGCCCATACCGCCGCCGAACTGCTGCTTGAACTGTTTCCCGAGTCCTACCGCGAAATCTTTGGTGAAAGACCGCTCGACAAGCCCCCCACGCTGGGGCTTTATCCGGTCGCCGATGGGCGGCTGGCGCTGGTGCATGGCGACCAGTTGGCCGAGTTCACGCCGATTGCTCCCAAAGGCAGCACCGCCCTGCACTGCGACCTGTGCCACCACACCCGCAGCCGCAGCGAAGCTCAGCTTTACCGGGTGCGGGTCGGGGCGCGGCTGACGAGGTATGTCACGCTATGCACCCCCACCGAAGGCTGTCAGGCACGGGCAGGCCAGCGCGGGCTGGAAGCCTTTGCCGAGCGCATTTTCCCGATTGAAAACATTTACGCAGAGTAAACGACGGCCAACGTCACCTAGACAGCGCAGCGCCCGGACAGCCGTTCCGGGCGCGTTTTTTCGTTTCTACCCGCCAATTGGGGGAACTGAACCCAGCCGGGGGAGAGTAGACACGGCGGGGACAGATGTGCAAAATGTTAGACGTTCACCAAAAATTGACCGAGTCCAAATCGTGTCCCGAAACTGAGCTTTGAGATCGGCCTTTGAGCTGGTGCGTCCATTTCTATTCTGTGGAGGAAAATATGAGTCTGTCTGTGAAAAAGTCTGCCCTGCTGATCCCCGTTCTGTCCTTGCTGCTCGCGGCCTGCGGTCAGTCCACGCCTGCGGTCACTCCCTCGGCGTCCGCTACGGCGGGAGGCACTGCGGCGGCGGCAGCCGAGGCCGACTATGCCGCCCGTAAAGCGGCGGCTTTGCAGGCACAGGCCAACCCCACCGAACCCCTGGTCAAGCCCGAGATGACTGACCTGGCGACCACCTACCCCGGTGGTAAGCCTATCAGCGCTCAGGCCGTGGACAAGAGCGTGCCGATCGTGCTGGTGCACGGTCTGGGTGGCTTCGGGCGCAACGAGGCCCTGGGCATCAAGTACTGGGGCGGTCTGGTCGACGTGCAAGAAGACCTCAAATCGCTGGGCTACAAGGTCTTTACCGTGAGCATGGGGCCACTCAGCTCCAACTGGGACCGTGCCGCCGAAGCTTACGCCCAGATCAAGGGCGGCTGCGTGGATTACGGCGCAGTTCACTCGCAGGAAGCGGGGCACACCCGGCACGACACCCGCAAGTGCTACCCCGGCTTCTACCCGCAGTGGGACGCCGAGCACCCTGTCAACCTGATTGGACACTCGATGGGTGCGCCTACGGCCCGCCTCCTGGTCAAGCTGCTCGACGACGGGTCTCCTGAAAATGCCGACGGCGACAACCTGTTCGTGGGTGGGCGTCACGGTTGGGTCAAAAATCTGATGACCATCAGCGGAGCCAACTCGGGCAGCCCCGCCTCTGACAGCCTGCAAGACGAAATTCCTTTCTTTAAAGATCTACTGATCACCATGGCAGGCGGCCTGAGTGCGCTGTCTGTGACCAACGCCATCTACGACTTCGATCTGGGTCAGTTCGGGCTGTACCGCCAGCCGGGTGAGTCCTTCAAGTCCTACAGCGACCGGGTGTTCGACCCCAACAACGCTCTCTGGACGACCAATGACCAAGGTGGATATGACCTGCGTGTGGATGGTGCTTACGAAGCAAACCAATTTATCGGTCGTAGCGCCTATACCAAGTACTTCTCGTGGGCTACCGAGGACACTTCACGCGGCCTGATTACCGGTTGGCGCTATCCCAATGTCACCATGTGGCAGCCTCTGGTGGCCACTGCTTACCCCTACCCCTGGCCCATGCCCAATGGCCTGGGCAACCAGAGTGGTTCCAGCCCTCTGAATCTGGTGAGCTACGATGCGAGTTGGTGGGAAAACGACGGCCTGGTGCCTGTTAAGGCGCAGCATGAGCCGCTGGGTGAGCAGGCCAGTGACTACACCGGGCAGCCCACGCAGCCGGGTCAGTGGTACCGCCTGGGACAACTGGACGGATATGATCACCTCGACATCACTGGGAACCTGACTATCAGGGATGTCAAGCAGTTCTACCGCAACCAGGCCGCCTTCCTGAGCAGCCAGAACTGAATCTCGCCAGCCGACAATAACTGGACGCGTCCGGGTTCCAAACCTGGGCGCGTTTCTGCTTTCTCGACAGTTGCCTGACGAAAATCTACAGTGGCTGGGACTTGGTCAATACTCTCTCAATTCAAGTACCGTCCCTTTGACTTTATGATGACGGACAGTTCAGCAAGAGAGGAAGAATCTTTCTCGACAGGAGGTCGGTCATGTTTCGCAAACTGCTTTTGTTCGCTCTCTTTCCTTTGGGTCTGGTCGCTTGTGGACAGCCTCAGACCCCTGTGGGCAGCCGTTGCGCGGCAGGCGGCTTCTGTCTGTTTGAGCACCGGGATTTCGCTGGTCGTCAACTGACTGCTGTGGGCAACTCGGGGATGCTGGCGCAAGACGATTGGGACGTATTGTCCTCTGCCATCAACAACACCGACCAGACCCTCTGCCTGTACGACCTGGGTCTCGATTGGAAACTGTATCTGCTTGTCGATGTCGCACCCAAGGATAAGATTGATTATGTCGGAGACGGCGACAACGACAAGATCAACGCCTGGCAACTGACCTCCGGCACCTGTGAGACCGTGCGCCCCCGCTGAACGGTGCTGCGAAACAGACGACGCTTTGTCGAATGACAGGGCGTCGTTTTTCTTTTCCGGTAGAAATTGTATACAATATCCAGCATGACCGAATTCCGCCGCCCGGAACTGGTGCGCGACGGGGTGTACCAGCACCTCCGCAGCGCCGTGCTGGACGGCGAACTGCTGCCCGGCGAGCGACTGGGCGAGGTAGAACTGGGACAGCAATTTGGGGTCAGCCGCACGCCTATTCGGGAAGCGATGATGCGATTGACGCAGGACGGCCTGTTGGTGGCCGAGGCCAACAAGGGTGTGCGGGTGCGAACCGTGACCGCAGCCGAAGCCCGCGATACCTACACCGTGCGGGAGGAACTGGACGGACTGGCGGCGGCTCTGGCAGCCCGGCACCATACCCCCGTCGATGCCGGGGCGCTGCGGGCTGCCCTGGAGGAACTGAACAGCGCCCAGAGCCAAGATTACCGCCAGCAGACGCGGCTTGACCTGGCGTTCCACCGCTGCATCACCCAGGCGGCGCACAACGTGGCGCTGGGCGACCTGGCCCGCGACCTGGAACAGCGCGTGGCCCTGATCAAGCACCAGACCGGCATTTACAACGCCTGGCCCGACGCCGAGCGCCAGCACGCCGCCATTCTGGAAGCGGTGCTGCTGCGCCAGCCCGAAGCGGCGCGGGAGGCCGCCCGCCTGCATGTCCGCACATTTGGTGTTCTGGTGCTGCACGACCTGGGCGCAGACCCACCGTAGTGCCCGCCTGACACCCATGTCCTCCCCTCTCCCCGAAGGAGCAACCAATGATTGACCAACTGTACCGAAAAGCCATTCTGACCGTCGCAGAGCGCCCGCAGGTGGAAAAACTGGCCCGTGACAAGATGTGGCCCCTCGCCGAGCGCTTCGTGGCGGGCGAGAGCATCGAAACTGCCATCAAAGCCGTGCAGGACCTCGCCGCCGACGGCATTCAGGGCAACCTCGACCTGCTGGGCGAGTTCATCGACAGCCCCGAGAAGTGCAACGAGTTTGCCGAGCAGGTGCTGAAGCTGATCGACGCCGCGCATGCCGCCGGAATCAAGCCCTATGTCAGCATCAAACTGAGCAGCGTGGGCCAGGGCAAAGACGAGAAAGGCGAAGATCTGGGCCTCAAAAACGCCCGCCGCATCGTCGGCAAGGCGAAGGAGTACGGCGGGTTCGTGTGCCTGGACATGGAAGACCATACCCGTGTGGACATCACGCTGGAGCAGTTCCGCATGCTGGTGGGCGAGTTCGGACACGAGCATGTCGGCACGGTGCTGCAAAGCTACCTGTTCCGCAGCCTCGCCGACCGCGCCACGCTGGATGACCTGAAGCCCAACATCCGCATGGTGAAGGGCGCGTACCTGGAACCCGAAACCGTTGCCTACCCCGACAAGGCCGACGTAGACCAGAACTACCGCCGCCTCGTGTACCAGCACCTCAAGGCCGGAAATTACTGCAACGTCGCCACGCACGACGAAAAAATCATCGAAGACGTGAAGCGCTTTGTGCTGGCCCACGGCATCGCCAAAGACCAGTTCGAGTTCCAGATGCTCTACGGCATTCGGCGTGACCTGCAAAAGCAATTGGCGCAGGGGGGCTACCGCGTCCGCGCCTACATTCCCTACGGGCGCGACTGGTACGCGTACTTCAGCCGCCGCATTGCCGAAACGCCCAGAAATGCTGCGTTCGTGGTGCAGGGAATGTTGAAGGGCTAACCCCTCAGTCAGCTTCGTTGACAGCTCCCCTTAAAAGGGAGCCTGAAAGCGCCCCATGCCTCCCTTCAAGGGGAGGTGGCCCCGCAGGGGTCGGAGGGGTTAACCCGCTGAAGCTACCGTCTAAATTGTGCCTCTGGAGTAACAGAAAATGCACACCTTACCAAGCCCCACTGATGCTTTCCGACGTTTCTGGCCCGCTCTTCTGGGTTTCGCCCTCGTTTACGCCCTGTGGCCTTTGCTCTGGCTGGGTTTGAATAGTGCGGCGCTGAACCGTCAGGAACCGAATGCCGCAGAGCTTTTCTCTGCCGCACCTGCCGTTTATTTCACGGGCAAGCCGAAGCATTTCCAGACAGGCAGTGCAGGCGGGCGTTACCTGCTGAGAGATGCCGAGCAAATTCGGCCTTTGCTCCTAAATCAAGGATGGCAGTTCACAGAACAAATGGGCGCAGGCTACTTCTTCGAAAAAGATGGAAGAAGGGCAGTCGCCATCTGTAAGATGTTTTCGCGTTACTTTTCCGTATGTAACGTCTCCCAGATTTAGCCTTAAATCCCTAGACCTTTCCAAAGGAGAAACACCATGATTAAAGTTCAGGAATACCGCCCCCAGTCCTTCACCGACTTCACCAAAGAAGAAAATGTCAAGGCGTACCAAGACGCCCTCGCCAAAGTTCGTAAGGAACTGGTTGGCAAGCATTACCCACTGATTATTGACGGCAAGGAAGTGGACACCGCCGAGAAGCTGACCAGCATCAACCCCTGCGACACCGCCGAAGTGGTGGGCACCACCGCCAAGGCGACCATTCAGGACGCCGAAAATGCCCTGCAAGGCGCTTGGAAGGCATTTGAAAGCTGGAAAAAGTGGGACATGGACGCCCGCGCCCGCATTCTGCTGAAGGCCGCCGCGATTCTGAAGCGCCGCCGCCTGGAAGCCTGCGCCCTGATGAGCATTGAAGTGGGCAAAAACTACGCCGAGGCCGACGTGGAAGTGGCCGAAGCGATTGACTTTCTGGAGTACTACGCCCGTAGCGCCATGAAGTACGCGGGCTTCGGCAGCAGCGAAACGACGTGGTTCGAGGGCGAGGAAAACGGCCTGATGAGCATTCCGCTGGGCGTGGGCGTGAGCATCAGCCCCTGGAACTTCCCCTGCGCCATTTTCATCGGCATGGCGGCGGCCCCGATTGTGGCGGGCAACTGCGTCATCGTGAAACCTGCCGAGGACGCGGGCCTCATCGCGGGCTTCATGGTGGACATCATGCGCGAAGCCGGGCTGCCTGCGGGCGTGCTGCAATTCCTGCCCGGCGTGGGCAAGGAAGTGGGCGAATACCTCGTGAACCACGCCAAAACCCGCTTCATCACCTTCACGGGCAGCCGCGCCGTGGGTCTGCACATCAACGAAGTGGCGGCCAAAGTTCAGCCCGGCCAGAAGTGGATTAAGCGCGTGGTGATGGAGCTGGGCGGCAAAGACGGCCTGATCGTGGACGAAACCGCCGACCTGGACAACGCGATTACCGCCGCCGTGCAGGGGGCATTCGGCTTCAACGGCCAGAAGTGCAGCGCCATGAGCCGCCTGATCGTGGTGGACAGCGTGTACGACGAAGTGGTGAGCGGCTTCGTGGAACGCGCTCAGGCCCTGAAAATCGGCACGGGCGAGGAAAATGCCAACGTGACCGCCGTAGTCAACGAAATGAGCTTCGACAAAATCAAGAGCTATCTGGACATTGCCCCACAGGAAGGCAAAGTGCTGCTGGGCGGCGAGGCTCCCGGCGAATGTGACGGCAAGCAGGGCTACTATATTCAGCCGACCATCGTGGGCGACGTGCAGCGCGACTCGCGTCTGGCACAGGAAGAAATCTTCGGGCCAGTGGTCGCCGTGCTGCGGGCCAAGGACTGGCAGGACGCGCTGGACATCGCCAACTCGACCGAGTACGGCCTGACGGGGGGCGTGTGCAGCAGCTCCCGCGAGCGGCTGGAACAGGCCCGCGCCGAGTTTGAAGTGGGCAACCTGTACTTCAACCGCAAGATTACGGGCGCCATCGTAGGCGTGCAGCCCTTCGGCGGCTACAACATGAGCGGCACCGACAGCAAGGCGGGCGGGCCGGATTATCTGGCAAACTTCATGCAACTCAAGACGGTGACGGAACGCTGGTAAGGCGTTGATGGTCTAGAGTTGAAAGAGTTTGGCCCCTGGCGAGTGTGCTGGGGGCCTATTTACATCATCATCCCGTCACGTTGTCAAAGTAGATTCCGGGCATGTTGCGCTTATCCCTCGCCTTTGCCCTGCTCACCCTTTCACCCGCGCTGGCCCAGGCGAAAGTCAGCTTTCAGCCTGCGCCCCTGCCCTACGTCACGCTGTCGGCTCCTGGTGACACGGTGCGGGCAGAGGTGCGCCCCGCCGTGACCTACGCCGAAAGCGGCCCCAACGTCGGCCCCTACTTTCAGTTCTCGCCCTCGCAGATTCGGGTGGTGCTGGACAGGGCCGGGCAGACCAGATGGAAGTCTCAGTTTCCCGCCGACATGCCGCCCGCTTACGTCACGGTCACGCCCGTGCAGAACTGGCTGACGCTATATCAGGGGCCAGCAAAAACGAAGGTGAACGACCAAATCAGCGGCCTGCGCGACATCATTTCCGGCAAGCGTTTGCCCACCGCACAGCGCGGGTGGAAGGAGCTTCCCTATCTGCCGCTGACGAACACGGCTCAGGTCGCCGCAGGCGCTATCAAGCGCGTGCAGACGCCGCAGCTTCAGGGAGTGCGCTATCTGGCGATTCGTGGGCAGGAGATGCTGACGGACTATCCGCGCAGCGGCGTGTTCTATACCTTTCAGGGGCTGAGTCGGGACGGAAAATACGTCGTTTCCGTGCACTTGCCTTATGCTCCCGCCAGCTTTCCAGTAGAGGCGGGACGCCCTCTGCTGCCCGAAGCGGGCGGCTTGCAAGCCATGAGCCGGATCAGTACGCGGCTGGATGCCGAAAGCGGCAAGCTGGCGACCCTCGACCAATTGGTGCAGAGCATCCGCATTCGCTGAGTGAGGTGACTTTCCGTCATTCCCCCGTCACTTTCCCCAGCTACATTCCGGCCATGCGCCGCCTTGCCCTGACCTTGCTTGCTGCCCTGTTTCCTTTCGCGGCAGCCACTTCTTATGCCCCGCCCAGACCCTCAATAGTAGGCACGGATTACGGCAGTTACGGCTTTAAGTTTTTGCCGCAGGGCGTGGATAAAGCCACCGCCAGCGCCAGGGCAAGCTGGGGCGAACTGTTCCAGCTTCAGGCCGACGGCACGCTGAAAACCCTCTGGAAGCACAACCTGGTCAACACTCCGGGCCGCATTCTGATCAGTCCACGTGGGCATGTGGTCACGCTGGACAACTGGGCGCAAGAGGGCAGCCCAGCGCACGCTGTCGTTATTTACGACCCGCACGGTAAGCTGGTGGCCGACCTGAAGTTCTCGCAGGTGGTCACGGACCCCAAAGCCTGCCCGCGTTGTGGCTCAATGGACGGGCCGTTTATCACTGGAGGGCTTACGGCCTGATAAAAGTCATGAGAGCAGACGTTAGTGGAGATCACTTTGGGG
>NZ_JAUNHK010000176.1 GCF_030523985.1 Deinococcus sp.
CTTTGCACCACAAGGCCAGCGACAAGGTAAGGGGTCAGGCGGCGAGCTTTCATAGAGGCAGTGTAGGGCCAGGAGTGACAGAGAGATGGTGAGGTTTCAGGCTTTACCAGACCCGTCCCGCCATGACAAAAGGCCGCGTCCCTGGCGGGGCATGCCAGTTCCAGCGGGCCGTGAAGATTCCACAAGCATCCTGGCGCGTCACGTAGAAAAAGCGCTCGTCGGCCCTGCCCATTCGCCCGGCGAGGTCGCCCAGGCTATGTAGGCCCTCCCTGGCACCGGAGCCTGTGACTGCGACAGCCGCCGCTGCCAGACGAGCCGTCCCGCGCTGTCCCGACCAGTCAACACCGTTGCCTGCGGCGAAGTTTCCACAGTGACCCGCACCGGAGCGCAGGCACTCAGCAACAGGGCCAGACCGCACAGCATCTTTCGCATGGCCCAAAACTAGGGTCTGGGACGCAAGGGCGCATCCGCCTAAAGGATGACGTTCCCCTCGCTGTCGCCCAACTGCACGATGGCTGCCGCCACCTCCTCGCCGCTTCCGGAGAGGCGCAGCAGCCCGGTGCCGTGCGGGGTGCGAAACAGGGCCGCTTCGTCCGAGTGGTGAAGCAGCGCCCAGCCTTGGGCGGCGAGTTGCGGCAAAAGCGCAGGCCACAGCGCCGCTGCGCCGCCGGGGCCACGCAGCGCGTACTCTTCGCTGCTGACCCTTCCGCCCGACCCCTGCGACATCTGCGAACGCCAGGCCGCCGGAAGCCGGAGCAAAGGCATGGGCAGATGAACGTGGTCAAAGGGCGGGTCATGCTGGCCCAGCAGGTGCCGAATGGTCTGGGCCTCGGCTTCGGTGAGGGTCAGCCAGACCTGGGTCGTGGTTCCCGACTGCTCAGCAGCCTCCCGCAGCGCCAGATCGAGTTTCCAGCCCCGCGCCGGATTCAGCGCCAGCCAGCGCGTTTGCCCGGCTTCCACAAAAGTCTGAGCGAAGGCCCGCCCACTTTCCCAGCCCTGAGACAGCAATGCTGCCTGAAAAGTCGTCATCGTGTCGTCCAGCGCCGCGCCCACATCCAGAAAAACACGCCACTGCCGCTGCTGTGGGGAGAAAGATTTGCCCCGATTGAAGCTCCAGCGGGTCGCCACGCCCCGAACACTCCCCAGCATCCGCAGCCCCGGCAATTCAGGCAAGGTCAACGGGAAATCGTCGGGCAGGGCATTGGGGAAAACGCCCACTGTGAGCGGGTCGCCCTCCCATCCAAAACCCAGCGCCCGTTGCAAGAACTCACTGCTGACATGAAGTTGCCCGGTCATGCCTCAGCCTAACCGCCGACCATGAGCAGACAGCCCTGCCGCTCAGCCGCTCAGCAACTCGTCGGCGGCAGCGTCGGCATCCAATTCGCCCCGTGCCACCCGCGCATAGAGGTCGGCGCTGACCGTTCGCGCCCGTTGCAGCAGCTTTTCCTGCACCAGGGTCCTGACCTCGTACTCGGCGCGGCGTTCGCGACGTTCGCGCAGGCCCGCTTCGCCCAGGTGTGCGCGGTGCTGCTCCACAGCCTCGATCAACTGGTCCACGCCTTCGCCCTGACTGGCGACCGTGCGGCGAATGGGCGCGAACCAGGTGTGTTCGTCGTGGTGCCCCAGCCCCTGCGCGGCCATCAGTTCGCGTACCGTGCGGTCTGCGCCGGGCAGGTCGGCCTTGTTGACGGCGATGATGTCGGCGATTTCCATGATTCCGGCCTTGAACGCCTGCACGCCGTCGCCGCCCGCCGGGGTCAGGACCAGCAGGGTGTGGTCACACACGGCGGCGATGTCCACCTCAGACTGCCCCACGCCCACCGTTTCCAGAATCACCCAGTCGAAGCCCGCGCCTTCCATCAGCGCGAGCACCTGCATGCTGCGGGCCGAGAGGCCACCCAGCGCCCCCCGCGAGGCCAGCGAACGCACGAACACGCCGTCGTCGGCATGGTGCCGCAGCATCCGAATGCGGTCCCCCAGAATCGCGCCGCCGCTGTAGGGACTGCTGGGGTCCACCGCCAGCACCGCCACCCGCCGCCCCCGCCCGCGCAGCGCGGCGATCAGGGCGTCGGTCAGGGTGCTCTTGCCGCTGCCGGGGCTGCCCGTGACGCCCAGCACCACGGCACGCCTGCCAGACACGGCACACCCACGGGCGGCACGCAGCAGCGGACGGGCCGAATCCAGCCCGGCTTCGGCCAGGGTCACGGCGCGGGCCAGGGCACGGGCGTCCCCGGCCCGGTAGCGGGCTTCCAGAGTCGGTTGGGTCATGTCGGCTTCAGGGTAACGTGCGTCCCCCCCACAGGACAGCCCCAGGCATCATCGGAGGGTCAGGGCAGGCACGCTATACTCCGGCGCATGGAAGATTTCATCAAGGGACGCCTCGGCGGCGCAGACGGGTACGACATCCGCTGCTCCATCGACGGTGACAAAATCTCGGGCCGCGCTGGCGGCAAACTGCACGGCAAGGACATCGAACTCGAAATTACCGACCGGGGCGTGCGTGGCACCGTCGGCAACGACAGCGTGACCATCGAGCTTCAGGAAGGCGAACTGCGTGGACAGGTCGGCAGTCAGAAACTGGTGCTGCGTGGCGTGGACCGCGTGACCGGCTTCATGGGTGAACCCATCGTGGGCTGGAACATCGTGGCGCAGCAGCAAGGTGACTACCTCAGCGGTCAGCTCGGCTCGACGGTGCTGGGCCGCACCTTCAACCTCGAACTTGGCAGCGCCCCCGGCTGGGTCGGCACTCTGGTGGCCGTCGTGGCGTTCTACGCGCTCGAACCCCGCGCCAGCATGGGCGTCAAGGCTTCCTGAACTTCTTCTGACGGTTCGACTCCCGCCCGGCTTTTGGCCCGTGGCGGGAGTTCTTTTTGTTGCCTGCCCACAAAGACCCCTCACCCCTCGCTACGCGAGGCCCTCTCCCCCTGGCAGAGGGTCAAAAACCGCAAGTATCTCTTACGTCAAATGCTCTAAGCGACGCCAAAAACCAGCCGTTCGACAGCTTGACGGTTCGACTTTACGGCCCATCCCAAAAAAGCACGCACCCCCACCGGGGCAGGTGGGGGCAGGGCGATGAAAGCCGCTGT
>NZ_JAUNHK010000047.1:0-14720 GCF_030523985.1 Deinococcus sp.
TTTGGCGTCCCATGCAGCATTATAAGCCTTCTCATGCCCTTGGTCATCCACTAGTGTTCAGCAAGGCGTTTAGACGTTTCCACGTTTGACATTTTTACTTCAGCGCCCCCAGCACCGCGCCCACCACGCCCCGCGCCCCGCTGAGGCTGAGGTGGTTGCTGTCCACATACAGCACCGCCTCACCCCGCACGCTGGCGCACGCCTGGGCAGTGCAACTCAGGGCGGCGGGTTCAATGAGGCGCACCTCCGGCCCCGTCAGTGCGGCGAAGGCGGCGTGAATGGCGGCGTTGCGCTTCTCGGTCACGCTGCGCGGTACGGTCAGCGGCGCGGGGTCGTGCAGCAGCGCCTTTTTGCGGAGGGACTGCGGAATGTCCCAGCCCATTTCCGGCACCGAGTCCACGATGACGACCCGTTTACCCGTCGCCGCCAGCAAGCGCACGGCTTCGGCGTAGCCCGCCACCACCTGCGCCCCACTCAGGCCCGCGTTCAGGAAAGGCACAGGCTGGTCGGAGACTTCCACGCCGCCGCGCCCATTGTCGAAGCGTCCTCCCGCGTACAGGGGCCAGCGCGAGGACACGACCACCGTGCGGGCGGGACTCTGGCGGACATACTCCAGCGCCTGACGGTTGAAAGTCAGACAGTCCTGCTCGCGCCCAGCGTCGGCGGGCACGTTCACGGCGATGACGGGGCAGCCCATCCGAATCAGACTCCTGACACTTTGCCCGCGTGCGCCGAGCGCCTCGCCCAGCCCGTGCGCCAATGTCGCCGCGTGCGAGTCGCCCAGCAGCACCACGCTTTCGGGCACGTCGGCCCCGTAGCGACACAGTTCGGCAAGCGGGCGCGGCTCCTCAAAACTGGATTTGCATTCGCCCAGACGCGGGTCTTTGTCCTGTTGCGCGGCAGTGTAGCGGGCGACTTGGGGGGGGAGGCGCTGCGGCAAGCCCGCAGGCAGCCCCGCGAATCCGACCCACGCCAGCCCCGCCGCCAGCGGCACCCCCAGCGCCAGCCCCCGCCGCAGCGGGACAGTCTGCCGAAAAGGATTTTCTACCCAGCGCACCGACAGCCACGCCAGCCCCAGCACCAGCGCTGTCAGCCACAGGTAATCGGCGGGCCGCACCTGGTTCACCTGTACCAGTCGGTAAAACACGAAAACGGGCTGATGCAGCAGGTAAATGCTGTAACTCAGCAGCCCGACCCAGCGCAGCGGCGCGAGCGAGAGCAGCCCGCCCGCCAACCGACTTTGGGGCGCACAGGTCAGCAAGAGGGCCGTTCCCGCCAGCGCCGCCAGCGTGTAGAGGTCGGGGTAGGAACGGTGGCCCCAGAGCGAGATTCCCACGCCCAGCAGCGCCAGCCCCCCCAGCACCTCGGCTCCCGCCCCGCGCCTTAGCTTGCCCGCCCAGCCCGCCACCAGCGGCGAGGCCAGCAGCACGCCCAGCAGCAGTTCGCCCGCCCGCGCAGGCATCAAGTAAAAGACCTGACGCGGAAAGTCCTGCGCCCAGTGCGCCGCGCCCCAGCCGCTCAGCAGCGCCAGCCCCAGCACGGCCAGCCACACCCGGCGGCCCGTCCAGCGCCACAGCCCGGCAAACAGTAGCGGGAAAAACAGGTAAAACTGCTCCTCCACCGCCAGACTCCAGGTGTGCAGCAGTGGCTGCAACTCGGCTCCCGGCGAGAAATACCCCACCTCGTTCATCAGGCTGAAGTTCTGGAGCATCACCAGATTGGCGAGCAGGTGGCGCGAGTAGTTGGCGAACTGTTCGGGCAGCAGCAAAAACCACGCCGCCAGCGTGCTGAGGCCCAGCGTCAGCAGCAGCGCAGGCACAATGCGCCGCACCCGCCGCCCGTAAAACGCCCCCAGCGAAAAGGTGCCGCTCGCCAGTTGTCCGCTGAGGTGCTTGCCGATCAGAAATCCGCTGATGACAAAGAAAATGTCCACCCCGACATGCCCGCCGCCAAACCCCGCCCAGTGCGCGTGATAAAAGACGACGCCCAGCACGGCCACGGCCCGCAGACCGTCAATGTGGGCCAGCCACGCCGCCGCGCCACCTCCTGCCCGTTCCCGCACACTCACGGGCCGCAGCTTATCCCGCTTCACCCCATTCGCACTTCACATTCTGCCCGCATCATGGGCCAATGCGTTCGCTGCTGCGCCTGCTTTTCGGTCTGACCATGTTCGGCTCCGTCTCTTTGTCTGCTGCTGGTGGCGCGTCGCCCACCCCCACCTTCATTGCCCTCGGTGACAGCATCACCTCCGACATCAGTGCGCCGGGGCAGATGTGGCCTAACCATCTGGCGCGGCTGCGGGGCTGGACGCTGGTGAGCAACGCCGCCGTGTCGGGCGCGACCCTCAGCCGTGGCGCGGGCGGGCAGTTTCCGCTGGTGGACAGCTTCCGCAGCAGCCTGCCCAGGGGATTCGGCGGGCACGTCATCCTGCTGGCGGGCACCAACGACTACAAATTGGAAAAGGTACTGGGCCGTGCCGGGGAAACCGACCCGAACACCGTCTACGGGGCGCTGCTGACCATCGGGCGCGGCATTCTCAGCGGTACGCGGGCCACCCTTCACCTCTGTACCCCGCTGTGGCGCGGTGACGCAGGCCAGACCGAGGGCACCCGGCGCGGCTCGCCCGCCTACACCCTTCAGGACGTGCGGCAGGCCGTTCGCTACACCGCCAAGCGGCTCGCCAGCGAATTTCCGGGCCGCGTGCAACTGCTCGACAGCGGCGCAGACCTCTGGTACACCATGCAGACCCCCGGCCTGATGGCGCCGGACCGCCTGCATCCCACCCTGGCCGGACAAATGGCTCTTGCCGAGTATCTGGCGGGCCACTTGTGGGAGGGGCGGGGGCCGCGCCCGACCACCGCTCCGACTTCTGGCGCGGGCGGTGTGGTGCCCCGTACCCCCTCACCGACCAAGCCGCAGCCCTGAGCTGTCCAAAGAGAAAAGGAGCGGAGGCACGTCGGCCCCTGCTCCTCTTTTACCCTTGCCCTGAGACTCAGGCTTGCTTGATGTGCTCGATAATCTTGTCAGCGAACTCGCTGGTCTTGACCTCGGTCGCGCCTTCCATGCCACGCGCGAAGTCGTAGGTCACGGTCTTGTCCTGGATGGTGGCGTCCAGACCCCCAAGAATCAGGTCAGCGGCCTCGGTCCAGCCCATGTAGCGCAGCATCATTTCGCCGCTCAGGATGACGGAAGAGGGGTTGATGACGTCCTTGCCCGCGTACTTGGGCGCAGTGCCGTGGGTCGCCTCGAAGATGGCGTGCCCGGTCACGTAGTTGATGTTCGCGCCGGGGGCGATGCCGATGCCGCCGACCTGCGCGGCGAGGGCGTCGGAGATGTAGTCGCCGTTGAGGTTCAGCGTGGCGATCACGTCGTACTCGGTGGGACGCAGCAGAATCTGCTGGAGGAAGTTGTCGGCAATCACGTCCTTGATGACGATGCCGCCAGGGAGCTGGCACCAGGGGCCGCCGTCGATCTCGACCGCGCCGAATTCACGCTTGGCGAGTTCGTAGCCCCAGTCGCGGAAGCCGCCTTCGGTGAACTTCATGATGTTGCCCTTGTGGACCAGCGCCACGCTCTTGCGCCCGTTGTCGATGGCGTACTGGATGGCGGCGCGGACCAGGCGCTCGGTGCCTTCCTTGGAGACGGGCTTGACGCCGAAAGAGCTGGAGTCAGGGAAACGAATCTTGGTGACCTTCATCTCGCGGGTCAGGAAGCCGCGCACCTTCTCGGCCTCGTCGGTTCCGGCCTTCCACTCGATCCCGGCGTAGATGTCCTCGGTGTTCTCGCGGAAGATGACCATGTTCACGTCCTGGGGACGCTTGACGGGGCTGGGCACGCCGTTGAAGTACTGCACGGGGCGCACGCAGGCGTACAGGTCGAGCTCCTGACGCATCGCCACGTTGATGGAGCGGATGCCGGTGCCGACGGGGGTGGTCAGCGGCCCCTTGATGCCGAACAGGTACTCGCGGAAGGCGACCAGGGTGCTTTCGGGGAGCCACTGGTTCTCGCCGTACACTTCCAGCGCCTTTTCACCGGCGTAGACTTCCATCCACTCCAGCTTGCGCTCGCTGCCGTAGGCCTTTTCTACCGCCGCGTCGAACACGCGCACGCTGGCGCGCCAGATGTCGGGGCCGGTGCCGTCGCCTTCGACGAAGGGAATGATGGGGTGGTTGGGAACGGTCAGTTTGCCGTTCTGCATCGTGATTTTCTCGCCCTGTGCGGGCACCTTGATGTGCTTATCCATTACCTGAACACTTTACCCCACCATTCGGCGTTGTCGCCCTCTTTAGGCCCATTGCCTAAAAGTTTGAACCCGGTTCAGCTTGCCGAGAGCCAGTTTTGTCGGCCTTTGCAACTTCGAGGCGGCGGCTTAAAGACCGTTGGCCTGACTTTCATCCGGTTCAGGTGAGGCAGGCCGATGCTGCCGCTACCCGACAGAGAGAATCGATTGGGAAAATCAGCTTCAGGAGGTAGAGCGATGAGTGACAAGAGTGCGCTGGAAAATTTGGTGGACGCCGCCGGAGCCAAGCTGAACGAGGCCGCCGACCGCGCCCGCGCCGCCGGACATGAGGTCGCGGCCCATCTGTCCGACAACCCCCTCGACACCGCTGCCGAGAAGGTCAAGGCGGGCGTAGACCGCGTCAAGGCTGAAGGCCACAACGCTCAGGCCCACGCCGAGTTCGACGAGGGCAAACGCGAAGCCACCGACGGCGACGGCCACTGAGCTTTCCTTTCGTCCGCAAAATTCCCATAAGAATGGCCCCCAGTGACGGGGGCTCTTTCTATGGGCTTTGGTCGGCCCGGTTCAGCTTTCCAGGATGGCTTCGTGGGTGATTTCCACGTTGCCCTGCATGACGCGGCTCAGGGGGCACTTCTCGGCGGCGTCCTTGACGTGGGCCTCGAAATCGGCCTGGTCGGAGCCGGTAATTTTGCCGCGCACGACGAGGTGCATGCGGCTGACCTTGAAGCCCGCGCCGTCCTTGACCATTTCACAGGTGGCGTCGGTGTCGAGCGCTTGAATCTCGTGGCCGTGTCCGGAGATCAGCGCTGAAAGCTGCATGGTGAAGCAGCCTGCGTGGGCGCTGGCGAGCAGCTCCTCGGGGTTGGTGCCCTGACCGTTTTCAAAACGGGTGCCGAAGGAATACTGCGCCCCGCTCAGCACCCCGCTCTCGGTGCTGACGGTGCCTTTGCCGGACTTGAGGTCGCCTTCCCAGTGGGCCGAAGCCCCGCGTGCAATATCTGCCATGCCCCCACTCTGCCCCACCGGGCCGGGGGCGTGCCTTGACAGGGCCTTTAGGGAAAGCGCTGACCAGTGAGAAAATGGGCCTAGACTCGGCTATGCAAGAACAACCCTGGAAGATTCCCGGTCTGCCGCTGCGGGGCTATGTCTGGTCGGCGCAGCGTCCCCGCGCCGCTGTGCTGCTCACGCACGGACTGGGCGAGTATGCCCGGCGCTATGTGGAGCGGTACCACCGCCTGATTCCCGAACTGGTGGGCGCGGGCTACACCGTCTACGCCTATGACCAGCGCGGACACGGCGACTCGCCCGGTACTCGGGGGCAGATAGACGCCTTCGCCCTGCTGGACGACCACTTCAAGGTGCGCGAAGCCCTGCGCGGGCAGTCCCTTCCCGTCTATGCCTACGGCCATAGTCTGGGTGGACTGATTACGGCAGCGGGTGCGGCGCGTGACCCGCGTGGCCTGAGTGGGGTCATCCTGAGCAGTCCGGGCCTGCTGGTCGGTGAGGGGCAGCCCGCCCTGCTCAAGCGGCTCAGCGGCGTGCTGGCGTGGGTCGCCCCAGGGCTGGGCGTGACCGACCTCGGTACGGCGGGGCTGTCTCGCCTGACCGACGAGGTGGACGCCTACACCGCCG
Organism: Deinococcus sp.; assembly: GCF_030523985.1. GTDB lineage: Bacteria > Deinococcota > Deinococci > Deinococcales > Deinococcaceae > Deinococcus. Next base: position 5,873 of record NZ_JAUNHK010000047.1, read on the forward strand.
ACGAGCAGGTGTATCAGGGCAAGGTGACGGCCCAGACCGCTGCCACCATGCTGCGGCTGAGTGCCGAACTGTGGGCCGACTACCCGCGTTGGCGCCTGCCCGTGCTGCTGGTGCATGGCGACCAGGACACCCTGACCGACGTGCGCGGCTCACAGCGGTTTTTCGAGATGCTTCCCGTGGACGACAAGACGCTGGAAATAGTCGAGGGCGGCTACCACGAACTCCTCAACGACGAGCCGCGTGAAGAGGTGCGCCAGCTCATTCTCGACTGGTTGCAAGAACGCACCCGCCCCGAGAGCTGAAAGGGCGGGCGTCTAGGAGAAAAAGGGGTCAGCGATTTGGAACGCTCAGCACGCCCACGTCGGCCTGCGGCTGCTCAGGCGAGAGCGTGGCGCTGCGCTCGGTGCCGCCTTCGTGAACCTCGCCGTAGATGCCGTTGCCGTCGAGGTCACTCCCCCCGACAGCGCGGTAGGTGCCTTCGCCCACGTAGGCATTGAAACGACCCAGCGCGTCCAGCGGCGGCTGGTAGCTGTGACCCCTTTCGTCTTGCAGGCGCAGGCCGAAGGTATTGCTGACCGCCGGGGCATTCAGGGCGGCGGCAGCGTTCACCATCCCGAAGCCGAAGAGGGGATCACGGCCCGTCTGCCCCAGGTCGGTGCTGGTGTCGATCAGGCGCTTGAGGGTGTCTTCGGGCCCCTTGGTCACGCCCTTGCTGAGCAGCAGCGCCGCCAGCGCCGAGACTTGCGGGGCGGCCTGCGAGGTTCCGGCCATGGTGGTGTAGTTGGGCTGGTTTTTCACGTAGTCCCAGCCGGTGGAGACGATGTCGTCGGGAAAGCGTTCGCCGCCCAGTTTACCGCCCGTAAAGTAGGTGGGCGCGAGGTAGGAGCTGCCGCCCGGTGCGCTGAGCTGCACGGCGCTGTAGGCGTTGCTGTAGGTCGCGTGCATGGGCGCACTGCCGCCCGAGAGCGTCACGCTGGCGACAGCGACAGCGGCGGGGCAGGCCGCCGGGTAATAGGGGGTGGTGCTGCTCGCGTTTCCGGCGGCCACGAAGGTCAGCACGCCGCGCTCTCTGGCCTCGGCGATGGCGTCGCACATGGGCTGCGCTTCTTCGGGGGGCATTGGGCCGCCCAGACTGAGGTTGAGTACCTGGGCGGGCCGGGGGTTCGTGAAGATCTTGCCGTTGAGGTTGACCGTCTGACCAGCCGCGTAGCGCACGGCGGCGATAACGTCGCTGGCCTCGGTATTGCCGCTCGCGTCCAGCAGGCGGATGGGCAGCACCTTGACCGGAGCCTTGTAGGTGGCGCCCACCACTCCGGTGGGGCTGCACCCAGCGCAGGTAGCCGTGTTCTGGCCCCAGCGTGCGGCAATGATGCCGGTCACGTGGGTGCCGTGACTCTCGCGGGTGCGCCCAGGGGTCTTGGGGTCGGTGGGGTCGTTGTCGGCTCCGTCGCCGTCGCCGTTGCTGCCGACGGTCAGCACGTCCAGCGCCCCCTCCTGTGGGGTCAGGAGTTGCCCGGCGAGGTCGGGATGGTCGTAGCGCACGCCCGAATCGGCCACCGCCACCACGACGGGCCGGGTATAGCCGCCCTGTTCCATGTCGCGCCACACCGCGCCGTATCCCAGCAGTTTGTAGGCCCATTGCAGCGGGGCGTACTGGTCAGTGGGCACCACCGGGGGCACCGGGGTCGCCAGTTCGTGCATCACAGCGTTGGGCACAGCCGAGGCCACGCTGGGGTCTTTGGCGAGAGCGGCCTGCACCTGCCCCGCCTGCTCCGCCGACAGCCCGCGCAGGACCACGCTCTGCTCGGTGAGGGGCTGGCGGTCGGCCTCGGGCACGTCCAGGCGGGTCAGCAGGTCACGGGCGGCCTGGGCCTGGGGAGCCGTCACCGCGCTGCCGCTGAGTTTGCCCTGGCCCAGCACCGCGTCACGCACCGCCGGGTCGTGGTAGGTGACGATCAGGCTGCGCGTCTCGTTGCTGCTCTGCTGACCGGGCAGAACACTCTGCGCCGCAAGGTCGCTGCCCTGCACACTGGCCTGCTCGGCCACCTGACCACTCAGCCGGTACTGGTTGGCCTGAAGCGCCCACAGTGCCGTACTCTGCTCGGTCCCGTCGGCGCTCGTGCCGTTCACTTCGATCTGGCCCAGGAGCTGTGCCCGGTCTGCGGCCAGCGGGGTCGCCGCGTGGCGGTCAATCGTGACCGTAAAGGTGATGGTTCCCGTGCCCGAAACGTTCGACACCTTGGCCCAGTCGGGATGTGAGACGACGAACCATTCCCCGTCGAAGGGCTGGTTGACCTCCATCTGAATGGCGTTTCCGGCGTCTATGGTGCGCTCTGGCACGACGAGGGGCACGGGCTGCTGGGGGCATGCAGTCAGAAGCAGGGCGAGCGAGGCGAGAGCCAGACGTTTCATGTCCGCAGAATGCCGCACGGGGACTGACGGCGAATGAGGATGCGCCACGAAACTTCGGTGGGCGGGACATGACCAGCACGCTAAACTGGGCCATGACTTCTGCTCTGCGCAAACTGACTGAGGCCGAGTATCTGGAGAGTGAGGAAACCAGCCCCGTCAAGCGGGAGTATGTGGACGGGTTCGTGTATCCGCTCCACGCCCAGGCAGGCGAGACGGGCAAGCATGGCAAGATAGCCGCCGCCCTGTTTGCCCAGCTTTACCTTGCTGCCCGTCAAAAGGGCTGCTGGGCCTTTTCCAGTGACCTGCGGGTGCGGGTGTCTGGTGGCCCTAAATACTATTACCCCGATGTGCTGGTCACCTGCGAGGACATCTCCGACGAGGCCCGTTATGCTGAAGCGCCCTGCCTGATTGTGGAAGTCCTGAGTGAAACTACGCGGGCCACTGACCTGGGCGACAAGATTCGCGCCTATCAGAGTTTGCCCAGCCTGCAAGGCTATCTGCTGGTGGATACCGACGTGCGGGCCGTGCGGCTGTTTACCCGTGAGGGCGAAGGCTGGCGTGAGGGCTACTGGGAGGGCGAAGGCGTGGTGGAGTTGCCGTGTGTAAACGTAGCGGTGACGCTGGCAGAGATTTATGCGGGGACGCGGGTTGAGTCCTTCTGAGGGGTGTTCTTGGTCGTGGCTCCTCTCGCGCAAGGACTCCGGGCTGCCCTGCAAGCCTTGTTCTGCCCGTTGTTTAGCCCGCACCCGCATCGGTTGAGGCCAGACAAGTGGAATCGGGACATGTCAAAATCGCGTTATGGCACGGCATTTCGGCGCGATTCCCGGAGTTATGGAGGGGGCGAGCTTCGTCAATCGCCAGGAACTCCGCGAGTCTGGCGTGCACCTGCCCACCCAGGCGGGCATCAGCGGCTCGGCGTTGGAAGGGGCCGACTCTATCGTGCTGTCGGGCGGTTACGAGGACGACCACGACGAAGGCGCAGTTATCGTCTACACCGGCGAGGGCGGGCGCGACCCGGTCACGGGCCGTCAGGTCAAACATCAGCAGCTCGTGCGCGGCAATCTGGCTCTGGCAGTCAGCCACCGCGACGGACTGCCCGTGCGCGTCACGCGGGGGAGTCGCCACCTTTCGGCCTTTTCGCCGCCCTCCGGGTACGAATATGCCGGGCTGTACCGGGTGGAGGACCACTGGCGTGAGGTCGGCAAATCGGGCTTTTTCATCTGGCGGTTTCGACTGACCAAATGGGAGCACGCTTGGCCTGCCCACTCGCTGCAGGAGGCCACCCAGCAACCCGCACGAAGGCTGGTGCTGGTTCAAAGGATCGTGCGGGATACGGCAGCGGCGCGTGCTCTCAAGGCCATGTACGACCACCGCTGTCAGGTCTGTGGCGAGCGGCTGGACACGGCGGCGGGGCCCTACGCGGAAGCGGCGCACATCCGCCCGCTCGGAGCGCCGCATCATGGCCCGGACACCGCCGACAATCTGCTGTGCCTTTGCCCGAATCATCATGTTCTTTTCGATTTCGGGGCCTTCGGCATTGGGGAAGACCTGCAACTTCTCGGTCTTCCCGGCCACTTGCATGTTCACCCGCAGCACCAGTTGGATCCGGCACATCTGGAGTATCACCGCACCAGCTATCTGCACTGGAAGTAAGCAACCATGCCTATTCCCCCACAGGCGTAAAATCCCCCAGTGACCGTCGCGCCCTCCACCCCCAACCTCACCAAATTGCTTGACCCCGCGCCCTACGGCAACCTGCTCCTGCTTCCGCAAATCGCCCGCGCCGCGCTGTTTGCCGCTTACCCTGGCCCCGCCGTCTTGCTGACCACCCCCGACCGCCTGCCCAGCTACGCCACGGCGGGGGCCTTGGGCGTGCCGGTCAGCGTGAATCCTGGCCTGCGCGACTGGGAAACGCGGGCCGAGCATGTGGTGCTGGACGTGAACACGGCGCTGGATTTGTTCCCCCGCCACCCCGAAGACCACGCGCTGAGCCTGAAAGTGGGGGCCAGTTACCCGCGTGAGGCGCTGCTGGAACGGCTGGAAAAATTCGGCTACGAGCGCGGCGAGGAGCCGGGCTTCGAAATCAAGGGCGACACGCTGGAATTGCGGCTGGCCCCTGGCGTGGGATTGCCTGCCGAGGCCGAAGAAGGGCTGTGGATTCGCGCCGAGTTCTTTGGCGACGAACTGGACACCCTGCGCCAGTTGCCCGTCGGCGGCGTGGGGGGCGAGAAAATCCAGAGTTTTACGCTGGAACCCACGGGCGATTACCTTACCGAAACGAAGTGGGATGCCACGCGGCTGGAGCTGCTGCCGGGGCACGTTTTTCTGGACTCGCCCGAGTTCTACGCTTCTGCGCTGGGCGTGCTGACCGATACGCTGTGGCCCAAGCTGGCAGAGCGGCAGGTCACCAGTTTCGGGCGTTCACCGCTGGAATTGCCCGACCTGCACACCGGGCTGGAAACGCTGAGTTTTTACCGCGCCCGCCTGAGCGACTTGGAACGCGACATCCACGAGTGGCGCGAGGCGGGCTACCGCGTCTTTATCTTAGTGCGCCATGACCGCACGGCGGCGTATCTGGCCGACAAGTTGCTGGGCACGTCCGACATTCCCTGGCTGAGCGTCCCCCGTCTGAAGGGCGGCGAACTGGGCTTCCTGCGCTCGGCGGGCGAGGGCGGCTTTGTGATTCCCGAACACAAGACCGTCGTCATCACCGAAGACCTGATTTACGGTTTTCAGGGCGGCAGTGCGCTGCGCGGCAAGAAGATGGCGGGCCGACCCGTTACCGACGCGCTGGGGCTGCATGTGGGCGACTTTCTTATTCACCCCGAACACGGCATCGGGCAGTTTCTGGGCCTGGAAACCCGCAAGGTGCTGGGTGTTACCCGCGATTACCTGAACATCGAGTACCGGGGCGGGTCGCGCTTGAGTGTGCCCATCGAGCAACTGCCCGTCCTGCGCCGTCACCCCGGCACCACCGACGACCCGCCGCAGCTCTCCAGCTTCGACAAGAAGGACTGGAGCAAGGCCAAGGAAAAGGCCCGCAAGAACGCCGAAGCCGTCGCCGCCAAGCTGCTGGTACAGTACGCCGCCCGTCAGGTCACGCCTGGAAATGTATTTGGCCCGCAGCCCGAGTGGGACGAGCAGATTGAAAAGAACTTCGCCTTTGAACTGACCAAAGACCAAGTCACCGCGCTCAAAGAAACCATGCGCGACCTGGAAAAACCCAACCCCGCCGACCGCCTGATTTCGGGCGACGTAGGCTTTGGCAAAACCGAGGTCGCGCTGCGGGCCGCCCACCGCGTCGTGGGGCACGGCAAACAGGTGGCGATTCTGGTGCCGACCACGCTGCTGGCCGAGCAGCACACCTCCACCTTCGTGGAGCGCATGAAGGGGCTGCCCGTGCGGGTGGAAGGTCTCTCGCGCTTTACCACCCCTGCCCAGTCACGGCAGATTCTGGCTGACCTCAAGGCGGGCAAGGTGGACATCCTGATCGGCACGCACCGCCTGCTGTCGGGCGACATCGAATTCAAAGACCTCGGGCTGATTATCGTGGACGAAGAACACCGCTTCGGCGTGGGCCAGAAGGAAAAACTGCGCCAGCTGCGCGGCCTGCCCGAACTGGTGGACGGCAAACTGACCATGCAGGGCGACGAAAAAGCGGTGGACACGCTGGCGCTGTCTGCCACGCCGATTCCGCGCACGCTGTACATGAGCATGGTGGGCCTGCGCGACATGAGCAGCATCCAGACGCCGCCGAAGGGCCGTAAACCCATTCAGACCATCCTCGCGCCGTTCGACCCGATGACGGTGCGCGACGCGATTGTGTCGGAAATCGAGCGCGGCGGCAAAGTCTTTTACATCCATGACCGCGTGGCGAGCATCGGCGCACGTAGCCTGTACCTGCGAAACCTCGTCCCCGAGGCCCGCATTGGCGTGGCGCACGGGCGTATGAACGAGGAAGAACTGGAAGAAATCATGCTGGGCTTTGAGCAGGGCGCGTTCGACGTGCTGCTGGCGACCACGATTGTAGAAACGGGTCTGGACATTCCCGAAGCCAACACCATCCTGATTGAGCGCTCTGACCGTCTGGGCCTCGCGCAGCTCTACCAGCTTCGGGGCCGTGTGGGGCGGCGGGCGCAAACCGCTTACGCCTACCTGTTCTACCCCCCGCGCATGACCGAAAACGCGCAGCGGCGGCTGTGGGCCATCGCCGATTTGCAGGATTTGGGGTCGGGCCACCTGCTCGCCGAAAAAGACATGGAAATTCGCGGCGTGGGCAACATTCTGGGCGAGGAGCAGCACGGGCATGTGCAGGCGGTCAGCATTGACGTGTACACCGAACTGCTGGCGGAAGCCGTCGCCAAGCTCAAGGGCGAGAAGCTGGAAGCGCCCGTGAATGTGTCTATTGACCTGCCCGTAAACGCCCGTCTGTCGCCCGAGTTCTTCGACAACGATGAGGAAGCCCGCATTGCCACCTACGGTAGGCTCTCGGAAGCCCGCACCCTGCAAGCGGTCAGCCGCGTAGAGCGTGACCTGCGCAAGAAATACGGCCCGCCCACGCCCGAAGTGCAGAACTTTATTGACCTCGCGAAGCTGCGGCTGACCGCTGTGGCGCGGCGCGTACTGAGCATTGGCGAGACGATGACACACCTGCAAGTCACGTTCGCCTACAAGTCGCTGGACTACGACGCGCCGGGCCTGAAACGCTTCCCGCACAAGACCGAAGTGCAAACCTTCCCGCCCTCCGTGAAGCTGGAGAAGCGGGGCGTGAAGGTGGACGACTATGCGCGGACGCTGATTGATTTACTGGGGTACTTTGGGTGAAGGATTGAGCTGGGGCAGGGAACCCCTCCGCCCCTACGGGGCACCTCCCCTGAAAAGGGAGGCTTTGGGGCATCGTAGTTCACGTTGTTCACGCTGTTTGGCTCCCTTTGAGGGGAGCTGTCAGCGAAGCTGACTGAGGGGTAGTCTCTCGCCATGCGCGACCTCTACACCAAATCCCTGGCCCCTCGCGCCCGCGAACTTCGCAACACCCAGACCCCCGCCGAGCGCAAACTGTGGTTTGAATTTCTGCGCGGCTACCGGGTCAAATTTCGGCGGCAGGTGCCATTGGGGGGCTACATCTTGGATTTCTACTCGCCTTCGCTGAAGCTGTGCCTAGAGCTGGACGGGCGCACCCACGACGGCGAAGCGGCGCAGGCTTACGATGCCGAGCGCACGCGTACGCTGGCGGCGTCTGGTATCACGACCATGCGCTTCAGCAATGCCGGGGTGGTGGGTGATTTTGCAGCAGTGTGCGAGGCGATTGAGCGGGCTTGCAAAAAGGGCACGCCACACTGACAGAGCGCTGTTTATCCTCCTGCCAACTCCAGCCACGCCGCGCCCAGTTCGGCGCTCACGTCCATTGCCGTCAGCCCATACCCGTGTTTCGCTCCCGCCCGTTCCCCGGCGCGGGCGTGCAGCGTGACCCCGGCCAGGGCCGCGTCGGGCGCACTCAGCCTTTGCCCCAGCAGCGCCGCCAGCAGGCCTGAAAGCGTGTCGCCCATGCCCGCGCTCGCCATGCCGGGATGCCCGCCCCCGCTGACCCAAACACCACCCGCGTGCGCGATGGTCGAGGGGCCACCCTTCAGCACCATCACGCCGCCGAACCGCTCCTGTAATGCCCGCGCCGCTGCGATGGGGTCATGGGTCACGTCGGGGGTAGGAACGCCCAGCAGCCGCCCCGCCTCACCGGGGTGCGGTGTCCAGATGCAGGCGTCATGGCCCGCGCCCGCCAGTTCGGGTTGCAGGGCGTCGGCGTCCAGCACGGTGGGGAGCTTCCAGCCCAGCGCCTGCCGCGCCAGTGCGGGCGCGTCCGGCCCCAGGCCCATGCCCACACACAGGGCGTCGGGGCGCTCTTTTGTCTGCTGCAAAAAGCCGCCCAGGTCGTCATGTCGCCGCACCATCAGTTCGGGCATGACCAGCGGAACCTCTGCCGCCGAATGAACCGTGACCAGTCCCGCCCCAGCGCGAAGGGCCGCCACGCCTGCCAGAGCCGCTGCCCCCACCGTGCCGGGATGCCCGCCGACCACCCAGACCCGCCCAGCGGTGCCCTTGTGGGCGTCGGCGTATCGCACGGGCAGCAGCGACGCGACTTCAGCGGGGGTGGGCCGGGTCGCCAGCGCGTGCCGGGTGGCCCAGCCGGGGGGCAGGCGCAGGTCGGCCAGCGTGACTTCCCCGGCGTGGTGGGCGGCAGGCCCGAACAGCAGCGCGGGTTTCAGGCCCGACAGCGTAACCGTCCAGGCGGCGCGGAGAGGTTCACCCGTCACTTCGCTGCTCAGGGCGTCCAGGCCTGTCGGAAGGTCAATGGCGAGCGCGGGAATGTTGGCGGCGTTCACCTGTGCCACCAGTTCTGCCAGCGCCGGACGCAGCGGCGGCGTCAAACCCGTGCCCAGCA
>NZ_JAUNHK010000047.1:14820-17668 GCF_030523985.1 Deinococcus sp.
GCCACCAGTTCTGCCAGCGCCGGACGCAGCGGCGGCGTCAAACCCGTGCCCAGCAGTCCGTCCACCACCAGCGCGGCCTCCCGCAGTTCGCGGCGCAGGCCAGCGGGGGTCAGCGGCGCGACAGCCACACCGACTTTGCCCAGCCGCTTGCGGTTGCTGCGGGTCAGGGGATGCTTGGACAGCAGCGCCAGCACCCGCACGTCGCGGCCCAGGGCGTGCAGATGCCGGGCCGCCACCAGGGCGTCTCCGCCGTTGGCCCCGCTCCCGGCCAGCAGCAGCACCCGCCCCGCCGGAACACGGCTCTGCGCGGCGTCGGCTGCGGCGCGGCCCGCTTCCTCCATCGCCAGTTCGAGCAGTCCGGCCCGTTCCAGTTCGGCGTCCAGCGCCCGCACGCCAGCGGGGGAGAGGACGGCCTCCGCGCCGCCGACAGTCACGAACGTCCCAGCCACGCCAGCAGCGCCAGCACCACCACGAAGCCCGCCAGAATCCCCAGCCGAATCCATTTGAGGTGGGGGTTGCGCCGAAACTGCTCCTGCATTTCCTCTTTGGCTTCGGCCCTGGCCCCCTGCACGCCCAGCCGCTGCGCCTTGCGGATGGCTCCCACCGATTCGTACAGCTTGCCCTGCCGCCGCAGCGCCACGCCCAGGTTGTGGTGGGCACCGTCGTAGTCGGGGGCGAGTTGCAGCACCTCGCGGTAGGCGGCCTCGGCTTCGGGCAGCCTACCCGCTTCCAGGTCGAGGTTGCCCAGGTTCATGCGGGCGCGGTAGTGCTGCGGGTCGTGGGTCAGGGCTTCTTCAAAACGGGCGCGGGCGGCTCCCTCCTCCTGGCGCAGTGCGTGCAGCACCCCCACCACGTTCAGCGCCTCGGCGCGGGTCAGCGCGTGGGCCTGGGCCGCCGCCAGTTTGCTTTGCAACTCCACCGGGTCGGCCTCGCCGCTGGCGTTTTCCAGAGCGCTTAGCGCCTGCGCCAGCACTTCGGGGGCCACCAGCGACCGCAGCAGCGCCGCTTCCCCCTGTCGGCGGCGGTCGAGTTCCTTGAGTGCCCCGGCGTAGGCACTCAGCCCGCGCTGGGCCGATGCATATTTGCGCGCCCGCACGTCCTGCTGCACGGCACTCAGGGCACTCACGGCGCTGAGGGTGTCGGGGTCGGCTTGGGTCAATGTGGCGGCAGCCTGGGCACGTCGCCACTCGCCGCTGCGGGCAAATGCTTTCCAGTCGGGGCCGGACTCGCCAGGCGGGGTTCCTTCGCCCGAACGGGCCAAATCGGTCATGGGGGCATTTTAGCGGGCAGGGTGAAAAAGAACGGAGGGCGCAGAGCAGATGGCCCATCCCCGCCCCGACTGCACTAGACTGCCCTGCCCGACCATGACCCAGCCCGAACTGCCGCCCACCGACGACACCTCTACTCAGCTGCCCCTGTACTCCCCGGCCCGCGTGCGTGAACTTCTGGCCGCGCATGGCCTGCGGCCCACCAAGAGTCTGGGACAGAATTTTCTGATAGACGGCAACATCCTGCGCTCGATTGCCGAGGCAGGCGGCGCTGCGCCGGGCGTACCCGTGCTGGAAATTGGCCCTGGTCTGGGTGTGCTCACCCGCGAAGTGGCGAGCCGGGGAGCGCGGGTCACCACGCTGGAAAAGGACGAACGCCTGCGCCCGGTGCTGGCCGAAACACTGGCGGGGCTGGACGTGCAGATCGTCTGGGGCGACGCGCTGGAATTCGATTACAGCAGCCTGGAACCCGGCACCCGCGTCATCGCCAACCTGCCTTACTACATCACCGGGCTGCTGCTCAGCCGCTTTATGCAGGCGACGGGCGTGGTGTCGGCCACCGTGCTGGTGCAGAAGGAAGTCGCTCAGCGGCTGGTGGCGAAACCGGGGCAGGACAATTACGGCTTCCTGAGTGCGCTGGCGGCGCTGTACGGCACGGTCAAGCATGTGCGCGACGTGCCCAAAGGGGCCTTTTTTCCCGCGCCCGACGTGACCAGCAGCGTGGTGCGCCTCGACTTTGACCGCACCCGGCCCCAGCCCGAACCCGAATTTGTTTCCTTCGTGGACAACGCCCTGCGCTACCGCCGCAAGACCCTTCGCAACAACCTGAAGATGATGGGGCACGGCGGCGAGGCGATAGACACTGTGCTGGCCGACCTGGGCCTGCGCCCCGACGTGCGTGCCGAGGATGTCCCGCTTGAGCAGATGCGTGCCGCTGCCCGCAGCCTGGGCGTGATACGGTAGACTGGTCTGTTTCAGGTGACCTCGGTGTGACGTTCTCGGGAGATGTTCTCTCTGGAAACGCTTCCTGCCTTTGCCCTGTAGCCGCCAACTGGCCCCGCCTCCGTGCGGGACTGGAACGACCCGGAGGTTTTTGCTGTGAAGTTCTACGTCATCGGCGACGTGACTGTTGACCATCTCTACCATCTCGACCGCTTGCCCACGCCGGGCAAGGAGGTCACTCCCAAACGCTCGACCATGCAGCCCGGCGGCTCTGGCGGCACCATCAGCGTGACCCTGGCACGTCTGGGGCACACGGTGACGCTGGCCGCCCGCGTGGGCGACGACCCCTTTGCCGAGTATGCGCTGGCTGAAATCAAGGCGAGCGGCGTCAGCCTGAGCGCCATCCAGAAAGACTCCGAGCATCTCACCAGCACCATCACGGTCATGCAGACGGCGGGCGGCGAGCGGGCGATGATCAGCGACGGGGCCGCCAACCGCCAGCTCGACCCCGCCAAGCTCAAGAAGCGCGACGTGGAAACCGCCGATGCCCTTATCATCAGCGCCTACAGCCTCACCGAAGGCCCGCAGCGCGAATACGCGCAAAAAGCCATCGAGATTGCGCGTGGCGCCAAGAAACC
>NZ_JAUNHK010000047.1:17768-19834 GCF_030523985.1 Deinococcus sp.
GCCACCGCCGTCGGCGCACAGAGCAAGTCCATCCTGGCGGAAGACTTGGAACGGGTCGCGAATAACCGCTGAGCTTCTCGGGCTCAGCTTGCGCGAAGGCTGTGCGGCTGACTGGCATCAGCGGAGAACCGACGGTTCGGACAGTCCCATCCTTGATGGTGAGTAGGAATTTGGCTCTCCAGGACAGCCTACTTACGGAGCGCACTGCGAGTTCTGATCTCTCGCAGTGCGCTCCATTGATGAGGACGTCGAAACATCCCGCGTTTTAGGAAGAGAACCGGGGGTCATCGCACGCCCGATTCAAACTTCAAGCTTCTCGGAAGAAGGGGTCAGCCTTCGTTCTCGCCCTCAAGCGGCGCGTCCAGCACATTGCTGTCGCCCTTCACGTATTCGCCTTCACTGTCGAGCTGTCCGCCGGGCTCCACGCCCACGGCGCTGTTGCCGGGGCTGTCCTGTACCACGCCCGACTGCGGAGTGGGGAACTTGGTCGCGCTTTCCGAGTCGGTGCTGCGGTTTTCCTGGGGAACGTCGAGTTGTTCTTCGCTGCGGTGTCCGGTCATGCCCCGTAGGTTAACCGGGCTGCATCGGGCCGAAGTGTGCCGGAGTTCAGGAGGGGTTTATGAGGCTGGCTTCTCGGCTTTCATGAGGGTCGGCAAGTTGCGTAGGGGAGAGGCAAGGGCGCGGGCAGGCTGATACACTGACGGATATGCCACGCCAACCCGAAATCGGTCTTGCTCTGCTCCGGCTGGTGCTGGGTGTCGTGTTTTTCGCTCACGGCCTTCAGCAACTCGCCTGGGGCGACCTGAAGCCGATGGTGGACCAGTTCAACAGTTGGAACGTTCCTCACCCGATGCTCACGGCTCCGCTGGTCGCCACCATTCAGGTGGTGGGCGGCGTGCTGCTGTTCTTGGGTCTGGCTGCCCGCACGGTGGCCTTCTTGCTCAGCTGCGTGATGTTCGGGGCCATCTGGTATGTCCACTGGGGCCGCAGTTTCTTCGCGCCCGCCGGTCTGGAGCTGCCGCTGCTGCTGCTCGGCGGAAGTCTCGCCATCATGTTCGGTGGCCCCGGCATTCCTTCGATGGACCGGGTGAACTACCGCATTCCCTACTTTGGGCGCACCACCACCCGCGTCTACGAACAGGAAGGCCCGCCCCGCCTCTGAAGCGGGCAAGTGGCAGGGCGGAGGAAGCTGGATTCTCTGCCCTGCCACTTGCTCTATCGCCTAAAACCGCACTTCCAGGCCCACCCCGGCCCCGAACTGTCGGGTCAGGGTGCTGCGGGCATAGGCACGCCAGCCCACCGGCCCCAGCACTGGCCCGCGCAGTCCAGCCTCGCCGTACAGGTTGAGGCCCGCCAGGTTCAGTCCGCTGCGGTACTCGGCTCCGGCACTGGCGAAGGCGTCCACCTTCGTCAGCGGCAGGTTCAGGTCACGCAGGGTCAGGGCGGCGGCGTAGCGGCTCTGGCCCTGCCAGCCCTTTTCGGCGCTTCCCTCCACCCCCAGCGCCCCGATGCGCGGCACGGCCAGCAGCGAACTGCCCGCCCGCACGCCGTATCCGGCGGTACTGGCGTCCGCCCCGACCCAGGTGGTCGCGCCCGCCACGCTGAGGCCACACAAACCGAGAACCGTCCACATCGCTCGCCCAAGTCGTCGCATGGGCGCAGACTAGGGCGCCGAAGCTGACGCCGGGTGAGCGCCCCTCGCCTCCTTAGCCGTTCAGTCTCACTTCGGCCACCTTCGCCAGCATCCGGAAGGTCTGGAACAGGTGGTAGGCGCTCTCACTCTCCCAGCCTACCGTCACGGCGTCCACGCGGGTCACGCCCGGCACGCGCTCGCAGGCGTCGGCGCGGGCCTGGTGGTCGAAACTGAGCTGGCAGGGCGCAGGCCAGCGGGTGACATAGGGCGGCAGGGTGGCGGCGCGGCGCACGCCCGCTTCGGCTCCGGCGCGGATGCGGCGCAAGGCTTCGGCGGGGTGCAGGTGAATGGCGGCGAAGCTGCTCAAGCCTTCTTTCACCGCCACCGTCTCGACCCCCTCGCCCAGTTCGGCGCGAATTTCGCTCATCGCCAC
>NZ_JAUNHK010000047.1:19934-21830 GCF_030523985.1 Deinococcus sp.
GCTCCCGCTGCAAACGCGCCCTCAGCAGCAGCGGCGGCCTCGCGGGTCATCTGAATCCTGGCCTTTTCGTACTCGCTGCCACTCACCAGTCCCCCGAATTCCGGCGGGCTGACCTGCACCCACGACGCGACCCCGCAAATGCCTTCCATGTCCACACTGATGACGACTTTCATGGAAGTCAGACTAAAGCGTGGCGCTGGCAAAGGTAGACTGCCGCCATGCCAGAACTCCGTAAAAATGAGCAGCAGAGCCGCTACGAAGTCGTGGAAGGCGGACAGGTCGTCGGGTTTGCCGAGTACCGCCAGGACGGGGAAAAGGTCGTTCTGCCCCACACCGAGGTTGACCCCGCCCACGAAGGCGAGGGCCTGGGCAGTAGCCTCGCCCGCTTCGCGCTGGACGACGTGCGGCAGGCGGGCAAAAAGGTGGTGCCGTCGTGCGCCTTTATTCGCGGCTACATCGAGAAGCACGCCGAATACGCCGACCTTGTGGCCCAGGGCTGAAGGCGGCAAAAAGCAGGCGCGGCAGCGGGGGGAAAAGGCCCACACTGCCGCGCTTCTTTGGTTGAGTTGAGGTCAAGCCATGAGGCGGAGGGTACGCAGGAGCCTGCGGTGGTGTTGCCGCCAATAATGAAAAAAGGCGAAGGCTGCCCCTAAATAAAACAGGGAGACTATGGCATCTCCAACACTAAATTTTCCCTCACCATAGAAGATGCTGGGAATATATGCTAGAAGTACATTTGGGAAAGATAAGCTGATATACTTTTCTCTTCGTTTCTTGGATTCAAAATGCAGTTTGAAAATCAAGAAGGCATTTAGAAAAAGAAAAACCGACCCCTCTAGAATATTATATACGTAATTTGATATAGAAAAATCCCCTTCAGGAAAAGTTGAAATGTATTGGAGATTGAAAGCAAGTGCGTCTGCTGAATTAAGTACCAGGAATAATCCGATCATGCCCATGAATATAGAAAATGAAGTCATAAATATAAGGAATCGATTATCCTGTAATATATCGAGTTCTCCATCTGTCAAATACAGCCGTTTCAATTCCTTGGCGGTGTCTTCCGGCGCACCCAAAACGGGGTCAACGTCAGCGGCGCTGCCCAGTCCCGCGTCTGCCAGATGTTCCCGCGTGTCCTGCGCGATACGGATTTTGACGGCGCTTGGCAGGTCAGCGGTAGCGATATGCAACCAGTTCTCAGCATTCATAGTCCTCTCTCCTGGGGGTTTGACAGTCAGGCCATGAGTCGGACGGTACGCACGAGCTTTTGCCGCTGCTGCCGCCATTGTTGGAAAGAGTGAAAAACGAGGAGCAAATAAGATACACCAACAAAGCTAAGGTGCCCGTCAAAGGTCATAAATGCAAACGGAATGAGAAAAGTCGTAAGGGATAAGAAAACGTACTGCATCCTTTCTAAACGACTTAGAGTTAAGGATTTGAGCAAAATAAAAAAGCTGAACGAGAATGACAGAGAACCTGAAATAATAGGCGATAATTGCTCCGCCCAAGTCTTAGATATGGTAGAGCCATGTGCAACGGCGCTCAGATGATAATACAGTGCCGAAGAAGCGTAAAAAGCCGACATTAAAACGCACAAGGCCCAAACACCAGTGAAAACAGCAAAGAACAGAAAGAATCGGTCATTTCCCAAAGCCTTAAGTTCCTTCTCAGTCAAGTACAGCCGCCTCATCTCTTTAGCGGTGTCTTCCGGCGCACCCAAAACAGGCTCAACGTCAGCGGCGCTGCCCAGTCCCGCGTCTGCCAGATGTTCCCGCGTGTCCTGAACGATGCGGGTTTTGACCACCTCCGGCAGTCCGTCCGTCGCCACTCTCAGCCAGGTATCTGCGTTCATACCGTCCCCCCCAGAATGTTGCGGATAGCCCGCATCTGCCCTTC
>NZ_JAUNHK010000177.1:0-1338 GCF_030523985.1 Deinococcus sp.
CGTCGCGCCTTCATGCCGCTCATAGGAGAAAACGATGAAACGCATTTCCCTTACCTTTGGTGTCGTGGCCCTGTCCCTTATGGCGTGTGGTCAGAAGCAGCCCACCTTGCCTTACACCAAACCCATTGTCGCGCCCAACGGGATAGATACCTATACTCCGATTCATGCTCCCAAAGGTCTGGAAAACCAGAAGCCGGATTTGACGGTGGACCTGCGCCAGCACAGCCTGAAATCGCTGAGTGATGTCCAGAAGGAGCAACTGGCGACCGAAGGTGTGGTGCGCGTCATTCTGCCAGGCGGTCAGGCCGTGACCTACGCCAACGTGGAAGGCCATATGGTGCTTGACGGCGACATGATTCTGGGGCACTCCGAAGAGGCTTACAAGATTCTGGACGGTCTGGTGCGTTCGGGCGGCAAAATCAACGGTCTGGGGCTTTCCGAATTTGGAGCGGGCCGCGCCAACTGGGGCAAAACCATTCCCTATTACTGGAATTCCAGCTCGTTTACGTCCTCGCAGGCCAGCGTCCTGAACTCGGCCATCTCGCTCTGGAACCAGCAGGTTGGGGACGCCGTGCAGTGGCAGTGGAACACCACCCCCTACAACAAAGTGCAGTTCGTAAACGCCAGCGGAAGTGGGGCCTGCGGCTCCTCGTACGTCGGCATGATTGGCGGCACCCAGCCGGTGACCATCGGCTGCTTCAACGTCGGCACCGTGATTCATGAGATGGGCCACGCGGCAGGACTGCACCACGAGCACCAGCGCTGTGACCGTGACAGCTATGTCGTCCTGAACGGCAGCGACCCCACCAACTTCGGGCGTCTGTGTGACCGCTACAGCTACGGCAATTACGACTACGACTCCATCATGAACTACGGTGCGCCCTATGTTTACGCCAAAAATCCGCAAGGCCCCTATGAAGGCTCTCCCAGCAACCTGGGCAACGGCAGCCGCCTGAGCGCCGGAGACATTCGCGCCCTGCGAGCGATTTACCCCAACAGCGGCACCACGACGCCGACCAACCCCACCCCGACCACTCCACCCCCCACGGGCGGCGTGACCTACAAGGGGACGCTGAGCAGCGGCTACTACGCGGTGCATCCCTCAGGCGGCTTTTCTTGGTACGGCGGAACCTTGACGGCCCAGCTGACCGGGCCAAGCGGCGCAGACTTCGACCTGTATCTGGTGCAGCGCTATCCCGACGGCAACTGGTACCAAGTGGCCCGCAGCACCAGCCCGGGCGCCAATGAAACCATCACCACCAGCCAAACCCCTGGCATCTACCGCTGGTACATCGAAAGCTACAGCGGCAGCGGTTCTTACACCCTGGTCGCCACCAA
>NZ_JAUNHK010000177.1:1438-2958 GCF_030523985.1 Deinococcus sp.
ATCTAAATGCTCGCGTTCTTCCGCGCTGAGTTCCTGCTCCAAAAAGGCCACCAGCCACGCGGCGCGGCGTTCGCGGGTTTGCTGCAATGCCTCGCTGCCCACCCCTGTGAGGCTCAGTGCCAAGCGTCTGCCATCGCTGCTGCTGGGCTGTGCGTCTATCAGTTTCAGCCGCCGCAACTCGCTCACCGCAGCGTTCATAGACTGCGGCGTGACCATCTCGGCGCGGGCCAGTTCTGCGCCCGTCAGCCCAGGCTGGCGCTCCAAATGGCTCAAAATCGCCAGTTGCGACAGCGTCAGCGGCGAGTCGGCGTGGCCTTCCGAGCGGAGTTTGCGGGCCAGCGCCCAGGTCAGCGCCACCAGGCGGTCTGCCAGCAGGGGCAAAGGAGTGTCTTCGGGGGCAGGCTTTGACATCGCCTTACCCTAACACCGATTCACCAGATTGTCAGCCTAACTTATCAGATTGATTTATCAGTTTACCTGATATAGAGTTCGGGCATGTCTGCCGCTCCTGCGTCTACCTCACCTGTTCCCATGAAAGTCGTCATCTCGCACATGGTTCCCACCTTCCTGATGGGTCTGTTCATGACCTTCGCTTATCTGGCGGGGTTCCACCGTCCTGCGCCGCATGAGGTGCCGATTGCCGTGGTCGGGCCACAGGCGGTGACGGGGCCAGTCATGGAAAAATTGCAGGCGGGACTGGGCGATATGGTGAGCTTGCGAGCCCTGCCGGACAGCGCGGCGGCGCGGGAAGCCCTCAGACATCTGGAAATAGCGGGGGCGTTCATTCCTGGCAGAGAAGAGGGCAAAGTTCTGCTGGCCCCCGCCGCCTCCGATACCACGGCGATGGTCGTGCAGCGCATGTTTGAGGCGGTATCGCACAAGACGGGCCTGCCTATCTCTTACCGCAACGTGGTGCCGCTTTCGAGCAACGACCCCGTGGGTCAGAACGCCTTCTTTTTCCTGGTGGTCATCAGCGTGACCAGTTACGCGCTGTCTATCGCCATTGCAGCGGCGGGCGCGACCCGTTCCTGGCGTGAGCGGCTGCTGCTGGCGCTGGGGGCGGCGCTGGCGATCACCCTGATTGAAGGCGGGGTGGCGGCTGGGCTGTTCGGCATGTTCGCAGGCCACGTTCCCGCCGTGCTGGGGATTACTTTCCTGTACTCGCTGGCCGTTTTGCTGGTCGGTATCGGGCTGCATCCTCTGCTGGGGCGCTACAGCACCATGATTTACGCGACAGTGTTCGTGGGTCTGAACTTCACGTCCAGCGGGGGCGTCTTTGAGCCCTTCATGCAGCCGCGCTTCTTTGACGCTCTGAATCAGTTCTGGATTGGCGGAGGCTACATAGAAGCTTTGCGGCGCATCGTGTACTTTCCTCAAGTGAGCCTGTCGGGGCCAATGATGGTCGTGCTGGGCTGGCTGCTGTTCGGGGCGCTGTGCGTGGCGCTGGGCATCTGGTATGAGAAGCGCCACAAACCCCGGCCCCTGAGCGAAAGCCGCATGGAACTGGAAGAAGACGTGGC
>NZ_JAUNHK010000178.1 GCF_030523985.1 Deinococcus sp.
ATCCGCGCTCGTCCAGCTTCACCACGCCGAGGTGTTCCGCAACGGCCACCGCGCCCTCGGCCCGCTGAGCTGGACGTGGGAAACGGGGCAGCACTGGCTGGTCACGGGCGAGAACGGCAGCGGCAAAAGCACCCTGCTGCGGCTGATTGCGGGCGAGTTTCACCCGGCGCTCGGCGGCAGCGTGGCCCGGCCCTTCCTGACGCGGGACGTGCAAAGTGAGCGGCGCAGACACATCGGGCTGGTGTCGGCGGAGGTGGGCATTCGGCAGCGCCTGAGCCTGTCGGGGCGCGAGTGGACGGGGCGCGACGTGCTGGCAAGCGCTTTTGCCGGAACGGAAGGCTTTGCCGAAGACCTGACCCCCGAACAGACGCGGGCGGTGGACGAACTGGCCGAGCGGCTCGACCTGTCAGCCCTTCTCCCCCGCCCCGCCGAGAAGCTTTCGCAGGGGCAACTGCGGCGACTGCTGCTCGCCCGCGCTGTGGTTCACCGCCCCACGCTGCTGCTGCTGGATGAGGGACTGGATTTCGTAGACGCCGCGCACCGTTCGCAGTTTCTGGGGCTGCTCCCCGAACTGGTCACGGGCGGCACGCACCTGCTGGTCGTCGCCCACCGCGAGGCCGACGCGCTGCCGGGCCTGACCCATCACCTGCATCTGGCGGCGGGACAGGCCGCCCGACTGTCGGCAGTGAACGATTCGTCAGACTCGGCTCACCTTCAGACCCTACCCTGACGGGCATGAAATTCGCTGTCCTTTCCCTGGCCCTGCTCTCGCTGGCCGCTCCCCTGGCGGCGGCCCAGAACGCGGCCCCCACGCCCCCCACCGTCGCCAAGACGAACACGGTGACCGCGCCCGGATTTACCCTCACGGCAGCGGGCGGCTGGATCATGCTCAAGAACACCTACCAGGGCGACCCCTCGCTGGCGGGTGTGGCGCTGGCTGGCCCGGCGGTGAGCGGCAAGCTCAACCCCAGCTTCACCGTCATCGTCACCGACCTCAAGGACGTGTCCAAGGTCAACCGCACCCTGGGCGTGGCGCGGGACGTGCGGGCCGAGGAACTGCCCACCGTCGTGCAGGACTTCAAGTGGCTGGGCGAAAGGACGGTCAAACTCGGCGGCAACCTGGGCGTGCTGTGGAGCTACAGCGGCAAGGAACAGGGCGTCACCCACCGCTGGACACAGGTCATGACCCTCAAGGGCGACAAGCTCTACACCGCCACCCTCGCCATCCCCGAAGGCACCCGCCCCGAAGTCGCCGCCGCCGGGCGCGACATGCTCGATTCGTTCAGGCTGCGCTGAGCCGACATTCTGGCGCTGAGCGGCAAGGGAAATGTCCTGCCGCTCAGCGCTCCTTTTTATTTCCCTTCCAGCGCCGCCGCAATCCCGTTCAGATACTCTCCCAGCGCCTCGTGTCCCGGCAACTGGTGGTCGGCGTGGCGGGCCAGCAGCGGCAGCGTGCCGACCTGTACGGCGTACCCGGCGACTTCCAGCATGACCTCGTCGTTGTCGCTGTCGCCAAAGGCCACCACGTTTTCCATCGGCACGTCCAGCGCCCCCGCAATCTGCACCAGGGCCGCCGCCTTGTGTGCGCCCGTCGGTGTGACGGTCAAGAAATGCGGATAGGGGTTCTGTGCGCCCGTCAAGACCAGATGCGGGTGAGACTCGCGCAGTCGCCGGGCCAGCGCCGCCACTTCGGGGTGGTAGAAGCCCGCTTTGACGATGCCTTCCTGGGGCGCTTCGGCCAGCGGACGGTAGCCCCGCGCCCGCATCCAGGGTTCGGGCTGGACGCCTGCGGGCAGGTCCACATACAGCATGTCGGGCGTGAACAGCACCAGCCGCGCTCCCTCCAGTTCGTGCGCCAGCACCGCCTCCAGGTCCTCCAGCGAGAACTCGGCCTGGGCCAGCAACTCAGCGCCCACCTCCACCCGCCCGCCGTTGTTGGTCGCCACCGCGTCCGGCTGCACACCTTCGCGCACGCTGCGGGGCGGGGTGTCGCGCCCGGTCACGATGGCGAATTTGACCCCCAGCCCGCGTAGCCGCGCCAGGGCCTGCGCCGTCGCGTCGGGCAACTCGGTGCCCCCGTCCCGAATCAGGGTGCCGTCCAGGTCGAAGGCGAGCAGCAGGGGCAGGCGGGCGGGAAAGGCTGGGGGGGTCATGGGGTCAGGATAAGGGGAGGGAGGCAGATGGCGGATGGCAGAAGGCCAAAAGAAAAGCCCCCGCCGGGGAAGCGGGGGAAACGATTTTGGACTTTTACGGTATGAGACAGAAGAAAACTTGCGTCTTTGACCCTCTCTCCTTGCGGGGGACTCAAAGAGCTACGAAGTAGAGGGCGAACGGGAGGGGGGTCACCCCAGAGGGGTCATTCCTTCACGCCGCCAGCCACTGCGCCGCCGACGAAGTACTGCTGGAACGAGTAGAACAGCGCCACGATGGGCAGCGCCCCCAGGGTCGCGGCAGCGGCGAACACGCCCCATTTGGTCGAAAACTGACCGCTGGAGAACGAACGCAGCATCACGCCCACCGTCCACTGCTCCACGCCGGTCAGCAGCACGCTCGCCAGGATGAATTCGGCGTAGGTGCCGATGAACTGGTTCAGGAAGATGAAGACCAGCATCCCGCCCGACAGCGGCAGCACCACGCGCAGGAAGGTCTGCCAGCGGGTCGCGCCGTCCACCATCGCCGCTTCTTCCAGCGATTCGGGCAGCGACTCGACATAACCCTTGAAAATCCAGGTATTGAAGGCAATCGCGCCGCCCGAGTAGGCCAGAATCAGGCCGGTGAAGGTGTTGACCAGCCCCAGCGCCGTGAGCAGCGTATAGACCGCCACCAGCGCCAGAAAGACCGGGAACATCTGGATGAAGATGAAAAACAGCAGCATTTGGAAGCGGCCCGGAAAGCGCAG
>NZ_JAUNHK010000002.1:0-2827 GCF_030523985.1 Deinococcus sp.
ACCCACACGCTGCTGAGGCTGCCGCTGGGGCCAGTCGTCGGATAGGTCGCCTTGCTCCTGCTGCCGGGCAGAGCCTTCAGAAAGGGGAGGCTGGAGCGCGGCACATAGGACGACTGTCTTTTCAACTGTTCCAGTTGGGCTTTGGTCACCGGATTGACCGTCATTTCGATGTTGGTCTTCTCCGCCACCCCGACGAGGTTGGCATTCAGCACGAAGTTGGTGTTGCCCTCACGGTAAAAATTGAGGGAGTTGGGTTGATAGTTGCCCTCGAAGCCGAGCTGTTGCCCCTGCTGCGGCATCTTCCAGCCCTGCGCCAGCAACTGTTTTTGGAGCGCGTCACGGGTGGCCGCAGCGCCCAGCGGTGCACTGGCGAAGATCCGGTAAAACACCGTGCTGTTCGCCGAATACTTGGTGCGGACGGCACCGACCACCTCGAAAGGCGCGGGCAGTTTGAGCGGCAGGGCGGCGGGCAGCCCGTAGGTCACTTCGGCCACGCTGCCCGACCCCGTCATGCTGGTCATCAGCCGCTCGGCCAGATTCTGGGCCTGGGTGACCGTGGGCGCGGGGCCAGTCGTCACCACTTTGGCAGGCGGCAAGGTCTGGGCCTGAGCGACAGAGATGAGCAGGAAAGCAGACCACGCGATTTTTTTAGACATGCCGTCATTTTAGGCAGGCCGGGCAGCGCAGTCGTCCGACTTTAGGTGGAGGCGAGAGGTCAGGACGACTCCGGTTTTCTGGGCGCGGTGGGGGAGGTGACTGCGCTTTCCTTCGGCGTTTCTACTGCGTGTTCCAGCGCCGCCGCGAGGTCCAGCTCGCCCTCTTCCATCTGACGCTGCATCTCGGCGTCGCGCTCGGCGTGGGCTTCCCTGGCGGCCTCGGCCTCTTCTTCCTCGCGCTCCATCTGCTCCTCGACCTGACCGCCGATGAGGGCCATCGCCACCGCGTCGGGGATGTTGGGGGCGTCTTGCACGTAAAATTCCTGATAAATCGCCTTGATGATGATCAGGAAGGGCACGGTCAAAAAGGCCCCCACGATGCCGAACACACTGCCGAACAGCAGCACCCCCACCGTCACCGACAGGGGGTGCAGTTTGCCCGCGCCGCCCAGCAAAAAGGGGGCCAGCAGAAAGCTCTCGAGTTGCTGAAAGACCACGGCAAAAATCAGGACGTAGAGGCCCTTCTGGGGGTCTTCGGCAGCGGCGAACAGGATGGGCGGGATGGTCGCCACGATGGGACCGATGTTGGGCACCAGCTCGCCCAGCGACGCCAGAATCCCGAAAATCAGCCAGTTGTCCACGCCCAGCAGCAGCAGCCCGCCCGCCATGAAGCCGCCGGTCGCCAGCATAATCAGCAGCGTGGCGCGGCCCCAGGCACCCAGTTGCTTGAGCACCTGCGCCAGGGCGCGGGCGGCCTTCAAGCGGTGCTGTGGCGGCACGGCCCCCAGTACCCCGTTGACCAGCGGCACGGGATTGCTCAGGACGAAGACCACCATCACCAGCGTGACCAGCCCCATGAACAGGCCGCCCACGACGGTCGAAACGACATTGGGCAACCCCTTGACCGCGCCGCTGGCGAAGGTGCTGGCCTGCTCGATCAGGCGGTGAATCGAAGATTCGGTGAGCACCGAATTGACGGCGGGATAGCGGTTGACCACTTCATTGATGCGACTTTCGAGTTCCGGCATGCTGGTGGGCATGCTGCTCACCAATTTGCTCATCTGCGCGACGATGGGCGGCACGGCGATCCAGCCCAGCGCCCCGATGACCAGCAGCACCAGCACCACGCTGACCAGCCCCGCCGCCGCACGCGGCATCCAGCGCTCCAGCCAGCGGGCCAGCGGGTTGAGGGCCGTCGCCAGAATGAGCGCCAGGGTAATTGCCAGCAGCGCCGGGCCGACCTGCCCGAAGAAACTCAGGGCCAGCAGCATGGCGATGACCCCCGCCGCAACCGGCAGCAGGTTGAGCACCCGCACGCGTTCGGGCGGCTGGGAAGGAGACGGAGCGGCAGGCGTCCAGCGGTGACGGGTCATGGAGGCTCCATGATGACGTGAAGCGACTCCGGTCAAAAGAGGCATTCCGGGGGGGATGGCAGAGTTTTACGGCTTCAGGCGACTGTTGTTGTCTCACGCGACAGTTCAACCTCATCCAAAAGCCTTATGCTGCCGGACATGACGCCTTCTCCCCACCGCACCAACCCGCTCTGGGTGGCGGTCGGTTTCCTGCTGACGGGCCTGGGTTTTGCCGGACTGGTGCTGCCCGGACTGCCCGGCACCGTGTTTTTCGTGCTGGCCGCCGCCGCCTTCGCCAAGGGTGACCCCCGCTGGGAGGCGTGGCTGCTCTCACGCCCGGTGGTGGGCCAGATGGTGCAGGACTACCGCGACGGCAAAGGCATGCCGCTGCGGGCCAAGTGGCTCGCCTGCCTCTGCATCGTGCTGGCGGTGGCTTTTAGCCTGACGCGGATTCCGGTGCTGGCCGGGCAGGTCGCCTGGGTGCTGGTGGCGCTGTTCGGTATCTGGTACATCACCCTGCGGGTTCCCACCAAAGTCGAGTGAAGGCTTGAGCGCCGCCGAACTCCTCGCGGCCCTGGCCCTCGACCTCGGCGCGGAGGCGGTGGGCTGGAGCAGCGCCGCCATTCCGGTAGAAGCTGTCGAGGAATATGCGGGCTGGCTGGCGGCAGGCAGGCACGCCGGAATGACCTATCTGGAACGGCAACTCGCCGCCCGCGCCGACCCCGGCAGCCGTCTGGAAGGCGCGGCGAGCGTGCTGGTGCTGGGGGTGTCCCACGCCTTCGCGCCGCTGACGCCCCCGGCGGGCGGCATCCGGGTGGG
>NZ_JAUNHK010000002.1:2927-13536 GCF_030523985.1 Deinococcus sp.
CCGCTGCATCTCGGCCTGCCCGACGGCGGCCATCGGGCCTGACCGCGCCATAGATGCCCGGCGCTGCGTGTCGTACCTCACCATCGAACACCGGGGGCCACTGCCCAACGAGTGGCGGCGCGGGGTGGGCGAGTGGTTGTTCGGCTGCGACATTTGCAGCGAGGTCTGCCCCTGGACGGTCAAGGCGGGGCCGCTGGCGCGGTTTTTTACCCCGCGCCCCGAACTGGCGCATCCCGACCTGAGCCGCTTTTTCGGCGTCAGCGAGCGGCAATTCGAGCGGGAATGGGCCGGAACCGCTTTTCTGCGCCCGCGCCGCAAGGGGATGGCCCGCAACGCGCTGACCGTGCTGGGCAACACCCGCGCCCCCGAGGGCTGGCCGCTGCTGCTGGCCGGAGCCGCCGACCCCGCCTGGGAAGTGCGCGAAGCGGCGGCCTGGGCGCTGGCGCAGTGGGGGGAGACGGCTGAACTGGAAAAGCTGGTCAGCGACCCCGACGAACGGGTGCGGGCCTCGGCGCTACGGGTTCTCTCAGCAGAGCAGGGCTGAAGGTCAAAAAGCGGAAAAAGGGTCTAAGGGAGACTGTCCCCTAGACCCTTTGGCTTCCAAACCCTTAGCGCATCAGCCAGTCGAAGGTGGTCTTCATCAGCAGATTGCGGCTGTTGGGCGTCAGGCCTTCCATGCCAAAGCCCATCGTGACGGTCTTGTACTTGCCAGCATCGTTGGCGACGATGGCTCCGGCGTTCTCACCCGTGCTCTGGGCCTGGATACGGGGCGCGGGACGAGCCGAAGCGGCGTTGCTGCCCCCGAAAATCTGGCTCAGCGCGGCGTTGATGACGTTGGCGGCGAGGTCTTCGACCAGACCGCGCTGGTTCTGGGCTTTCTGGGCGGCCCGCTGGCGGTTGGTGTCGTTGCGCCCGTTCACCTGAATGCTCTGGGCGGTGATGGTTCCGGCGGTGGCGTTGGCCGTGCCCCACGAGGCGACGGTGGCACTGCCGCTGAGGTCGGCAATTACATCGGGGTAGAACTGGTTCATGGCGCTGCCCGAAGCGTTGAGCGTAAAGGCGGTGTTGCCGAAGGCCCCACTGGTCACGAACTTGGGGTTCCCGCTGGAGTCGGCCACGAAGCGGGTCTTAAGAACGCCAGTGTAGAAGCTGCTCTGGCCGATGTCGTAGCCGATGTCCTGCCCAGTCACGATCAGTTTGCCGCCGCCCGCGAGGTACTGCTGCAAGGTGTTCTGGTCGGCGGGCGTGATGGTGTTCTGATACTGCTCGCCCGAGGCCCAGATGACCACCTGGGCGCGCTGCAGCTGATCGAGGGGCACGGCTCCCATCGTCTGGGTGTTCCAAACCAGCGCCGAGGCCGCGTTGGCTTTGATGGCGTCACGCAGCGTCGCCGTCACGTCTGCTCCCTGCCCCATGTCGTCGTCAACGAGGAGGACCGTGGGCTTGGTGCTGTTGGTAGGCGCAGGTGCGGGCGTCGGCTTCGGAGCAGGAGTCGGTGTGGGTGCAGGATTTGCCACGTTCTTCACGAAGCAGCCCTTGACGACGCCCGGTGCCGGGTTATAGCCGCCCCATTCGGCCACCGTGCAGGCCACGTTGGGAGCGGCGTCGTTCGTGCCGAACACATATTTGCCTGCCGTGCCGAAGGCCATTTCCCGGTTGGCGACATTGGTGCAGGTGCCGCCTTCGACCGCGCAGAGGGTGTAGCCCGAGGGACCCGTGGGCTGCGCTGCCGGAGGGGTGGGCGTGGGGGCTGGCGCAGGAGTGGGCGTCGGAGTGGGCGCAGGCGTAGGGGTTGGCGTGGGCGTCGGGGTTGGGGTCGGCGTAGGAGTGGGAGTGGGGGTAGGTGTGGGCGTCGGGGTCGGCGTAGAAGTCACATTCACGCCGAGTTTGCCCAGTGCGCCCGGCAGGCTGATTTGCCCGAAGCCGGTGTTGTTGTTCTTGGCGCTGGCGTTGCTGGCCGTGGTGTAAAGGGCATTCTTGACCGCATCCACGCTGGTGCCGGGCTTGGCCGAGAGCATGACCGCCACCGCACCCGCCGCCAGGGGGCTGGCCTGCGAGGAACCGCTCTTGGCTCCGTACTTGCCGCTGGGCAGCGCACTGGTAATCGTGTCGCCAGGGGCGGCGATGTCGGGCTTGGTAAAGACACCGTTGATTTTGCCCTGCCACGCCACCGGGCCACGGCTGCTGAAGCTGGCGACCTGTCCGGCCTGGTTGACCGCGCCTACGCCGATGGCCTGGGGCAGGTTGCCGGGGCTACCGGTGCTCCCCGCCGTGGGGCCGAAGTTGCCGATGGCGAACACCGGAACCACACCCGCCTTGATCATGTTGTCCACGGGCACGATGAATTCGTCCCAGGTGCCGGGAATACCCAGGCTCATGTTGACGATCTGTGCGCCGTCGTTGGTGTCGGCGTTGTTGTCGGGGTCGAGGACGTACTGCATTCCGGCGATGACCTGCGCGAAGGTGCCTTCGTTGTTGGGCAGCACCAGGGCGCTGATGACCTTGGCGCTCGGCGCGACGCCCACCTTGGAGCCGACCAGCAGGGCCGCCGTGTGGGTGCCGTGGTCGGTGGTATCGCGGGGCTGGCTGCTGACCCGGTCACCCTCGGCGTTGAATTCCTGGAAGGCCGCCACTTTGCCTGCCAGTTCGGGGTGCGAAGCGTCGATGCCGCTGTCGAGGTGCCCGATGCGGATGCCCTGTCCCTTGAATCCGGCGGCCCAGGCCTGAGGCGCACCGATGTTTTGCAGGTGCCAGGGCGTTCCGGCGGGCGCGGCGCTGTTACTCAGAGCCACCGCTTTGGGAATTTGCACCTTGAAGTTCTCGAACACCTCGGAGACGAAGGGCAGCAGCGACACGGCGCGGGCCTGCACCGGGGTCATGGGCAGGTAGATGCTCTGGTCGAGCCACAGCTCGGTGGTTTTCTTGTCGTTGATGGCCTGCTTGAGAAACCCGGCGCTCGGCCCCAGCTTGGCAATCTGGCTGTTGAGCTGCCCGCGCAGGTTCTTGAACAGGGCGCGGCCCTGACCGGTGTTGGACACATTGAAGCGCACGATGACGCCCACCTGGGTCTGGTCTCCAGCGCGGGCACGCTGGAGCAAAGTGGGCGAGAGGGTTCCGGCGCTGGCCTGAGAAGCCGCTCCCAGGGCCAGGGCGGCTCCCAGGACAGTCAGGATTTTGGAAGGTTGTCTCATGACGCTCAGCCTACGCGCCCACACATGACCTCCCCTGAATGGTCTATGAGGAGACCTTCAGGGGAGGTCAGTTGAGCATCAGTCACCGGGCGAATGGCAAAGAGCTGATGGCCGATAGCTGATGGCAAACGTCCTCAGCCATCTGCTATCAGCTATCCGCGCCCTCACCTGCCCCCGATCCGGTACGTCACCCCGAACCGCAATTCGGTGCTCTCGGGCCGCGCCGCCACGCCAGCCGAGGCCGCCTGCTCGGCCTTCGTTTCGACGCCCACGCTGAAACTCAGGCGCGGGTTGACGTTGTAGGCCACTTTGAAGTTGGGGCGCACGCTCTGGAGGTCGAGGCCGTTGAGGGGCGTACTCACGTTGAAGGTAAAACGCCCGTCGGGGGTGGAATAGGTCGCGTTGATCAGGCCCGCGCCGCGCAAATCCACCTGATACTGCACGAAGAGGTCGCGGGTGAGGTAGGAACCGACGGTCAGCGTGGCGTTGACGCTGCCGTCCAGCCCCAGCGCGGGCGTCAGGCGCAGCACGTCCACGCCCAGCCCACGCGCCAGGGTGCGCTCCAGTTCACCCAGGAAAAAGACGTTCAGCGCGGTCTGCACGGCGCTCGTGCCCAGAGCGGCGAGGTTGCCCGACAGGTTGTTGAGGTCGGGGACGCCCGTGGCGACCAGCGCGTACAGTTCCTCCTGGGTGTAGGCGTTGCGGGTCTGAGGGTTCAGGCACTGCTCGCTGGTCTCGGCGCAACTGAGCTGCGTGTCGAGGTCCAGCACGCCCTGAAGGCCGTCGGTGGTGCGGAAGTTGCCGCGCACGCTGAGCAAAATGGGCACCTGCTGA
Source organism: Deinococcus sp. (assembly GCF_030523985.1). Lineage (GTDB taxonomy): Bacteria > Deinococcota > Deinococci > Deinococcales > Deinococcaceae > Deinococcus. The sequence goes on from NZ_JAUNHK010000002.1 coordinate 6,953, forward strand.
CGGGTGGAGGCCGACGGCACCGTGCCCCGCGCCGCGAGGCTGAACGACGGATAAAGGCCGTCGCCGCTGAAGGTCACATTGCTCTGGGTGATGACGAATTCGTTTTCGCGCAGGAAGATACTGCCGCGCTGCGCCACGATTTCACCGCGAATCCGGGGGCGGGCCGCCGTGCCGGACACGGTCAGGCCGGGCGTGCTGAATTCGGCGCGGGCCAGGGTTTCGTCCAGGCGAATACCACCCGAAGCCCGCAGGCGCAGGTCGTCGAGCAGGATGCGCTCCAGCAGCGGCCGTGCCGGGGTCGCAGGTGGCGTACCCGCTGCACCGCCCGTGGCGGCAGGCTTGGCGAACGTCGTGTACTGCTCGGGCAGTGGGCTGACGAAGGTGTCACCGCTCTGGCCCGGAGTGGTTTTGCCGGGAGCCGCAGGCAGGGTATCGGGCGCGTCTACCCGGCCCAGCGTCAGGCGGGCAAAGTCGCCCTCGCCGCTGACCCGCACGAAATCGCCCCCGTCCACCACGCGGAATTCTCCGGTCAGCGCACTTTCGCGGGCATAGATGGCGGCGATGGGCAGGTTGTAGTTGTTGGCCCGTAGGGTCAGGTTCCAGCGCGGCACCAGGTCACCTTCGAGCGTCAGGGTGCCCGCGCCGCTGACGGGGTTGACGCTGCGGCTACGCGCTTCCAGTCGCCAGCCGGTGTCGCCCTGCTGGCGCAAGGTCAGGGTGGTGTTGGGCAGCGGGCCGAGGGCTTCGGGCGCGAACAGGCCGCTGAAGGTCGCCACCGTGTCGCTGAGTTTGCCCAGGGTGAGCTGACCGCGCACGTCCACCTGACCGTCGGCCCCCAGGGTGCCGCCCGTCTGGATGCGCCCGCCCGCTGTAAACGCCCCGCTGTCGGGCAAGTCGCCCGCGAAATTCGGCACGCGCACGGTCAGGCCGCCCACTTCGCCCACCAGATTCTCGGCCCGCAGCAGCCCGCGTGGGCGGTCGTAGGTTCCGGCGGCGCTGAGCAGAATGGTTCCCTGGAGCGCCGGGTTCAGGTCGGCCAGCCCCGGCACCAGCCGCAGCACCGGGGTGAAGGTGGCGTCGGTGAAACGGGCGTTGACATCCACCTTCTGCCGGGTGTACTGCCCGCGCACGTCCCAGGTTCCGGCCCCGCCGAGCTGCACGTTGATGCTACGAAGTTCGCGCTCGGCATAGTCCAGGCTGCCCGTGCCCGTGAGGGTTTCGGTGACGGTCTGCCCGTTTTCCTGCCGCTCGGCACTCACCCGGATGCGCTCGGCGACGACCGAGGCGCGGCCCGCCAGGGGGTCGGAAAGTGGGAAGCGGAAACGGGCCACCCCGGTCACGACGCCCTCGCCCGGCGTGGTGCCCGTGAAGGCCGCCACGACGGCGCCCAGCGGCAACGCCTGCAAAGTGCTTTGCCCGAACACCTCGCCCCCGCTGAGGCCCGCCGTGAAGTCGGAACGGTCAAGGAAGCCGCGCAGCCGCCAGCTTTCTGCGACCCGCGTGCCCTCGACACGCAGCGGCAGGTTTTTCTCGCCCAGTTGCACCCCGTCCGACGCCAGGAAGAAGGTCGAGCCGCCGTCGCTCAGGTTGGCGGCGCCGTAAACCTTACCCGCCAGACCGGGCGCAATCTTGAGTGCGGCGAGGTCCACGGCGTCGAGGGTGGCGCGGGCGTCGTAGCCGTCTCCGGTGGGGGCCACCGCCAGCAGTGCGCCCACGCTGGGCAGGGTGTCCGCCACGCCCCCCGCAGCGTTCAGGCGGGCGCTGCCCATGCCGTTGCGGGCGGTGAGCGCCGCGCTGAAGGTGCGCCCGGCCAGCTTCAGTTGCCCGTCGGCGGTCACGCTTTGCCCCGCGAGGTCGAGGGGGTAGCCCTTTACCTCGGCCCCACCGCTCAGGCTGCCCGCTGCCGCCCGCAGGTCGAGCACGATTTGGCCTGTTCCCCGGCGCAGCGTGCCGCCGAGTTGTCCTTCCCAGTGGGGCTGCACGCCGCCCTGACCCGGCACCTGCACGGCGCTGAGGTCGAGGGTTCCGGCGTTCAGGTCGGCCCTGGCCTGCACGCTGGGGCGGCCCCCGGTCAGCGTCACGGTGCCGCCGATATCGCCCGCAGGCGCGAGGCCCAGCACTGGGATGGTCTGCGGCGAAGTCAGCCCCGTGACCCGGAACTGCACCGCCCCGCTCTGGGTGCGGCTGCTCACCTGCCCGCTCGCAAAGAGCGACCCGCTCAGGCCCCGCACGCCCAGGCGCGAGAGGTCGAGACCCGGCAGGTCGGCGCGCAGTTGCTCGTTTTTCCAGGTCAGCGACCCTTCGCGGGTGCCGTCGCTCAGGCGCAGGTCGGCCTGGGTCAGCCCGGCGCTGCCGCTCGCCCGCCATTCGCCCCGGCGCAGCGTCAGCAGCAGGTCGGGGTCAGCGAGTGGGCCAGACGGCGTGACGCTGAAAGCCAGTTCCGGGCGACTGAGGCTGGCCGCGCCGTGCCACTGCCACTCGCCGCGTTCGTCGGGGCGCAGTTCGACCAGACCGTTGGCGGTGGCGTCCGGCCCGTCCACCAGCCGCACCTGCACGCCGCGTGACCCGGCGACCACCCGCGCCCGCGCTCCCAGCAGGCCGCCCTCGCCCGTCAGCAGCGGATGGGCATAGGCTCCGCCGAGCTTGAGGGCCAGCGGCTCGGTGAGGACGCCCTGCGGCCCCCCGGTCACGCGAACGCTCCCGGCCCAGCCCGTGTAGGTGTTGGCCCGCACGTCCAGCGCCGCTTGCACGCCCTGACTGCTGACCTGCCCGCTGGCGCTGAGGCTGCCCCGGTCGTAGCTGGCCTTGACCTCGCCCGCCACCGTGCCCGTCGCCTGGGCGGTCACGTTCGCCACGCCGGGGCTGGCCTGCCCGCGCAGGGTGACGGTGGCCCCGGCTCCTTCCAGGCGCAGGCCCAGCAGGGAGAGGGTTTGGCCCTTGAGCGAGGCGACTGGCCCCTCGGCCCCGTTCTGAACAAAGCTGCCGCTGAGGGTCGAGAGGTCGCTCAGCCGCCCCGTCACGCTGCCGCGCAGGTCAGGCAGGCCAGCCCCGCCGACTTGCACGCCCGCCGTGTCCAGCGTGGCGGCGAGGGTGGGCGCGGCGAGGGTGCCGCCGAGGTCGGCCTGGACGTTCGCCTGACCCTGTGCCCCTTCTGCCAGCGCCAGAGGATTGAGGGTGAGTCGGCCCGTCAGCCCCGGCACGGCTCCCTCGCCCGGCGTGAGCGTGACCTGCCCGCCGCCGAGGGCGCCCGCTGCCACGTCGTAGCCCCCCGCCCCGTCCCCGCGCAGGGTGACGGGCGTGGGCAGACCCGGCACCGTAGCGCTGAGGTCGCCCGCCAGCCGGGGCCAGATCCCCCCAAGGTCGGCCTTGACCCGCGCCTGGGCGCTGGCCAGCGTGCCGTAGACCCGTACTCGCCCGTTTTGTGGCTGGGTGGCGTCGAGTTGCCGAGCCTCGGCATAGAGCGTGCCCCGCGCCTGCCCGGACGCCTGCACGCGGGCATGAAGGTCGAGGCGGCGCACCTGTCCGCCCACCGTCAGCAGCAGGTCGAAGAGGCCCTGTTCCGTCTGCACCGCGCCCGTGACTTTTCCGGCGAGGTGGGGGTCACGCAGCGCCCCAGTGAGGTTCAGGTCGGCACCCAGCTTGCCCTGCCCGCCCTGTCCAAACGACGCCGCGCCAGGGTAGGCCGCCGCCACGTCCCGCACGTTGACCTGAAGGCCCTGCGGCAGCGTCCCCTGCGCCCGCACCTGCCCCCCGCGCAGGCTGCCGCGCAGGTCGGCGCTCAGGCGCTCCAGGCGGGGGTCGTATTCGGCGTCGCCGTAAAGCGAGAAGGGGCCAGCCTCGCGGTGCAGGCCACGCAGGGCGGCGCGTTGCAGGCGCAGGCGCTCGGGGCCACCCGCCAGTGTGCCGCTGAGGTCGAAGGCTCCGGCGAAGGTCAGTTCGGGCAGATTCAGGGTGCCCGGCAGCAGGCGGGCGGCCTGAATTCGGCTGGTCTTCAGGGTGGCGGCGTAGCGTCCGGCCCGTAGCGTGGCGTCCCCTTGCAAAGCCGCGCCGCGCAGATGCACTTCGGCGTCTCCGGCGGCGTAACTGGCCTGCACCGCGCCCGACAGTTCGCCCGCCGCGTCGTCGAGTTGTCCGCTGAAGGCCGCCGTCAGCTTGTCCCACGATGAGCCGCCCAGGGTGGCCCGCCCGCTGGCCCGCAGTTGCCCGGCGCGGTTCCAGAAGGCTCCCAGGTCCACGCGCTGCAAAGTCAGCTCGCCACCGGGACGCAGCGGCAAGCCCGCCGGCAACTGCCCGGTGAAGGTCGCCTGCCGCTCGCCCAGGCCCAGGCTTCCGGCGAGGTTCAGGGTGCCGCGCCCGTCCAGCACGGCGTCGAGGGGGCCGCCCGGCACGTCGCCCGTGGCCCGCACGCTGCCGCTCCAGCCCTGGCGGGCGTTCCAGCCCAGCGGCCCGCTCAGGCCCACGTCCACGCCATTGTTCCCGGTGCCGCCGTCGCCCGTGCCGCTGCGGTAGCGGGCGTTCAGGTTCAGGCGGGCGGTGGTCAGCCCTGCCGCCGCGCCACTGTTCAGGCGGCCCCGCAGCTCTCCGCTCAGGCGCTCGCCGCTGAGGTCGAGTTTCCAGTCCTGGCCCAGCAGACGGGCCTCCAGGCGCGTGCCCGCCGCGTCCAGGCCCGCCAGTCCTTCATTCAGGCGGCCCTGCACCCGCAAGTCGGGCCGGGCGAGGCTCCCCGTGACCTGGGCCGTGTAGTCGCCGGGAGCGCCTTCGTTCAAGCGGGCGCGGCCCGAGAGCGCCAGTCGGGGCCAGAGGGTGCCGCTCGCCGTAACTTCGCCCAGTCCTGACCCGCCCGCCGTCTGGGAAGGCAATTGGGCCTGCAGACCGCTGACCCGCAGTTCGCCGCCCGCGTAGCGCAGCGGGGCCGTGAAGGTGACGCCCGCCGCCTGTCCCGCCGCGTTCAGGCGCAGGTCGTTCAGGGTGCCGCTCAGGGCCGCGCCGAGTTGTCCGGCAGGCCCGCCCAGGGTGGTCAGGTCGGGGGCCAGCAGGTGCCCGCCCACCTTCCAGGCCGCCAGTCCCGCGCCAGTTCCGCGTTGGGCGGAGGCAGTCAGGGTCGCGCCGCTCACCTCCGCGTTCAGGTCGGCCCGCGCCGCCGCTCCGGTCAGGCCCGTGCCGCGCAGCACCAGGTCGAGGTCGCGCTGCTCCCACCTTCCCCGCGCCCGCAGGGTCAATTCGCGTTCGGCGCTTCCCGTCAGGGTGCCGCGCACGCCGCCCACCGTCAGTGCGGCGTCGGCCTGGGGATAGAGCGGCCCGCGCACGGTGACGGTCTGCCCGCCCAGCGTACTGGCGAGGTCTGCCGCCAGTTGCCCCGCCCGCAGCGTGACCGCGCCCCGCGCCTGCTGCCCCCCCGCGCTCAGGTCGAGGTGGGCCTGTCCCGTCGCCCGCGCCCAGTCGAGGTCAGGCACGTTCAGGTCGAGGCGCAGCCTGCCCGCCGCGTCCGGCAGCACGGGCCGCAGCACCCGCGCACTCAGCACGCCGCCACTGACGCGCAGGCCCTCCCCGCCGTATTCGAAGGGCAAGAGGGTGCCGGGATGGGTCAGGCGTCCCGCCGCCCGCATGCCGCCCAGCCACGACACGGCGGCATTCAGGCCCAGCGCCTCGCCCTGATACCGGGTGTTCTGAAGGCGCACCTCGGCCCCCGACGCGCTGACTTTGGCCCAGAGTCGGCCCGGTTGCAGGCTGGCCCGCACTTCGGGCGGCAGGGGGCCCACGAAGGGCGTGAGGGACGTGGAGACTTCGCCGCCCACGCTCGGCAGCAGGCCCACGCGCCCCGACAGTGGCCCCGACGGGAAAGCCGCCAGCACCTTGCCGCCGCCCGCCAGCCGCAGTCGCCCGGCCCGTTTGAGGTCGCCTGTCCAGAGGGTGTAGGCCGCGTTCAAGCCGCCCGACCAGCGCCCGCCCGCATAGCTCAGGCCCGAGACCTGCACCCGCCCCGCCGTGGCGGAGGCCCGCAGCGGAAAACTCTGCACGGGAACGACCAGCCGCGCCGCGCCGCCGAACTGCTGCTCGCGCAGGGTGAGCGTGCCGCGCAGGTCGTTCAGGCTCCCCACTGCCGAGGCGCCCAGGTACGGCCCCGCCACGTTCACCCGCAGGTCGCTGAGCTGGGCGGGTAGGGTCAGCCGCCCGCTGGCCCGCAGCGCGTGGTCCGCCACCTTGCCGCTCAGGGCCAGGGCGCCGCGCCGCGCCGTGAGGGTCAGCGGCCCGGCCCGCAGGTCGCCGTCCAGAGCGCCGTCACGCAGGGCCAGCGTCCCGGTCAACGGTTGGCCCTGGGCCTGCACGTTCAGCCGCGCCAGACCGGTGGCCCGCTGCCAGTCCAGCCCCGGCACGTTCAGGTTCAGGCCGACCTCGCCTGCCGCGCCGGGCAACACGGGGGCCAGCAGACGGGCGTTCAGGCGGGCATTCTGAATCCTGAGTCCATCGGGGCCGTAGCGCAGCGGCACCAGCAGGCGCGGATGCGACACCAGCCCCGTGACCCGCAGCCCATTTCGCCAGTCGGCCTGGGCCGTGAAATCGAGCGGCTGGCCCTGGTAGCGCGT